>JAMPGV010000001.1 GCA_023663735.1 Muribaculum sp. | reverse complement strand
TTGCTTTCACTTTATATTTTTCAGCGATTGGCTGCACTAAATTTTCAATATCCTTAATTGTAAACACACCACTATTCATTTGGGCAGTCCTCTCTTTTTATTGCGGCAAAGGCAGGCTGTCTTTGGTGTAGACGGGGATTTTCTTGGAATAGTATTTTAAGGAATCCACAGTCTCAAAGAAGAGATCTCCATAATACAGGTCGTAAATGCCGTCCTCATTGTCGATAAAATAGCTGTTTTCTGCTGTGGGCTGCATGACATTATATTGCGCCTGATCTGGAGGGATAGGAATTTCCGGGCCGCAATGAGCTTCCCAGATAAAGAGGTAGGAGAACAGATAGACCGCGCAGGTCGCCGCAGTCAGCGCAATGTTGAGCGTCCTGCCGCTCTTTTCCGGTTTTTTCAGAAGGATGTTGGTGCGCTTGTACAGATCGCTGTTCTTAGGGCGCAGCAAGGGCAGAGAGAACGTGTCGAAAGAGGAGGATTGGGACTTAGACTTGGACAGAGCCAGAGACCGCTCTGACAGATTCAGCAGGCAGTTCGTATATTCCGTAATCTGATACGCACAGGAACGGGAGACGTCGTGGTCAATGCGCATCTCCAGAATGACGTCCGCCTGACTGTTCAGGAGATGGCAGAACGGATTCCACCAGTACAGGATCGAGATCATCTTGACGAACTGTTTGTTCCACAGGTCGTGGCGGAAGTAGTGGCTGGTCTCATGCATCAGGATAAAATACAGTTCCTTCTCCGTCAAGGGGAGGTTCTCCGGCAGCAGAATGCGGGGGGAGAAGAAACCGCAGATTGCCGGCATACTGAGTCCGGGGACCATCAGTATGGTGAAGCGATTAGGTTTGCCCCGCTCCGCGCAGACGCGCTGCAGCATTGAGGCGTAGGGTTCCTTGTGATCCACCTTCTTTGCACACAGGACGATGTGGGAACGGGTGCGGCGGTAGAGGTCGATATAGTACGCCAACGCAGCCAAACAGCCGATCGCCCAGACCCATTTGAACAGCTGCCATAAGGAAATGGGCTGTCCGCCTATTGTGAACAGCCCTTGATGAACAAACGCTATGATCTTGGAGACAGATAAGGGGAAGAACACGGTGATGGTAAACGGCAGCTCCACCGGGAACAGGAGCCGGACAAGCGCAAAAATCACAAAGAGCGCCAGTTGCCTGTAGCCCACCCGAACCATAAAATCGGTATGACAAAAGCTGAGCGCCAGCACGGCCAGAAAGAGATTCGTGGTGACGACAGTCATAAATATGGTGGATATGGAAATCTGCAGCATAGAATCCTCACCTATTTCTTCTTAACGTATTGTTGTTCGTAATCTTTGAGCATGGACCGCAGTTCGGCGATATCGCTCTTCACCTGATCGGTGTCGCCGCTGGTCTTGAGCAGAGCTGCGAACAGGGTGCTTTTGGACACCACGTCGCTGAAGCTGTTGTAATTGTCCGTGAAGTCCTGCAAGATCGCCTCTCTGGAGGCCTCCGTGGGACGGTAGGTGCGGCTCAGCACCTTGCCGCTGTGGGTGATGCCCGCCACTTCCACCAGCTTGGCCCGCAGGAGCTTTCTGAGTACGGCGGTTACGGTACTCTGGGTCAGGCCGTCGCCTGCGTTGACAATATCGGTGGCCATCAGGGGCTGTTCGGATTTCCAGAGGATGTTCAGCACATCCAATTCTCTAGGGTTTATCATGATACCTATCCTTTCTGCAGTTTGATAGGCTCATTATAGGATATTTTCCGATAGAAGTCAACAAAAACAGACTTTTCTCACCAATTGGCGTATCTGGAAAAGTCTGTCATTGCCCTATTTAATTCTCAATTTCATTTTTAGGATTGTTTCCGTTTTGCCGGTTCCTTCCGGCACAGGCGGCTGCCCGCGGCGATTACAGATTGCGGACGAAGATCCATTCGCCCTCCCACTGATGGGTGGAATAATTAAATATACGCTTATACAGCTTATTGTTTTCTTCTTTGTAGACCCATCTTCTATCTGCGGCATGGGGTTCGATGGTGGTGCCGCTTCCAATGGCCTGAGGCGCAGCTGCGGAAGAGGCTGCAGACACGGGCGTTACAGAGAGGCACAGGGCGCAGCTGAGAACGCTCACGGTAGTGATGATGTTTCTGATGATACGGTTCTTCATGACACTTTCTCCTTTGTATAATCTGTAAATATATGTATCTGTACGATACAGCCATATTTTAAAGCAATATTATATTAATGTCAATAACGAATGTCGGGTTTTGCATTTTTTGTGTCGGATTTTTTATAAAGAATTCATTTCTCCGAAATGTCAATACTACTAATCGGATAAAACTTCATCATAGCACATTTCATGCGATGATCGCCTTGCGTCAAGGAAACGTGTTGCGTCTATTTTAACAACCTTCGGGGGGCGGCGGAACGTTCTCACAGGCTCTAAATGCTTTGATTGAAAGTGATTTTATTGTAAGATATGTTCCGTTTGGTCAAAAAGAGAGAACGATGAAGAATGAAGATAGAGGTTTCTTTGACAATGTCAATCCTCTCTTTCGTGGTACGGCAGAGAGGCGGTTCCCTCCCTGCCGTTATTAAGTTGTAAGCAAGGATTTGTCATTTTTGTAAATCGACCACAAAGTAAAATTGATTTCCGTGCGGGAGTATGCTATAATATACCAATCTTTAGGGAAGTGAAAGTGAGGATATTATGTTTACGAATAAAGTCATTCTGATTACGGGCGGCACGGGGAGTTTCGGCAAGGCGTTTACCAGATATGTCTTGGAGCGCTGCCAGCCGAAGAAAGTGATTATTTATTCCCGGGACGAGTTCAAGCAGTTTTTGATGCAGAACGAGTTCAAAGAATATGCGGACAGACTCCGCTTCTTCATCGGGGATGTGCGCGACAGAGAGCGTCTGCGCAGAGCTTTGGAGGGAGTGGATTATGTGATCCACGCGGCGGCCTTAAAACAGGTACCCGCCTGTGAGTACAATCCCGCGGAGGCGATCAAGACCAATATCAACGGCGCGCAGAATGTGATAGACGCCTCGTTAGACTGCGGCGTGAAGAAAGTGGTGGCGCTTTCCACGGACAAGGCGGTCAATCCCGTCAACCTCTACGGCGGCACCAAGCTGGTGTCGGACAAGCTCTTTATTGCAGCCAATGCCTATGCGGGGAATAAGGACATTTGTTTCTCGATTGTGCGCTACGGCAATGTGGCGGGCAGCCGAGGTTCGGTCATTCCCAAGTTCCACGATATGATCCGGAGCGGTTGTACGGAGCTGACGGTGACGGATTATCGGATGACGCGGTTCTGGATCAGCCTGCAGGAGGGTGTGGAACTGGTCATCAAAGCGCTGGAAGAGTCCACCGGGGGAGAGACGTTTATCTCGAAAATTCCTTCCTTTAAGATCACGGATCTGGCGGAGGCGATGCTGCCGGGCTGCAAGACCAAAGAGATCGGGATCTATCCCGGTGAGAAACTGCACGAGATCATGGTCACGGTGGAAGATTCCCTGACCACTTATGAATATGACAAGCATTTTATCGTGTATCCGCAGGTGAAGTGGAACAGCAAACAGAAAATCAATGAGTCCGGCAGGAAAGTGGAGGAGGGCTTCTCCTACAGTTCCGGCAACAACACGGACTGGCTGAGTGTGGAACAGATCCGCGAGCGTCTGCGGACACTGGATCTGGAGCAGTAAGGCGCAGGGAGGTTACATGGATCGGTTGGCAATATTCGGCGGCGCTCCCGTTCGGGAGACGCCGATTCATTATGGAAAACAGTATATCGATCAGGAGGATATCGACGCGGTGGCGGAGACCTTGAGGAGTCCGTCGCTCACGGGCGGCCCAAAGATCGCCGAGTTGGAACGGGAACTCTGCAAGATTACGGGGGCAAAGTATGCCGTGGCGGTGAGCAACGGCACGGCGGCTCTACATCTGGCGGCCATGGCGGCGGGTTTTCGGGAGGGGGACGAGGTGATCGTGAGTTCCATCACGTTTGCGGCGTCCGCCAACTGCATTCTCTATGTGGGGGCGCGTCCGGTATTTGCGGATATCCGTCCCGAGACCTATAATATCGATCCGGATTCCGTCAGAAAATTGATTACGCCCCGCACAAAGGGGGTGGTCGCCGTGGATTTCACGGGACAGGCCGTAGAACTGGACGAGATCCGGTCGATCTGCCGGGAACACGGGCTGGTTCTGATCGAGGACGCCGCCCATGCCATCGGCACCAAATATAAGGGGCGTCCGGTGGGCAGTATCTCGGATATGACGTGTTTTAGTTTTCATCCGGTGAAAACGGTTACCGCCGGGGAAGGCGGCGCCGTCACCACCGACGACGAGGCTCTCTACCGGAGGCTTCTGCGTCTGCGCAGCCACGGGATCACCCGCAGCCGGGAGGAGATGGTTCATCCCACGGATGCGGCGTGGTACAACGAGCAGGTGGAGCTGGGCTACAATTACCGCATCACGGATATTCAGGCGGCGCTGCTCATCAGCCAGCTTGCCAAGCTGGAGCGCTTTTCTAAGAGACGCCGGGAGATCGTGGAGCAATACAATGCGGCTTTTGCCGACGTGCCGGAGATCATGGTGCAGAGGGAGATTCCGGAGTCGGATACCACCAGACATCTGTATATTTTGAGACTGCGTTTGGAGAAATTGCGATGTGACAGAAGAGCGTTTTTTGACGCGCTGTGTGCGGAAAATATCTGCCCGCAGGTACATTATCTGCCCGTATACTACCACTCTTGGTATGAGCGGCTCGGATACGGGAAAGGGCTGTGTCCGAACGCGGAGCGGTATTACGAGGAGGTCATGAGCCTTCCCCTCTATTATTCCTTGACGAATGAGGACGTGGAGGATGTGATCACGGCAGTCAAGAAGATTGTGGACTATTACCGCAGGGAGGTTTAAAAGCTCTCCGGCGTTTATGTTCCATTCAGGATTTTCAAAACTCTGAACAGGACAATTGCCAGTATCCCTATTGCCAATATGGAAAATTGAAGAATCCGCTCTCCCTTTCCGGAGACGACTTCGGCGGACACATGATGCTTTCTTGCCCATAGGCAGAAAAGTTCAATATTTGCAACGGACACGTTAAGGTCGATCCAGCCGCACAATTTCCTGCCGTTGTTTCCGTATATGGACAGGGAGCCTTCGGTGTTGATTGTAATTTTTTGCAGTTCGCAGGGAGTGTAGGATTGCTTTTTGATAATGATATGATTCCCGTCAATGTGTATCTTTTTGCCGACGAAGAAAGCTTCGTGAAAGCTCTCTTCGGTAAGCTTGTCTAAAATGGTTTCGTCCTTTTGGCAGAGCAAGTCGATGAGTCGTTGTATTTTCGCATAGCGCATTGCCTCTGCCTGAGCCATTTTATTTAACATAAGGATGTCTGGCGGAGCCTGACATCCGTTGTTTGTTCTCATCGTCAGATATCTCCTTTTGTCTTTTGCTGTGAACAGGCATTTGCAAAACTCTTACTTTAGAAAGAGTCATTGTGCAAAACAGGTTGAAACGATGGCAGGCTGGCGGCATGTGTCGGCCGGCTCTAGCAGCTGATGCGTAAAAGCTGCGCCTTGCCGCGTAAAGTAACGGGTACGGAGTCAGCGGGCAGGAACATGCAGCTTCCCTTGGTGAAAGACAGGGATTCGCGTTCAAACAGCAAATGTCCGCCGCCTTCCACGCACAGCAGCACTTGAAAGCTGTGTTTTGTGGTGGAGCAGTCCGGCGCAGGGGCGGAAGTGAGATTGATCAGAAGGCGTTCTACCTGAAAATATTTACAGCGGCATAAAAGTTCCGATGCAAACCCCGGGCGGTAACGGAGAACCCGCATGGGCTGCACGGGACTTTTGCTGCTTTTGTAATTTAACACCTGCAGCGCTTTTTCGATCTGGAGAGGCCTCTGCAGGCCGCTTTTGTCTGTGCGGCCATAATCGTATAAGCGGTAGGTGAGGTTGGAGTTCTCTTGAATTTCGGCTAACAGGATTCCTGCGCCGATGGCGTGGACGGTTCCCGCTTCGATAAAGAATACGTCGTTTTTCTTCACGGGTACTTTGCGCAGATGTTTTTCAATGCTGCCCCGTTCCAGACTGCGGCGCACGTCGGCCTCTTCCATATCCCGCGCGAATCCGTAGATTAGGCAGGCGTCCGGCTTTGCATCCAGCACATACCACATTTCACTCTTGCCCAGCGCACCGTTTTCATGAGCCGCAGCATAGGCGTCGTCCGGGTGTACCTGCACGGACAGACGTTCTTTGGCGTCGATGAGCTTCACCAGAATGGGAAGCGATTCGGTGTCGTTGTGCAGAGCGCCCATCACGCTGCGGGGATGGCTTCCCAGATATTCCGGGTGTTCGGCCAGCACTTGGCGCAGGGACTGTCCCTGATGCACGCCGCTGGCTACCGTGCTGGAGCCGTCGGGATGGGCGGAACATTCCCATGTCTCGGCCAAGGGCGTCATAGGCAGATCTTTGTGAAAATCCGTGGACAGACGACTGCCGCCCCACAGGTAATCTTTGCCTGCCGGGTACAGCAGGAAAGGCATTGCTGGCAGGAAGGGCATTGCCGGCAGGAAAGGCATTGCCGGCAAGAAGGGCTGTTTCTCATAGCTCATATTTTTGTTTGTCATGGACACTGATATCTCTGCCCAGCTGAACCTCCATAATCTTTAATTCGGTGTCGGCGATGACCGTGTGGCGGCAGCCGGCCTGCATGGTGATTACATCCCCGGCCTGTACGGGCTGTTCCATCCCGTCCACGATGGTTCTGCCTTTTCCCGAGAGAACGGTCCAGGTCTCGTCCCGGCGTTCGTGGCTGTGGTAGTTCATGCGGTGGCCGGGGTTCAATGTGATTTTCACGGTAAGGCTCTCCTCCTCCACATCCAGCACCCGGAAGCTCCCCCAGGATTTCTCCGCAAACATAATCTGCTGGTCGATGGCGTCCACAAAGGGCTTGATATGGCTGGACTGTTCTTTGTCGGACACAAGGATGCCCTCCGGGCTGGCGGCAACCACCGCATCCCTAAGTCCCATACAGAGGATGGGCATATCCAGTTCATTGACCACATGCACGTTGTCGCATGTTTTGTTCAAGATGACATTGCCCACGCTGTGTTCGTCCATAGCCTCCGCCAGCGTGTTCCAAGTCCCGATATCTTTCCACTCTCCCGAGAAGCGCAGAACCTGTATCAGGGGTTCTTTTTCCACCACCGCATAGTCGAAGCTGATCTTGGTCAAGGATTCATATTGATTTAACAGATCATAATAATCCGTAAATTCGATCAATTCATGGGCGCGGCGAAGCACATATTCCAGCTGATAGGCGAAGACGCCGCCGTTCCAGAGCGCCCCCTGACGGATGTACTTTTTGGCCGTCTCCTCGTCGGGCTTTTCCCGGAAAGAGAGGACGTTGCTGACCGTCTCCTTGTCCTCGGGCATGATATAGCCGTATTTTTCGCTGGGATAAGTGGGTTCGATTCCCATCAATATCAGATTGGCGGGACTCTCGGCGGCCAGAGCGCCAAGCTTCTTAAGCGCCTGAAAATAATCTTCCCGCACGTAGGGATCCACGGGGCATACCACCACAGGCTCCCCGGCGTCGATCCCCTCCACATCATGGAGATAGGCGCTTGCCAGAGCGATGGCGGGAAACGTATCCCGTCTGCACGGCTCCACGCAGACCCCCACGTTGTCCCCCAGCTGGTTGTGGATGGCGGAGACTTGGGTCTTGGCGGTGGCGATGGTGATGCGGGCGCTGGGATCCACGCTCCGGATCTGGCGGTAGACCCGCTGCACCATGGATTCATAACCGCCGTCCGGAGTTTTGAAAAGTTTGATAAACTGCTTGGAGCGGACGTCGTTGGAGAGCGGCCAGAGACGCTTTCCGGAGCCGCCGGACAATAAGATAATATTCATACAAACCTCCTTGCGAGATAGAATTATTCCCTGTGGACGGGATTGTTTAAGAAGTCCGCATAGGTCAGCCGGATGCCTTCCTCCAGCCCGGTGCGGCTCCTCCAGCCCAGACGCTCCAGTTTGGACACATCCAGAAGTTTGCGGGGAGTACCGTCCGGCTTGTCCGTATCCCATTTGATTTCGCCCGTATAGCCGATCACTTTGGCCACCAGTTCTGTGAGTTCGCGGATGGTCAGTTCCTTCCCGGTACCCACGTTGACCGTCTCGTCGCCAGAGTAGCGGTTCATGAGAAAAATGCAGGCGTCTGCCAGATCGTCCACATAGAGAAATTCCCGCAAGGGGGAGCCGGTACCCCAGCAGGTGACGCTGTCAAGCCCAGCCTCTTTCGCCTCATGAAAGCGGCGGATCAGAGCGGGCAGCACATGGCTGCGGGTAGGGTGGTAATTGTCGTTGGGACCGTAGAGATTGGTGGGCATGGCGGAGATATAATCCGTGCCGTATTGCCGGTTGAGAAATTCACAGTATTTCAAGCCGGAAATTTTGGCCAGCGCATAGGCCTCGTTGGTCTTCTCCAGCTCCGAGGTCAGAAGACAGCTCTCGGGCATGGGCTGGGGAGCCATGCGGGGATAAATGCAGGAAGAACCTAAGAACAGGAGCTTCTTGCAGCCGTTCTGCCATGCGGCGTGGATCACGTTCATCTCCAGAATCATATTGTCGTACATAAAATCCGCCAGCGCTTCCGAGTTGGCCATGATACCGCCCACCTTGGCGGCCGCCAGAAAGACATAGTCCGGTTTCTCCTCCGCAAAAAAAGCTTCCACGTCAGCCTGCCTGCCAAGATCAAGTTCTCTGTGGCTTCTCATCAGCAGATTGCGGTATCCTTGGGACTGCAGCGCGCGGACAATGGCGGATCCCACCATCCCGTTATGCCCTGCCACATAGATTTTGGCGTCTTTGTCCATCATTGTATTTTTGCCTCCTTCTTGGCCAGCGCCCGGTCATGCTCGGCCATAATCCGTATCAACTCTTCATAGGATGTCTTTTGCGGATTCCATCCCAGCTCGGTTTTGGCTTTGGTGGGATCGCCTAGAAGATTGTCCACATCGGTGGGGCGGAACCACGCCGGGTTGACGCACACCAGCATCCTGCCTGTGGCGGCGTCATAGCCCTTCTCCTCCAGCCCCTCGCCTTCCCAGCGGAGTGTGAGACCGTTGAAGGCAAACGCCTTCTCTGTAAAATCCCGGACGGTGTGCTGTCTGCCGGTGGCAATGACAAAATCTTCGGGGGTGTGATGCTGCAGCATCAGCCACATGCATTCCACATAGTCTTTGGCATAGCCCCAGTCCCTCAAAGAGTCCAGATTGCCCAGCTCCAGATGATCTTGAATGCCTTCCGCGATGCGTCCCGCGGCCAGCGTGATCTTTCTGGTGACAAAATTTTCGCCCCGGCGCTCGGACTCGTGGTTAAACAAAATACCGTTTACGGCAAACATTTGATAAGCGTCCCGGTATTCTTTGACGATCCAGAAGCCGTACTGCTTGGCCACCGCATAGGGGCTGTACGGGTGGAAAGGGGTGGTCTCTTTCTGGGGAATCTCCTCCACCTTGCCGAAAAGCTCTGAGGTGGACGCCTGATAGATTCTGGTTTTGCGGGTGAGGCCCAGAATGTGGACCGCCTCCAAGATGCGCAGCACGCCCAGCGCGTCTACGTCCCCGGAATATTCCGGTACGTCGAAGGACACCTGCACATGGGACTGAGCGGCCAGATTATAGATTTCGTCGGGCTGTATCAGATTGATAATGCGGAACAGGGAGGAAGAGTCCGACAGATCTCCGTCGTGGAGCGTGACAGCCCGCGCGGCGATCAGATGGTCGATGCGCGCCGTGTTGGAGATGGATGCGCGCCGGATGATTCCGTGTACTTCATATCCCTTCTCCAGCAGAAATTCCGCCAGATAGGAACCGTCCTGTCCCGTGATACCTGTGATCAAAGCTTTTTTCATAGTGTTTTGTATATCCTCCCGTCTTGTTTTATGATAGATTATAGCTGAAAAGACTCTGGCGAACCGCCGGCACACAACGTAACTTCGTTACGATGGATGCTGCATTTTAGCATCTTGAGGTGAGATTAGCACTTCTTGGCGAAGCACTCTATGGTGCAAGCCTTAGAAGTGCTTCGCACCTTGACCGCTTGCGGTGAAGGTGGACGTCTGCGTTGAATGTGCAATCTGCGCAATGACACTTTGGATAATCACAATCTGCGCAATGACACTCTGCAAATTGGAGGGTTTCATAAATGCCTGCTAGAGTCTGCTAGAGTTCATTAAAGCAGATGCTAAGGAATATTTTACAAATTAATCTGCTCATGGAAAGGGCATATTTTGAGAATTGCTAGCATTATATTGACTTTTGTGATATACTCTCTGTACAAAAGGAATGTATCGTATCCTGTGCCGCATTGCAAGGTACAGTGCGACATAGTGGGGATGACATAACGGTATAGCGTCGCCAGCATAATAGCATAACATAGCTGGCATAGCAGCATGGCAGCATAGCAGCATAGAAAGGCGGATGACGACATGGATCCCATGCTTTTTGACGGAACGCTGGTAAAATCGAACCGCATCATCTACACGCCGTCGGATTTTGCCAAGGCCAATCTGATTCATCTGCAGGAGGCGGGAGAACTGTGCGCCCAGCGGCCCCATACCAGCAGACGGCAGAACTTATCCTCCTACCTCTTTTTTATGGTGCTGGAGGGAGAAGGCGCGCTGGAATATGAGGGGACGGTTTATCAACTCAGACAGGGGGACTGTGTGTTTGTGGACTGCCATCGGGTGTATGCCCACAGCAGTTCCGAGGTTTTATGGCGTTTAAAGTGGGTTCATTTTTATGGGCCGAACATGGGCGGCATCTATGAAAAATATGTGGAGCGGGGAGGATGCTGTGTCTTCGCGCCGGTGGATGGGAATTGCTTTGAGGAGATCTTAGATGAAATTTATGATATGGCCGCTTCCAATCTTAACAGTAAGGATATGCAGATTTATGCGAAATTAACCGCGCTGCTGGCTCTGCTTATGGAGCAGAGCCGGAATATACCTAAGCAGGATGAGATCAGAGGGGCGGAACGGACAAAGCACGCGGCCAAGCGGCAGAATTTACAGGCGGTAAAGGAATATCTGGATGCGCACTACAATGAAAAGATTACGCTGGATCAGCTCTCCGGACGTTTTTTTATCAATAAATTTTATTTGACCCGCATTTTCAAAGAACAGTTCGGCGGATCCGTCACGGAATACCTTCTACAGGTGCGTATTACGAAAGCGAAGCAGAACCTACGGTTTACGGATAAGCCCGTGGAGGAGATTGCACAGGAATGCGGAATGCGGGACGCCAATTATTTTGCGAGAATGTTTAAAAAGGTGGAGGGCGTGACGCCGGGACAGTTCAGGCGCATGTGGTAAAGGCGGGGAAAGGGTCATTGCGCAGAGTGTCATTGTGCAGATTGCATCTTCCACCGCAGACCCGCTTTCGCTTCGTGAAAAACGCAGTGGTACATAAGATGCTAAAGAACAGCATCTAAGTACCAGCGTTTTTCAAGAGTCTGCTTGTGGAACAGGCAATCTGCCCAATTCGTTTTGCGAAATGAGAGGTTTGGAAATGCTTGAGGATCAAGGATAAGAGGATAGAGACTATGTGGTTGCGAAAGGCTGGTATTGTGAGAGGGTCATTGTGAGAGTGTCATTGCGCAGACGTTTGCAAAACTGCATTTTTCGGAATCCGAATTGTGCAGATTGTATATTCATAAGCAGACCCTAGCGAACCGCCGGCACTTAGATGCTGTATTTTAGCATCTTATATGCCGCTGCGGTGAGGTGGGAGCGAAAGCGGGTCTGCGTTGAATGTGCAATTTGCACAATGACTCTTTGTAAATTAGAGTGTTTCACAAACGCCTAAATTCGTTGTACGAAATGAGAGGTTTGGAAATGCTTGAAGATAAAGAATAAGAAGATAAGAAACAGGATGTAAGAAACAAGATAAGAAATAAGATAAGGGGATTAGAAATTCAGATTAGGAATGGATAGAAGAGATAGGTGAAAATGAATAAAAAGCAATTCAAAAGTGCGGAAACCAAACAAGTGAAAAAATTGCATTTAGAGAAGGCATATTCGGGGCAGTCCGGGGTTGGACAATGGGACAAAATCCTCGATTACGGTCTCTTTGTCCTGCTGTTCGCGGGGATGCTGTATGTGACCTACACGCTTTTTTACAGACAATGTGTGGAGAGTATGCTGGGGAGCGGCCTGTATCACTCCGACATGAAGGCCTATATTCTGGAGATGCAGGGACTGGACAGCGGTTACAGTTTTCCCTATCCGGTCTTTTTTAAGCTGGCGGCGCTGTTCCATCTCTTTGCGGATCCGGAGACTTCCGTGGCGTTGGCGACGGTTCTCTTGAACGGATTGGCAGCAGTGGTCACGAAGGCGGCGTTGAATGCCCTGACGCTGGAACACTGTGCGGAGGTGTCCGGCGGGCGGAGACGGCTGCTTAAGTGCGGGGTGAGTCTGGCGGCGGTGGGGCTGTTTTTCGTCTCCATGGTGTATCCGCCCACAGGGCTGTATCTGCCCGGCATCAAATACAACTATCTGGGCGTGTTCACGGCCAATCCTTTTCACAACGCCACCTATATGGCGGCACGGCCCTTCGCCATTCTGGCATTCTTGTGGTATGCCAAGCTCCTCGACACCTATGAGCAAGGCGGGAGCGCACGGGACTATATCTGCTTTTCGCTCTTCCTGCTGCTTGCCACGATGACGAAACCCAGCTTTACGATCGTGCTGGTGGGCGCGGCGGGGCTGATTATGCTGTATCGGCTGTTTCGGTCAAAGTTTGGGAATCTGAAGCATACGATTTGTCTGGGAGTGGCTTTTCTGCCCACGTTTGCGGATCTGCTCTATCAATACAGGGGCGTGTTTGTGCCGGATGCGGGGGAGGAGGGCGGCATCGGATTTTGTCTGGGGAGCATCTGGAGCCTCTACTGTGACAACATTCCGCTGGCCGTGGGACTGGCGGCGGGATTTCCGATTCTGGTGCTTCTGCTGAATTATAAAGAATGGAAGGGCGATACGCTGTACCGGCTCTCCTGGCAAGTCTGGCTTATGAGTTTCGTCATGGCGTTCTTCCTTTACGAGAAGGGATTCCGTGCGCCGGATTTTAATTTCTCATGGGGATACATGTACGGCATTTTCTTTGCATTTTTCGGGTCTGTGGCATTGCTGCTGCGGGCGACTGCCGCGGGGAAGAGAAAGGGGCTTCTCACGCTGCAGTGGGCGGCTTTTGCGTGGCATCTTGTCTGTGGTCTGTATTATTTCTATGGGATTTTCCGGGGAGGAATGTATTACTGATCCTGCTGAGTCCGGCGATGCCCCGAGCCGCATAGGGCAGGAGCAGCAGCCCGTAGAGAAAGATATAGCGCGCGTTGGCTTCCCAGATCATGTGGAACAGGAAGCCGCCGAAAGCGCCGATCAAGCCGATCCGGGTGTAGAGGGCGGGCGTCCTGCCGCGCAGCAGGGCGGTGAAAATGCCCAGAAAGCATCCCAGATAGAGGAGATTTTGATAGAGATTGCACCAGCCGATATAGAACGATCCGACTTTTCCCGTGTACACGGATTCCACAAGGGGGTGCCGTTCGCCCAGCGTGGCGAGGGTCGCCTGACGGCTGGCGTAGGTGCCGTCCGCCCACTGGGAGAGAAATTTGCCCAGATAAAAGGACAGCGCATAGTCCGGGTGTTCCCGGAAATAGGAGATGCGTTCGGCGATCACCTGTCTGCTTGCGTCCGCAGCGGCGTCCGTGTCCATTCCGCTCTCTTGATAAGTGTCGAAATTAAAGCCGTTGTACCAGCCGTTTCCTCTGGAAGACTCCTGCATACCCATGGCAAAATAAGACATGGCGGGGACGCCGGAACGCAGGGTGTTTCCGGCGCGCAGTTCATACATTTTCTGCGTGGCGGGCAGAATCGTCAGGGAGAGCGCGGCGCACAATGCCGCCAGAACAAGCAGGTCTTTCCGTCTGCGTTTCATGCCTTCCAACACCGTCACGATCAGCACGGCGATGAGTATGACAAGGGAATTTTTGCGGAGCATTACCGAGATCGCCAGCGAGAGGACGCTCACCGCTCCCCAGAGGATTTCTCGCCGGGACATTCCGTGTTTGCGTGCAGTTCCATCGTCCGACGCGCCGCCTTCGGCAGCGCCGGGGCATAGGATGCGGAGCAGATAATAGACGCCCACGGACAGGGCGGCAAAGGAGGGAATCTCCCCATACACGAAAGAACTGTACAGAATCAGCGGCAGATTTGCGCCCGCCATGACCAGATAGGCGCATTCCGTCCGGTCGTCCCGCCACAGCAGCCGGACGGCGGCATACTGATAAAAAACGATGACACAGGTCAATACTACATAGAGACATTTGATAAAGTGATAGGCCTGCAGATCGGTGGGAAGCAGTTTCCACAGGCGGATCAACAGCTCGAAGAAGGCGAGCAGTCCCACCTGCTGGGGATAGTAGGACAGATACGAGTCCGTGGGGTGGATCACCGAAGCGTCTCCCTCGGAGAGGCTTGCCGCGGCGGAATACACGGACCACGCGTCCGCGGCGGGAGCCGTCCGGCCGAAGAGAATCAGTATACCGCCCAGCAGGACGATCCATCCAAGAACTAGCGCGAGCAGGATTCGTTTTCTTTTGGCGGAAATTCTCTGGGCGGCCGGCGACTCGGAATCAGGAGAGGCCGCAGCGGGGGCGGCCAGCCGGCAGCAAAAGATCAAAAACAGCAGAAGCAGAGCCGTACCCGGAAGCGTCAAAAGCGGATTGTCCACCGCGGTGCGCACCTGTTGGCTGGTCATGTCGTCCGCATAGCAGGTGAAGAGAAAGCCGGAGACGAAGAGCAGTCCGGTGAAAGCCAGCGTCAGAACCTGTATGAAATTGCAGGAAAAACGATAGAATTTATCCGGAAGTTGTCTCACTTGTTCCACCTCGCAGAAGTTTGAATCATTATAACATAAGATAATTCATAAAAACAGTGGTTGGAAAAGAATAATCGTGATAAAATAATGGTAACGCATGAAAAGAATGGAAGGAAGACGGAAAAGAGGGACTATGGATAAAATTGCGGTATTGATACCCTGCTACAATGAGGAGAAGACCATTGGCAAGGTGGTTGCGGACGTCCGCCGGGCGTTGCCGGAGGCGGTCGTCTACGTCTATAATAACAATTCCACGGACCGGACGGCGCAGATTGCCGAGGAGTGCGGCGCCGTTGTGCGCAACGAATATAAACAGGGCAAGGGAAATGTTATGCGCAGGATGTTTCGGGAGATCAATGCGGAGTGTTATCTGATGATCGACGGGGACGACACTTATCCGTTAGAATGCGCGGGAGAGATGGTGGATCTGGTACTTTGCCACGGAGCGGATATGGTGGTGGGGGACAGGCTTTCTTCCACCTATTTTTCGGAAAATAAGCGGCCGTTCCACAACTTCGGCAACAGCCTGATGCGGATGGGGATCAACAGCTTGTTCCGGTCCGACATCAAGGATATCATGACGGGCTATCGGGCGTTCAGTTATGAATTTGTCAAAACGTTTCCCGTGTTTTCCAAAGGATTTGAGATTGAGACGGAGATGACGATTCATGCGGTGAATTATAATATGCAGGTGGAGAATGTGGTGGTGGAGTACCGGGACAGGCCTGAGGGCAGCGTCTCCAAGCTGAACACCTACAGCGACGGGGCAAGGGTGATCCGCAAGATGCTGCAGCTCTACAAGAATTACAGGCCGCTGCAGTTTTTCGGCCTGCTGGGCTTGATTCTGGTCATTGTGGCGGCGGCGGTATTTGTTCCCGTGGGACTGGAATATCTGGAGACGGGACTGGTGATGCGCTTCCCCACGCTGATCGTGTGCGGATTTATGGTGATGGCCGGGCTGTTGTCCTTTTTTGCGGGGATGATACTGGAAGTGATGGCTGCCAAGGATAAGAGGGATTTTGAATATCGGCTGAACTGTGTACATGAAGCCAGAAGGACTGCGGTATGAAGAGGGACTGCATCTTCTTTTCGTTTTATGGATTTTTGTTTTGCTTTTTTACCGCGACGGGCAGGGAACTGGCCGGGCAGGGGAATATCCTGTGGTCGGGGAGCTATGTTTTGAGACTCCTGTGCTTCTGTGCGGCGGGAGGAATCTGTCTTGGTGTGTTCTGCGCGCTGGCCGGTCGGTTTGTGCCGGTTCTGTGCGCGAAGGCGGAACGGTTTTGGCGGGAGGCGGGACGCATCCGGGCGCATCCGGGCGGGGAAAGCGCAGGAACCGGCGGCGAACGGCAAAGCGGCGGATCTGCGCGGCGCAAGCTTCCGCCGTGGCGTCTGTGGCTTCTGGGGACGGCGATTTTGATCCTGTGCTGGCTTCCGGGGTATCTGGCTTACTATCCGGGAATCTGCGCCTATGATGTGACAGTGCAGACAGGACAGGTCGTAAGCGGCGCATACAATGATCATCATCCCATCGCGCACACGTTGCTGTTGGGAGCTGCCATGAAACTGGGCGAGGCGGTGTTTGACAGTGCGAATACAGGGCTTGCCGTCTTGGTGTTCGTGCAGATGAGCGCGCTGGCTGCGGCTGTCTCATGGGGGATTTGTCTGCTCCGGAGGCGGGGCGCTTTGAAAATTTACTGTCTGGCGCTTCTGATCTTTGGCATGTTTTATCCCTTTCATCATTATATGAGCATCAGCGTGAGCAAGGATGTGTTCTTCAGCTTGTTTTTCCTGTTGCAGATGCTTGCGTTGTGTGAGATGATAAGAAATAGGAATGCGGACTTTTGCGGGTCAGCCGTCTTGTTTGCCGCCGCTTCCATCGGGATGCAGCTGTTTCGCAACAACGGCAGATATGCCATGCTTGTGTTGTTTGCAGTCTTGCTGTGCGCACTGGTGTTTGGGCGGGGGGCGAGACGGTTCTGGGGGAAACTGGCGCTCAACTGCGGGGTCAGCCTTCTGCTTGGGAGTCTGCTCCTGTCGGGGCTTTTTAGGATCACGGGGGCTGAGCAGGGAGACCGCAGGGAGATGCTGAGTATGCCCATCCAGCAGCTGGCCCGGTGTATGCTCTATCACGGCGGAGTGGAAGTGCTGGCGGAGGATGACAATTCTATGGAGGAGCGGGACAAGGCGCTGATCGACGATTTCCTGCTGGATGAGAGCTACCGGGAATACCGCCCGGACATAGCAGATCCCGTGAAACGGCATACGAACACCTATGTGGTCCGCTACCGCACGGGAGATTTCGTGCATACCTATCTGAATCTGCTGTGCGAGTATCCCGGCGATTTTATCAACGCCGCGCTGGCGGTCAATGCCGGTTATCTGTATATCGGGGACGAGAGCCATGCGTCCATCAATGAAAACGGCATTGACAGGGGGCTTGGCTATGTGCAGACCCGCTGGGTGGAGGAGGAGCTGAATCCCCGGGGGCTTTACAAGGATTCTAAGTGGGAGAGCCTTCACGAGAGAATGGAAAAATGGGCGGATGAGAACGCTTATCGGAAGCTTCCGGTTCTGCGGTACCTGTTTGTGCCGGGTACGGTTCTGTGGCTGTATCTTGGGATCGCGGCTTATCTGGCGGCGCGGAAGCGATACGACAGGTGTGTGCCTCTGGCGCTGGCGGCGGGCTATTATCTGACCCTCTTTCTGGGTCCTACGGTACAGCTTCGATATATTTATCCCTTGACGGTGGCGCTGCCCTTTATGGCATGGATGATGCTGGCGGGAGCAAAGAGCGGGAAAGACGGCAGGAAAATTGAAGATGAATGTGAATGACAGTGTCAATCGTGATAATCGAATCAATAGAATCAATCAAAACGACAAATTGATTATCGGCGCCGGACTCTACGGACTCTATTCCGCCCTCTATTGCGGGAGAAAAGGGCAGCAGGTGACGGTGCTTGAGATAGAACCCGCGCCTTTTATGCGAGCCACTTATATCAATCAGGCCAGAGTGCATATGGGGTATCATTATCCCCGTTCGCTGTCTACGGCCATGAAGTCCGCCGGGTATTTCCGGCGTTTTGTGGAGGACTACGGATTCTGCATCCATGACAAATTTCAGCAGATTTATGCTACTTCCGCGCATTTTTCGTGGACGGATGCGGAGGAGTTCCGGAAATTCTGCAAAAGCGCGGACATTCCCTGCATGGATCTGCCGGTGGGACAGTATTTTCAACCGGGTCTGTGCGACGGCGCATTTTTGACGGAAGAATACACCTATGACGCGCATATTTTGCGGGATTATCTGCTGGAAGAGATTGGGAAACTGCCCAATGTGGCGCTGCGTTTCCGGCGCAGGATCAGTCGGATTGTGCGCCGGAGCGGCGTCTATGAGATCTATGCGGAGCATGAGGGCGGGGAGGAGGTTTACGAGGCTCCCTTTGTACTGAACGCCACCTACGCCTCCGTCAATCAGGTACTCCAGTGCGTGGAGGGCGTGGAAACGCAGGATTTCGGCTTAAAATACGAACTCTGCGAGATCATTCTGTGTGATGTGGACGAGCGCCTGAAAGAGATTGGCCTGACGGTGATGGACGGGCCGTTTTTCTCGATTATGCCTTTCGGGAAAACCGGGTATCATTCCCTGACGTCCGTGACGTTTACGCCCCACAAGACCAGTTATCAGGCCACACCGCAGTTTGCCTGTGTGGAGGAGGGGGACTGCACCGGGCGTTTTCTGGGCAACTGCAACGATTGTCCCGCAAAGCCGGAGAGCGCATGGGAGTATATGTCCGCTCTGGCCCGCAAGTATCTGCGGGAAGAATATGGGTTTTCGTATGTGAAGTCGCTGTTTTCCATGAAGCCTATTTTGAAGGCGTCGGAGATAGACGATTCCAGACCGACTCTCATCAAGGCTTTGGAGCCGCACCGGGCGGGAGAACCCGTGCTGCTCAGCGTGCTTTCAGGCAAGATCAATACGGTGTATGATTTGGACGAGTTTCTGGATTAGGGACGGAGGAAGAAACGGGATGGGACAGGCCAATAAGGAGAAAAATTTTGTATCCTGTGTGATCTATCTGCACAATGACTGCGGGGGCGTCAAGGATTTCCTGCGTCAGATAGACGACGTCATGCGGGAGAATTTTGAAAAATACGAGATGATCTGCGTCAACGACGGCTGCACGGACGATACGGTGGAGCAGATCCGTTCTTTTCTTGAGGAGCGGGAGAGCGCCGGGGCGGTGAGCCTGATCAATTTAAGCTTTTATCAGGGGGTGGAGACCGCCATGAACGCCGGGAGCGATCTGGCGGTGGGAGATTTTTTGTTTGAGTTTGACAGGTGCTGTCCGGATTTTGATCCGGAACTGATTATGCAGATTTACAGGCGTGCCTTGGAGGGCTACGACGTGGTGGCGGCGGCTCCGAAGCACGGCGTTCCCTTCACTTCAAAAATTTTTTATGCCCTGTACAATTGGAGCAGCCACTTCCGTTACCGCATCCGTCAGGAACGTTTCAGGGTGATCTCCAGAAGGGCGGTAAACCGGGTCAACCAGATGAATATTTATGTGCCTTACCGCAAGGTGATGTACATGAACTGCGGTTTGAAGACGGACACGCTGGTCTATGATAACAGGGAGACGGCGCGTAGGAGCCGCAACCGGGAGGAGCGGGGCAGCCGGAGCGGACTGGCGGTGGATACGCTGGTGATTTTTACGGATGTGCTGGAGAAATTTTCCATGCTGGTGAGCGTCCTGCTCTTGGGATTTCTGCTGGTGATGTTCGGCTGGATCGTGTATTCTATTTTCAGCACGGTGCGGCCCGTGGAAGGGTGGCTTTCCCTGATGGCTCTCATGAGCTTTGGATTTTTCATGCTGTCCGTGCTGCTGACGCTGATTTTCAAATATCTGTCGATCATTTTGAATATGAGTTTTAAAAGACAGCGCTATGTGGTGGAAGGAGTGGAAAAACTGACCAAATGATGCTGACGATTTTATTTCCCGTATTGAACGAGAGGCTCCGTCTGGAGAGCGGCGTCACCCGCACGGTGGAGTATCTGAAACGGATTGATTTTCAGGAGTATGAGATCATCATTGTGGACAACGGGTCGGAGGATGAGACGCCGCAGATTGCTCGGATGCTCTGTGACAAATACCCCGGCGTGCGGTATGAGCGCATCGGCGTGCGGGGCGTGGGCGCCGCTTTCAGGCGGGGCGTGGAGCTGAGTCACGGTGATATCGTGGGATATATGGATATCGACCTGTCCACCAATATCAAGCATCTGGGAGAGGCGCTGCATATCTTTCGGACGGTGGAGGAAGTGGAGTACATCAACGGCAGCCGTTTTGCCAGAGAATCCGACACCAGAGGGAGAAAGTGGTACCGCAAGATTACTTCGCGGGGGCTGTTGATCCTGCTGAAGGCGCTGCTGGGCATGAAATCCACGGACGCCATCTGCGGCTTTACCTTTGTGCGGCGAGAGACCGCCCTGTCGCTGGTGGCGGGGTGCAGTCAGGACAACGGCTGGTTCTATATGATCGAATTTCTGCTGCGGGCGGAAAAGCGGGGCGTGAAGATTCTGGACTATCCTGTGGAGTGGCAGGAGGATTACAATACCACGGTGAAAGTGTTCAAGACGGTATGTAATTATCTGGTGCAGATCGGACGGCTGTTTTGGGAGTTCAACATTCGGAAACATATCTGAGAGAAAGGTATCCGAGACGTATAAAAGGAGCGGTGTTGTATGTGGCTGGTATTTGCAATCCTGTCCGCGGTGTTTGCAGCGCTTACCTCGATACTGGCAAAGGTCGGCATAGAGGGAGTCAATTCCAATCTTGCGACTGCGGTAAGAACCGTCGTCGTAGTGCTGATGGCATGGGGAATGGTTTTCCTGACGCATACCCAGAGCGGGCTGGCAGAGATCAGTAGAAGGAGCTGGGTGTTCCTGATTTTATCCGGGGCTGCGACAGGAGCTTCGTGGCTGTGTTATTATAAGGCATTGCAGATCGGAGAGGTCTCCAAGGTTGTACCTATCGACAAGCTGAGTGTGGTTCTGACTCTGCTGCTGGCGTTTGTGTTTTTACATGAGGAATTTACGTTGAAATCATTTGTCGGCTGTATCTTGATCGGCGCGGGGAGTTTGCTGATGGTTTTGTAGGGAAAGAGACAGGTGAGAAATTTGAAAAAGGAAACGGGCTGACGGTAAAGGGAATCCGTAGAGGAAATCACATAGCGTTTGCAAAACTGCATTTTTCGGAATCCGAATTGTGCAGATTGTATATTCATAAGCAGACCCTAGCGAACCGTTGGCACTTAGGCGCTGTATTTTAGCGCCTTATGTGCCACTACGGTGAGGTTGGAGCGAAAGCGCGTCTGCGTTGGAGTATACAATTTGCACAATGACACTTTGCAACGGCAGAGTTTTGCAATCGCCAAAAAATCACATATAAAAAGAGGGAAACAAAATGAACGGACATATTAAGAGAATTGATCTTGCCAGAGACTATGCACAGCATGAGGAAGCGTATCGGGAAGCCATCGGGAAGGTGTGCAGGGAAACCGCTTTTTCCGGGGGAAAATATGCGGATGCGTTTGACCGCGAGTTTGCGGCCTATGTGGGTACCAGATACGCCTGCGGCGTCAACAACGGAACCTCCGCGCTGCACTGTGCCATGCTGGCTTTGGGAGTGGGGCCGGGGGACGAAGTCATTGTGCCGGCAAACACCTATATTGCCACGGCGTGGGGCGTCAGCTACACGGGGGCGGTGCCGGTGTTCGTGGACTGTACGGAGGATACTTGGGAGATCGACCCTGCGGTGATTGAAGATCGAATCACTTCCCGCACCAAGGGCATCATCGGTGTACATCTCTATGGACAGCCCTTTGATTTTGCGGGTGTGCGGGAGATTGCAGACCGGCACGGGCTGTTTGTGGTGGAGGACTGCGCACAGGCGCACGGCGCCAAATTCGCAGGCCGGAATGTGGGAACGCTGGGGGAGATGGGATGCTTTAGTTTTTATCCCGGCAAGAATCTCTATGCGTTTGGGGAGGGCGGCAGCGTGACCTGTGACAGCGAACAATATTATCATCACATCACGCGGCTGAAGAATCAGGGCTGTGACGTGAGATATTATCATGAGGAGATCGGTTATAATTACAGGCTGGAGGGACTGCAGGGCGCGGTACTCTCCGTGAGCCTGCGCTATCTGCCGGAATGGACCGCGCGCAGACAGGAGATCGGAAAGCGGTATCTGGCGGAGATTCAAAATCCGCTGATTGCCATGCAGGCGCATCCGGATAACACGGAGTCCGTGTTTCATCTGTTTGTCATCGAGGTGCCGGATCAGGCGGGATTTTTGAGATATATGGAGGCTGCGGATGTGGAGTGTAATCTGCACTATCCTGTACCCTGTCATCTACAGCGGGCTTATGCGCATCTGGGGTATCAGGAGGGCGACTGCCCCAATGCGGAGTATCTGGCGGCGCACTGTGTCACCCTGCCCCTCTTCCCCGAGATGCGGGAGGACGAGATTGCCCGCGTAATCTCGCTGTGTAACGACTACGGTAGGTAGTGCGGGAGGACGAGATTGCCCGCGTAATCTCGCTGTGCAACGACTACGGCGGTAGTGCGGAGGCACCGGATTACTTAAGCTGAAGTTTCGCAAACGTCTATGTATCATGAAACGAAAAGAGGATGTTATGACTAAACGTTACTGTGACGAACGCACGGGTATCTATCTGCGTCCCATGACCTCCGACGACACGGATTTGATCGTATCATGGAGAAACTCCGACGCCGTGCGCAGAAATTTTATCTATCAGGAGCTTTTTACCAGAGAGGGACACGAAAACTGGATCCGCACGCAGGTCGAAACAGGGCATGTGGTGCAGACTATCATCTGCGACGCGGCCACGGACAGACCCTTGGGCAGCGTCTACATCCGTGATATCGACAGGCGGCACCAAAAGGCTGAATACGGTATTTTCATCGGAGAGGCGGACGCCAGAGGCCGGGGAATCGGAACCGCGGCGGCGAAACTGATGCTGCGGTATTGCTTTGAGGAGGAGCGCCTTCACAGGATCTATCTGCGCGCCCTTGCGGGAAATGCGCAGGCTGTGCGCAGCTACGAGAAAGCGGGATTTGTCAGAGAGGGATATCTGCGGGAGGATGTCTGCATCGACGGAGAATATCGGGATATTATATGGATGGCGGCGATTGCCGGACAGCCGCCGGAAAGGTTGCCGGAATGAAAAAAGTGAGTTTTGTGATTCCCTGCTACCGCTCCGAGAAGACTGTGGAGCATGTGGTGGCGGAAATCGACGATAAGATGCGGGAACTGGAAAAATATGCGTATGAGATCGTTTTGGTGAATGACTGCTCCCCCGACGGGACATTGTCGGTGATCCGCAGGTTGTGTGAGACGCATGAAAATATCCGGGGCATTAGTTTTGCCCGGAACTTCGGACAACATGCCGCGTTGATGGCGGGGCTTCGGCAGACGGCGGGCGATTATGTGATTTGTCTGGACGACGACGGACAGACGCCTGCGGACGAGGCGGACAAGCTGCTTGCGAAGTTGGAGGAGGGGTACGACGCCGTCTATGCGAAATATGAACACAAGCGTCATTCCGCGTTCCGCAATCTGGGCAGCAAGGTCAACGAGCTGATGACCAGAGTGATGCTGGAGAAACCGAGAGATCTGTATGTGTCCAGTTACTTTGCGGTGCGCCGTTTTGTGGTGGAAGACATGATCCGCTATGAAAATTCGTATCCGTATGTGATCGGTTTGGTGCTGCGCGCTACGAAGAATATCACGAATGTCATTGTGCGCCATAGGGACCGGGAGGAAGGGAGTTCCGGATACACCCTGAAGAAGCTCATGAACCTTTGGTTTAACGGGTTTACCGCATTTTCCGTAAAACCCCTGCGCATCGCCACTGCGATCGGCACGTTCAGCGCTTGTGTAGGTTTTCTCTACGGGATCTACACCATTATCAAACGGCTGGTGAATCCGGCGGTACCCATGGGATTCAGCGCCCTAATGGCGGCGCTGGTGTTTTTCGGCGGGATGATTATGATTATGCTGGGATTGATCGGAGAATACATCGGGAGGATCTATATCAGCATGAACAATTCGCCCCAGTATGTGATCCGGGAGCGGATCAACTGCGGGGAGGATTGAAAAATGAGCGGCAGTACCGCAGATTGAAACCTGCGATACGCAGGGATATAACAGAGCTATAATAGGGATATAACAGGAATATAACCAGAAATATAACAAGGATACAGCAAGGATACAGCAAGGATACAGCAAGGATACAGCAAGGATACTACAAAGATATAACAGTGGCATAACGGTGGTATAACGGTGGTATGAGAATGGAAAAATTTCTGAGTTGGTGGAGACAGGATAAACGATATCTGCTTTTCTGTAAAGCGCTGCTTCTGGCGCTTTTGCCTGTTTTGTGCTGTCTTGTGAAGACGGCGGCGGAGGGGCGCGGAATCGGGGAAGTCTACCTGCCCGCCTCCGAGTGGAACGACGAGCTTTTTTATTATAAGCAGGTGGAAAGCATCGTCCAATTCGGCTATCCGCAGGGGTATTACGGATTCAATGAAAGCCATGGCAAGGTGCTGTCCTTTGCGGCCTGGAGTCCGGCGCTGGTGCTGCCCTGGATTGTGTGGGGGCTGTTGTTTGGATGGAATCTGCTCTCGCCCATTGTCTGCAATATCGTATTGATGACGGCGGCGGTGTTTTTGTTCGGCTGGCTTGCAAAGCCCACATGGAAGCAGACGGGTGTGCTGGCGTTTTTGTTTTGCCTCTATACGCCCTTTGTGCGTTATATGCTGTCCGGGATGCCGGAGATCATCTGCATCAGCCATTTGATTGTGTTTTACGGGCTGGCGGTGAACTATCAGCGAAAGGAGCGGGCAGGAAAATTGGCGGGGCTGTTTGCCATAGCCGGACTGTTGACGCTGATGCGTCCCTATATGCTGTTGTTTCTGCTGCTGCCGGTATATTTTCTGATCCGCGCGGCGAAAAGGCGGGGGAAACTCTGGCAGGGGATTGTGGGATCGAGCGTTATCTCGGGAGGAATTTTGTCCTGCTATGCCTTGATTAAGCACTATTTCGGAGCGGAATATTTTCACCCGCTGTTTTTCACGGACTGGATTACAATCTTTTTCACGGACGGGATCGGAGCGGGAATCCACAATTTCTTCGGTACGCTCTATTGGAAAGGCAGGGATTTCTATGCCCATACCGTGCAGGGATTGCGCACGGGGCTGGCATCGGGAGCGTTCTTTGCGGGGTATCTGGTGACGATGGGGGTGTTGGTCTGGCAGACGGCGGCGGACGGAATCCGGCTGCGGAGACTGGAACGCGCCGGACGGCGGGAAGGAGATCCGGGGCAGCAGGAGCTGCGGACAAGGCTGCGCATCCTGTCTGTGACGGAGGGACATCTGGCATTTTCTTTCGTGGGCATGTTTTTTGCGCTGCTTCTGATGTACAAATTGACGGAGGGCAGCAAGCATCTTCTGACGTTTATGGCCGTGGCGGTTTTTGTCATCAGCCTCATGGAGACCAAATTTTATAAAAAGGCCGTGATTGTGGGAGCGGCGTTTGTCTATCTGTACTCTTATATGGCGGTGGAAGCTTATGATTATCAGGTGCCTTATGTGGAGGCGTCCGGGCGGGCGCAGCTGGAAGACTGGCGTTCCCGGTTTGCGGAGACGCTGGAATTGACAGAGGAGCATGTGCCGTGCTATGAGAATGTGGTGATCTGGGTGTTCAACGAACAGAGTCCCTCCGGGGAGACCATGAAATGGCAGCTGCTGTATGCACTGCCGGAAGGCTTTGGCATCAGCTGCTGCCAGAAAGAGTTTGTGCTGGAACATTTTGAAGCGTTAAACAGCCGCTATTTTGCGGTTGCTGCCGGAGCGGAAGTCGCAAATCGCTGCGAGGAGGCAGGTTATACACTGCTGGCGCAGGATGAGGATCTGATGCTGTACGGCAGATATTGACAGGGCGTCACTTGGAATTTTCGGCGGCGGACCGCAGCAGATCGGCCACTCCCTGCGCCATGAGGTAGCGTGTGGACTCATTGGGATGGCATCCGTCTAACAGGTACTCGGTGTGATTGGAGCCGTCAATGGGCAGTTTGTTGTAGCTGTCATAGCAGAGGAGGCCTTTTTCCTCACAGAGAGAGAGGACGGCAGCCACATAGTCGGGCATCATGCCGCCGATCTCGGATTGGGGTTCCAGCCCGTTCCCGAAATAGGAGGTGTAGTTGGGCGCCATCAGAACGATAACCGCATCGGGATAAGCCGCCTGCAGTCTGTCAACGGCGGTTGTGAGCGCTCCCAGATACGATCCGGCGTCCTCCGGGTCAGCGGTCTGAGACCGCACGGGATATCCCGTGAAGAAATCGTTCATTCCGTAATTTAATACAAAACATTTCTGCCGTTTTTTCTTGGCGTGTGCAAAATAGTCGTTCAGCCCTGCGGCGATCTGGGAGTCTTCGTCATAGAGACCCGTGTCCTGATTCAGGAAAGCGTCTACGGCGCCGAGTACGCTGTAGGCCGGATCGTCCCCCAGCGCCGCGCTGCTGCCGCCCAGCCCGCAGTTGTAAGTGTGTGCGCCTGTCAGCCCCTGCAATGCGCCCGGGATGGAAGAAGTCTCGCTGAAAGCGATAATGCTGTCCCCGAAGAAAACCACGTCCCACTTGGAGAGATCGGGGTACGGTTCGTTAGCGCTGCGGCTTTCCTCGATCAGAGTTTCAAAGACGTCCATCCGTTCTTCCACGTTTTCCTGCGTCAGCAGATATCCGTGTCCCTCGTCCGAATACAGGGAGAGCATATGGGAGATGCCCGCATTGACATTAAAATCGCTCTCATAATTGGCGGAGTTGCCCACAAGCCATTGGGTATCGCCGTAGAAATAAAGGGAAAGGTTGTTCTGCAGCCAGAAATCCTCCTCTTTGCGCTTCATAAGCGTATCAACGAAATCTTTATAGTCCGCAAGCCTCGCCGCATACGCCTCCTCGTCCAGCTTGTTCCAGTACTCCAGAGAGGGGTAGGCGATGAGGATCTCAAACCGCTTGTCGTGGCAGTTGTCCGTCAAAGACAGAAGATCCTGCGCGCTGATCACATCCGGACGCACGCCCAGATAGACGGTGGACACCTCGTTCCAGCTCTCGGAGACACGGGTGAAATATTCGGTCATTGTCTCCAAGTCGGGGATGCAGTAGGAGGCTTTCAGCGGATAGATCTCGCGGTAATAGATAAAGTCATCTTCCGTGTAATTGTCGATAGGGAAAGTGGAAAAGAACACTGCGGAATAAGTTTCTTCCGCTATCCGCTCATAATCCTCCCGCATGGGAGCATATTTTCGGTAATCCAGATAGAAATAGACGCCCGTCCCGATCAAGGCTGCCAACACCAGCACAAACAGCAAATGAACTACTCTTTTCATTGATTTAACCTCTTGTTCCTATTCTCATGCGCACCTGAGGAAGCGCTGATTCAATCATCGCTTCCCTAAATTGTGCGCTACATGACGTTATTCTATCACAAGCCGCCCGAAATGTAAAATCCATACGCTCCCGTGGATATTTCTGGATATTTCCTACAAGATATGATAGAATATATCCATATTTGTGGCATCGGCGGGTTTGCGGCAGAAACAATCCGATGCCCTAAGGAGGAAATGCGGAATGCGGGAGTGGATTCGGACCAACAGAGCGCGGATATGGTACATGCTGTGCTTCTTTGCGCTGGGCGTCATCGATCAGAGACGCAACAGCGCCATAGGGGATGTGCAGATGGCTGCGGCAAACTGCACCGGATTTGTGCTGGCCGCCATGCTGCTGCCTTCTCTCGACCGAACCAAATTCCGCAGGTGGCCGTATCTTGTCTGGACGATTGCCGGACTCTTAGCAGGAGGAGCGGCGGCTGTCTGGGGCTGGGACAACTGGAACAACAAGGGACAGTGGATTACCGCGGTGTGCAATGTGTTTGTGTGGGGATACCTCATTCTCTATTTTATTCTGGAACGCCGGAATCTGAATCAGCGTCGGAAACCTCGTCCGCTGCTCTTGTGCATGTGTGCCATGTTTCTCATCGAGGTGCTGTCTGTTAGCCGGAATATCCAGCCTTTGTGGGAGCTGTTGATCTTTGGCGGATTTTATCTCATCGGAATCCGGAAGGAAGAGCGGGAAGATTTTTTTCAAGGCATGTTAGACGGGTTTCTTTTATGGTTCTTCGTACAGCAGACCATCGCATTCGGTTTCCGGCCTTATGACTATGTGCGCTACCGCGGTCTGTATGTGGGGGAAACGCAGAACGGTATTTTCTATATGATTGTGTACTGTGCATTCCTGTGTAAATGGGTCTGGGCCAGAGAGAAGGGACAGAAGAAGATTTGGGTCTGGGGATATTTTATTTTGGCGGCAGGAAGCGTCAGCTTTCTGATCTTTACGGGGGGACGTTCCTCGCTGGTGGGTGCCGCCATGGCCACGCTGGCTGTCTATGTGGTGTATGACTTAATCCGGCAGAAGCGCATCCTGTTGTTTCTAAGGCATGTGCTGTTGTTCGGTCTCTGTGTGGCCGTGACGTTTCCGCTGGTGTACGGGTGTATCCGCTATCTTCCCACCATTCTGCATCATCCCGTCTGGTTCGAGGGAGAGTACAATGAGGACAGAAGCGTGCGGTCTTTCGATCCGTGGAACAGCGAGCGGTATGTGACTTTGGAAAAGGCCGTGAACCGGGATGTGGGGCGCATTTTGACGATGTTCGGCATCCGGATCGAAGAGAAGCAGAAGACGGAGACGCAGACGGACGCAAAGCCGAAGGAGAATGCCTCGCTGGATTCCATTACCGCCAGAAAACTGATTTATCAGTCTTATCTTGGTGTGTTGAACCTCTGGGGGCATAGAAAGAATAATCCCGGGTTCCGCTTCCCCAGCGGAACGTCCATGGGACATGCCCATAATATGTTTTTACAGATATCGTATTTTTATGGGATTGTGGCCGGACTGCTGTTTATCGGCAATATGCTTTACTGTCTGTTCCGGTTTCTGCGGCGGGCGGCGAAGAAGCAGTCGATGCAGGATCTAATCTGTCTGACGTTCCTTTCTGCCGTCGTGTTCTACGGGCAGACGGAGATGGCGGTGGTGCAGGGAACGATCACTTGGGCGCTCCTCTATCTGCTGCCCGGTTTTGCGGGAATGTGGCAGGAACTGCCGGATCAATCGGTGTGAGAAAAGCCTGGCCGTGAAGGGAGAACCGGGAAAGCGTTTCGGAGTATTTCGGAAGTTTCGGATGTTGAAAGAATTTGGGAAAAGGTGGTTGTATATTACGGGAAGTGCTGGGAAAAGTGTGGTAAATGTGATAAAGAGATGGCGGGCGGATCTTGTCAGGATCTACGGAAGCCGCGCGTATGTACTGCTCCTGTCCTTGACGGCGGCCTGCGCTTACGGGTTTAAGATTGCGCATCCGGCCATGGGAATCGACGATACGCCCTACGCCTATTATTTCGAGGAGGGGCTGGCGGCGGTGGTGGGCCGCTGGGTCTTGTTTGTGTTGAATAAAATAGCGCATCTTGCGGATTTTGCCCCTTTCCTGACAGATTTTGCCGCCGTATTGATTTTGATGGCGGCGGTGACGGTGTGGGGGACGCTGTTTTATGCCGCTTTGGGAGATCGGATTCCCCGCGCGGCTTACTGGTTTTTCTCCTGCGTCTTCCTGAGCTGTCCGCTGATCGGAGAGGTGTTTACTTATTATCTCCACAACGGAATTGCGGTGGGATATCTGTGCAGCGGTTTGAGTCTCTGCATGATGTGGGAAGGGCTTCATCCGCCGCGGGAGAAAAAGGGGCGGATGAGCGTGGGGCTGTTCGGCGGGGCGGCTCTGTTTCTGGTGCTGGCGCTGGGATGTTATGAATCGTTCATGATCGTGTGGCTGACGGGGCTGCTGCTGGTGCTTTTGGCGGAGCGTCTGACGGGAGCGCGGCGTGCGGTTGTGCCTTGTCTTCTGACGGCGGCCTGTACGGCTGCGGTTTCCATGGTTCTGCGGAGCATTGTGCTGAAAGCGGTGATCGCGGGATTCGGTCTGGAGGAACTGCGGGGGGAGGCTGTGCTGCGTTCCGTGACAGAGCTTCTGGGATGGATGTTCGAGCCGGGAGCATGGGCGGAATTTGCCATGGTGCTGAAACGGCTTTTTGTGATGTACGGTGTTTTCGCCTATGCCTATTATCCTATCCGGATGTTCGTGCTGGCGGCGGCCGTGATCGGATTGTATGCGCTGTGGCGCAGCATAAAATTAAGGGACGTGTGGATTGTGCTGCTGGCGGCGGGCAGTTTTGCGGCGGCATTTCTGCTGGCCGTGGTGGAGGGAAAGGCGACGCTGTACCGTTCGGCGCAGTTTCTTCCGCTGGTCTGCGGGTTCGGGATGCTGGCGGCGGCCTGTGCCGTACAGGGATTGACCCGGACGCTCAGGCGGATTGGGTCGGAGCGGTTTGGAGCCGTGTCCGCAAGCGCTGTCCGCGCGCTGTCCCTCTTGGCGGCGGCTGTGATCGTCTGGAACCAATGTACGGACTTGAACCGCTGGTTTTATGTGGATTATCAAAAGTACGAGTACACAAAGGAGTATATGGCGCAGGTCGCCCAAGAGCTGGAGCGGCATTATGATCTCTCCAAGCCTGTGGTTTTCACCGGAGAGTGGGAGAATCCCCGGAGTCTGGTGGAGGACGCTTATGTGCCATATGGCTCCGAGACCTTTTACCGGATGAAGCGTATCACGGATTTGGTGGACGAGCATCTGTTGGAGAAATTCTACCGCGGCTACGGGGTGTGGGTGGCGCAGACGCCGTCCCTGTCCGTGGTGAGCTGGGGGAAATATGCGTTTGACACCGACGAGGAGCTGGTTCGTTTCATGACGTTCCACGGCCATGCGGTCAGACCTCTCACGGACAGCTCCTATTATGAGGAGGCAGAGCGGTATGCGCTGGATCTGCCCCATTTTCCCAAGGAAGGTTCCGTCGTGGACAGGGGGGACTATCTGATCGTGCATTTTTGAACGGATGATTGCGAGATGGTTCGGAGGAAAGAATATGGCTGGAAAAACCGCCGGATGGCTGCGAAGCGTAAACAGGATCATCAAAAAAATCGACGGCCTGCCGCTCTGGTGGGTCGGCATTTTGCTGTTCTGCGTGGTCATCACGCCCAATCTGCTCTTGGGGGAGGGCAGCGTATTTACCATACACGACCAGCTGGACGAGTCGATGATGAATTATGTACTTACCGCCGCACATCCGGGGGAGCGTGTGATACCGGAGATGATGGGGGGCGTCAACGCCGGGGGGCTTGCGCCCTCGGCGGTACTCTTTGTGCCGCTGTACCGGCTGCTTCCCCCGTTTGCTGCATTTCTTGTCATGTACGGGACGCTGGTTCTGTGCGGGTTTCTGGGAATGTATCTGGCGGTGCGGGAGCTTGCGGACAGCAGCCTTCTGGCGGTGGCGGCCGCAGGGATTTTCTGTATGCTGCCGCTCTATCCGGTCTACGGATTGTCCCAGATGGGCATTCCGCTGATTCTGTATGGGTTTATCTGCATGTACCGCGGGAGGCATCTTCCGGCGGCGTTTGCGCTGACGCTTTTGTTCGGACTCACCAGCCATCTGGTCTATACGGGATATGTGGCGCTGGGATTTTGGCTTGTGGGGCTGATCGTCTGCCGGGTGCAGATGCGGCGGAACCCTGACGCGGCTGCACAAAAGGGAGCGGGCGGCTGCGAGAGCGGGTCAGGCGGTTTGAGGCGGGGGGCGTTTGGGCGGTGCCTGGCAGGATTTGCGCTCCTGCTCGGCGTTTATCTGCTGACCAATCTAAACCTGATTGCGGAGATTGTGCTGGGGCGTTCGCCGGGAGGAGAGGCCGTCTATGTGAGTCATAGGGAAGAGATGGTCAACAGCGCCATGCCCTTTTTCCAGACGGTAAAAGCTGTGTTCACGCAGAGTGCGCAGCACGCGCCCGCCTATCAGGCAAAACTGATTCTTCCGATTGTGTTCTCTCTGGCCGTGGGTGCGTTCTTTTACAGAAAGCTGACCGCCCGCGCCAAGAGACAGTATGCACTGGCGGCGTGCGGTTTGCTGATTCTGTTTGTGACCGCGGTCTTTTACGGCGTCTGCAAATCGGCGCCCGTGACGGCTTGGAAGAACGGCGTCACGGGATTTTTGCATTATTTTCAGATGGAGCGGTTCTATTGGATTTATCCTGCGGGATGGTATCTGGAGAGCGCGCTGGCAGCCTCTTTCTGGTGGACCATGGGGAAGGAAAAGGCGGAGGATGTTTCTGCGAATCCGGCTGCATACGGTCTGTGGCTGCAGGGCATTGTGCTTGCCCTGATTCTTTGGCCGACGGCGGACACGGTGCTTCACAACTCCGATTTTTATAGGAATGTGAACCAGAGAAATAACGGCTCCGGCGTTACCGGGTATATTTCATGGGAAAGCTATTATGCGGAGGACTTGATGGCGCAGCTTGAAGCGGCCATCGGGCGGGATCTGTCCGAGTACCGCATCGCCCATCTGGGGATCAGCCCCGCGCCGTCGCTGATGCATGGGTTTTACACGGTGGACGGTTACTCCAACAATTATCCGCTGGAATACAAACATGCCTTCCGCCGGGTGATTGCGGCGGAGCTTGATAAAAGCCCGGAGACCGCCGTGTACTTTGATAAATGGGGCAACCGCTGTTATCTCTTCAATTCGCTCACCGGCAATTACTGGATGCTGGAGAAAGGGAGCGGCGTAGTGTACGAGGGGCTTGCTTTTGACATGGAGGCGCTGGCGGAGCTTGGCTGCGAATATCTCTTCTCGGGGGGCGAGATCGCGGATGCGGAGCGGATGGGGCTGAAACTAATGGGCTATTTCGAGACGGAGGATTCTTATTGGGGCGTCTGGCTGTATGCGCTTTCTTCTTAAGGAAGCGCTGATGAAATCATCGCTTCCGCAGAGCCTTCGGGCGGAAAATTCTTGCGCTTTTCTTAATTTTACAGAGGATTTTCTGAAGATTGGGCGGAACATTTTACTAAGCGGGAAAGATATGTTACAATAAAGTTTAATGTCGATGTGCAATCAGGCATGTACCCGGGCGCAGGCGGAAGAAACTTGCCGGCGGCCGCAAATACCGATCGGAGCAGACGGAAACGGATGGAGAATCAACAGAATCAAAATCACAAAAAGCGGGACAGGATCTATGTCTGCCACACCTATTATCATGTGTATGTGACGTTCCTCAAGGAGTTAAAACTCCCGCAGGAGAAGCGGGGAGAAGCCACGCTGGTACTCTCGAAAATGTCCTGCAATTTTGAGGATCTGGGGAGCAGGGTGGAGAGTACGGGGCTTTTTGCCGAAGTGCTGGAATTTGACGAGAAGAACGAGCGCTGTTTCCCGGAATTGGTCAGACTGCGGAGGGATCCTGCGGGCAGATCGGGAGGATTTCTGGGAAATCTCTTGCGGCGCATCCGTTTTACCAAGCGTTATGCCGCACTGCAGGAGCCGTATATTCCGGTGGATTTTAGAGAATATGGGGACGTGTATGTGTATTGTGATTCCGACCCCATCGGGTATTATCTGAATTGGAAGCATATTCCTTATCATGCGCTGGAGGATGGTCTGAACTGCTTAAAGAATTTTGATGCGGCTCGGTTTGACAACCGAGGGCATTTCGGGCTGAAGGCATTTTTGTCTAGGCGGCTCAATCTGATTTTTGTACAGAACGGTTATGGGAAGTATTGTCTGGACATGGAGGTCAACGACATCTCCGCCATTCAGTACCCCTGCCCCCGCTACATTGAGGAGCCGCGACAGGCTCTGGTGGACCGGCTGACGGAGGAGGACAAGCAGATGATTCTGCAGGCCTTTATCCGGGATCGGGAGAAATTGGAGCGCCAGATCCGGGAGAGCGGCGCGGTGGGGGACAAGATTTTGATCCTGACGGATCCTTTATGTACACTGGATGTGCGGGAGCGGATTTTCCGGGATATCATTCGGATGTATGAGCCGGAGGGGACGATTTTCTTAAAACCCCATCCCAGAGACGAGCTGGATTATCAGACGCTGTTTGGCGAGTATCCCCAGTTTGACGCCACGGTACCCATGGAGATGCTGAATTTCTTCCCGGGACTGCGGTTTCGGAAGGTGGTGGCCGTACTCACGGAGATCAAGGCTATCCGGTTTGCGGACGAGGTGGTGCGTCTGGGGGAGGACTTCATGGACGCTTATGAGGATCCCCTAATCCACAGGCAGAACGAACAGGTGGGGATAAAGAGGGTGTAAGAATGTTGCAGATTATGAAAAAGCTCCGGATTTTATTGGACAAAAAGCAGAAGCGCACCATGGCGGGACTGATGGTGCTGATGGTGGTGGGAGCGTTTCTCCAGACGGCCGGAGTGGGTCTTCTGGTGCAGGTGGTGAACCTTGTCATCGATCCTGCGGCTGTGCAGAACAGCCGGCTGGCCTCAAAGGTCTATGCGTTTTTCGGCAGCGCCGATTATGAGACGTTTGCGATAGATGTGATGGTGCTTTTGATCGTCACGTTTGTGGTGAAGAATCTTTTCCTTTTCGTACAGCAGAAGCTGACCTTCGCGTTTGTTTATACCAATCAGTTTCGGACTTCGGAGCGCATGATGCGCAATTATCTGCGCAGGAATTATGAATTTTATCTGAATGCGGACACGGCGGTGGTGCAGCGGAGCATCACCTCCGATGTGAATAATATGTATGCGCTGATTCTGGCGCTGCTGCAGATGATGTCGGACGGCGTGGTGTCTCTGTTTATTATTGTTTACTGCTTTGTCACCAACGGGACGATGACGATGCTTCTGGCCGCGGTGATGCTGGTGCTGATGTTCGGTGTGAAAGTGGTGTTGAAACCGATTATGTACAAGGCGGGGAAGGACAATCAGGATTATTACAGCGGCCTGTTCAAATGGATTTCCCAGACGGTGCAGGGCATCAAGGAAGTGAAAATCGCCGCCAAGGAGCAGTATTTTGTAAACGAGTACAAGAAGTGCGGCCAAGGCTATGTGAGTGCGGTACAGCGTTACAGCCTCTACAACAATATCCCGAAACTTCTCATCGAGACGGCCTGCGTGGCGGTCATGGTGGGATATATGATTTTTCTGGTGGTGACGGGGGCGTCCACGGAGAATATGCTCACCGTGTTTTCCACGCTGGCGGCCGCGGCGTTTATTCTGCTGCCCTGCGTGAACCGGATCAACAATCAGATGAATTCCATCGCCTATTTCGAGCCGTTCTTCATGGGAGTCAGCGACAATCTGCAGGATGAGATCAGCGGGGAGAAGGTGGATATGACCTTTGCCACCGACGAGGAAGAGAAACTTCCCGTGCGGAAGTCCATTGAATTGAAAGACATTACTTACGCTTATCCGGGGACGGAGAAGCTGATTTTTGACCATGCGGAGCTTACCGTTCCCGTGGGGGCGTCGGTGGGCATCGTGGGGACTTCCGGGGCGGGCAAGAGTACGGTGGTGGATATCCTGCTGGGGCTTTTGCAGGTGCAAAGCGGCGTGGTGCTGGCGGACGGGGTGGATACCCGGACGCAGTACCGCAAATGGCTGAAAAACGTGGGTTATATTCCGCAGATGATTTTTATGCTGGACGATACCATACGGAAGAATGTGGCCTTCGGTGTGCCTGAGGAGAAAATCGACGAAGGACGGCTCTGGGAAGTCCTGCGGGAAGCCCAGCTGGACGAGTTTATCAAAACATTGCCGGAGGGGCTGGACACGGGCATCGGCGAGCGGGGCATCCGGCTCTCCGGCGGACAGCGTCAGCGCATCGGCATCGCAAGAGCGCTCTACAACAATCCGGAGGTATTGATTTTGGACGAGGCCACCTCCGCCCTCGACAACGACACGGAGGCCGCCATCATGGAGTCCATCAACAGACTGCACGGGAGAAAGACTTTGATTATCATTGCACACAGGCTGCAGACCATCGAGAAATGCGATCTGGTGTACCGCGTGGAGGACGGAAAGGCTGTAATCGAAAGGGGTAGCTTATAAATGCCGCGTTTGAGTGTCATTGTGCCGGTCTACAATATGGCGGCCGAAGGAAAACTGAATTTCTGCATGGACTCTCTGACGGGACAGACGCTTCCGCACGCCGATTATGAGATCATCGCGGTGGACGACGCTTCCACGGACAATTCTCTGGCGGTTCTGCGCGGTTATGAGCAAAAGTATCCGGGGCTTGTGAGGGTACTGCACTATGACAGGAACCGGCGGCAGGGCGGCGCAAAGAATGCGGGGTTAAAGGAAGCCTCGGGAGAATGGATCGGATTCGTGGACAGCGACGACTGGGTGACGCCGGATTATTACGAGAAGCTTTTAAGGCGCGCGGAGGAGACCGGAGCCGACATGGTGGGCTGTGATTACAGTCTGGTATGGGAGCATACCATGGAGGTGGGCGAGGTGGTGCGGAACAACTCCGAAGACCAGACCGGCGCGCTGGATGAAGAGAAACACAAAAAACTGCTCATGCGCCCCGGCAGTATGGTGCTAAAGATTTATAAACACGCAGTCATCCGGGAGAATCGGCTGGGATTCCCCGAGGGAATCTTTTATGAAGATAATTGCGCGGGTCCGCTGTGGTCTTTGTATTTCACCCGGTTTGAGCGGGTGGAGGAGCCGCTGTATTATTATTACCAGCATGACGTCTCCACGGTGCATCACATCACGGAGGAGAAATGCCGAGACCGTATGAAAGCCGCCGAGCTGTTGTACGGGGAATGCAAAATGCGGGGATTTCTGGAGGCGTATCATGCAGAGATCGAATACCGGTTCAGCGAGCTTTATTATGTGGTTACGCTGTTTTCCTATCTGGCGGGGGTGAGGCATCCAAAGCTGTCGTTTGTGCGGGAACTGCGGCGGGGTGTGCGGGAGCGGTTTCCGGGATTTCGCTCCAACGAATATTACAGGCAGTTTACCGGAGAGGAAGAGCAGCGGCTGATCGCCATGCAGGCGCAGTCCGATTGGAAATTTTTCTGGTATTACCGATTTAAACTTTGCGTCCGGCGGATGAAAGGCAAGCTTGGGAGCCGTCTGGGAAAGAGCGGTGCGGAGGGATGAACAAAATGGCGGAGAGGATGACAAACAGAGTCACGGACACGACGGCGGGGATGAGACGAATCGCGATTATCACGGCTCGGGGCGGGAGCAAGCGCATTCCCCGGAAAAACATCAAGGAATTCTGCGGGCAGCCGATTCTGGCGTATTCCGTTCAGGCGGCGCTGGCGGCGGGGATGTTTCACACGGTGATGGTGTCCACGGACGACGAAGAGATCGCGGAAACGGCCAGACGCTGCGGCGCGGAGGTTCCCTTTTACAGGAGTGCGGAGACGGCGAATGATTTTGCCACCACCAACGATGTGCTGCTGGAAGTGCTGGCGGAATATGCAGAGCGGGGACAGCGTTTTGACACGGGCGTGTGTCTCTATCCCACGGCTCCCTTTGTGACGGCGGAGAAGTTGAAGGATGCGGTGGAAAAATTGGAGGAAAGCGGCGCGGACGCCTTGATTCCCGTGGTGGCATTTTCCTATCCGCCCCAGAGGGCCATGATTGTGGAGGACGGAAGACTGGTCTTCAAGCATCCCGAATATCTGGACAGCCGTTCGCAGGATCTGACGCCGCACTACCATGACGTGGGGCAGTTTTATGTATTCCGCACGGCGGCGTTTCAGGTGAACCGAAAGCTGATGGTGGGAAACATCCTGCCCCTTGTGGTATCCGAGCTGGAGGTGCAGGATATTGACAATCAGACGGACTGGGAGATTGCCGAAATGAAGTACCGGCTGATGAATCGGGATTGTTGATGAATCGGACTTTGATACAAGCGGAGAATTTTTGACGGAATAGGGGAATTGTCATGGAAGAGAATGGGAAAGACCAGCGGATTGCGCTGCTCTCCAATGTCAATATGAACGGGATAATCCGCATCCTGCGGCAGGACGTGCAGGTATATGAGGCGGAAGGGTATGGGAATGAGCTGGGAATTTTGAAAAATCCGGATTCTTCTTATTATGCGTTCGATCCGGAGATCACTTTTCTGGTGATCGACCTTCTGGAGCTTCTGGGGCATGAGACCGGGGAGCAGGCGGCGGAAACCGTCATAGAAAACTGGTTTGCGGGATTGGAGAGCGCTCTGGCAGAAGACCGCATTTACTATATCGGCGACGCCTATCTGTGGGGCGTGGAGCTGGAGGCCGCCGATGCGCTGGTCTGCCGGGAGAAGCTGGAAGCGCTCTGGGACGGACGGATGCGCGCGCTGTGTGAACGGCATGGCAATGTGCGGTTTCTGCCGTACCACCGCCTGATCGCGCGGCTCGGAGAGGAACAGGCTTTCTCCCCGAAGATGTGGTATATGGGGCGGATTCTTCTGAGCGGCGAGGCGGGCAAACGGCTGGCTTCGCTGATACTGGAGAAGGTGCGCATCGAACATAGAACCGTCAGGAAGGTGCTGGCGCTGGATCTGGACAATACGCTCTGGGGCGGTCTGGCGGGGGAGAGGGACAAGACGCCCGTGACGCTCTCCGAGGAACATGCGGGGCTTGCCTACAAGAATCTCCAGCGGGTTATTTTACAGATGCAGAGGCAGGGTGTGCTTCTTGCGGCTGTCTCCAAGAACAATCCGGAGGATGCGGAGGAGATTCTGGAAAAGCACCCTCATATGGTACTCCGCCCGGAGCATTTTGCGGCAAAGCGTATCAACTGGGAGACCAAGGACAAGAACTTGTCGGAGATCGCGGCGGAGCTGAATCTGGGAACGGATTCTTTTGTGTTCTGGGATGACAATCCGCAGGAGAGGCTGCTGGTCAGCCGGATGCTGCCGGAGGTGGCGGTACCCGATTTCCCGGACAAACCAGAGGATCTGGCTCCCGCCATGACGAGGATTTACCACACCTATTTCGAGAAGGCCGCACTGACGGCGGAGGATCTGGACAAGACCGCACAGTATGAGAACAATGCCAGACGGGAGCAGCTGCAGCAGAGCGCGGGGAGTTTTGAGGACTATCTGCGGCAGCTTCGGATCGTGGTCACGGAAGTACCCGCGGCGGAGCATGTCAACCGCCTGACGGATCTGCTCAACAAGACCAATCAGTTCAACTTGACGACGCGGAGGCATACCGTGGGTGAAATACAGGGAATGCTGTCCGATGCGGGAAAAGATGTGTTCCTCTACCGCGTGGCGGACTGTTTCGGAGACTACGGCGTGGTGGCGGCGGTGATCGCGGACAGATCGGGCGAACATCCCGTGATCGAGGAATTTGTCATGAGCTGCCGCATCATGGGAAAATCCGTGGAGCAGGGAATTTTGAGCTGTGTGGAACAGAAGTTCCGGGAAAGAGGCTGTGAGCGGATTCGGGGAAGGTATGTGCCGACGGCGAAGAACAGACCCGTGGCCGGGTTGTATGAGCGGATGGGATACCGCCGGATCGCGGGAGGCGGCGGGAATCCGGAAGGCGCGTCCGATGCGGAGGAGGGAGAAGAATGGTATGAACTTTCTCTCCGGGAGACGCCCGTCAGGGCATTTGTGGGGGAATTGGTGTCAAAAGATTGAGAAAAAGCGAGGGATAGGGATGGCTGGAAATCAAGGGATGAAACAAAAGATCATTGCGCTCATTGAGGAGTTGTTGAAGCTTCCTGCGGGTGCCGTCACGGAGGAGACGCGGATCGAGGATGTGGAGGAATGGGATTCGCTGGCGCATGTGATGATGATAGGAGAGCTGGAGGAGCGGCTGGGCGTGGTGATCCCGCTGGAGGACGCCATAGAGATCGAGAGTGTGCGGGAACTTTTGGAGAAAGCAGGCTGCCTATGAGCGTGGCATTGAGGGACATCCGGGAGGATGATCTGGAAAAGATTATGAACTGGCGCATGGACGAGGAGATCACCCGCTATATGAACACCAATCCCCGGCTCACGTTAGAGGGACAGCGGGAATGGCTGGCCGGGATCCGGCACAATCCCGACGTGCGTTACTGGCTCATTCAAGTGGACGGGGAAGGCGCGGGAGTGATCAACCTCACGGGACTGTGCAGGGAGGACGGCGTTCTGGGATGGGCGTATTATGTAGGGGTCAAGCGCCTCAGGAGCATACGGACGGCCCTGTCGCTGGAGAGAAGCATGTATGACTATGCGCTGCTGGAGCTGGGAAAAGAAGCCGTGGTCAGCGACGTGTTCACCCTGAACGACGGAGTGGTCAGGCTGCACAAAATGTGCGGCTGTGAAGTGACAGAGGAGAGAGCGCGTGCGGTCTGCAAGGAGGGCGTGTTCTACGACGTGACCTATCTGCGCATGACGAGGGAGCGCTGGGCAGAGATCCGGGAGGGAATGCGGTATGAGAAAATTGCTTTCCCCGCTGCAGTTTACAGGAAGGAGCAGAACTTTGAATAAAGAAATCAGAATCGGCAGTTATACGATCAGTGATCGTTCGCCCACTTTTATCATTGCGGAGATGTCCGCCAATCATCTGATGGATTTTGACCGGGCGGTGGCGGTTATGCGGGCGGCCAAGGACGCGGGGGCGGACGCCGTCAAGATCCAGACCTACACGGCGGACACCATCACGCTCGACTGTGACGACCCCTGTTTCCAGATCACTCAGGGAACCATCTGGGACGGCACCACGCTGCACAAACTGTATGAGACGGCATATACCCCTTGGGAATGGCAGCCCAGACTACAGAAACTGGCGCAGGAGATGGGGTTGATCTTCTTCTCCTCCCCTTTTGACTTCTCGGCTGTGGATTTTCTGGAGGAGATGCAGGTTCCGGCCTATAAGATTGCAAGCTTTGAGATCAACGACATCCCGCTGATCCGGAAGATTGCAAGGCTGGGGAAACCCATGATTTTTGCCACGGGCGTGGCGCGGCTGGCGGATATTGAATTGGCGCTTAGAACCTGTAAGGAGGAAGGGAACGAGGATGTGATTCTCTTAAAATGTACCTCGTCCTATCCCGCGCCCTATGAGGATATCAACCTGCGCACCATCCCCTCCATGGCGCGGACATTCGACTGCATTACAGGGCTTTCCGATCACAGTATGGGACATGCGGTGGCGGATGCGGCGGTGGCTCTCGGGGCAAAGGTGGTGGAAAAACATCTGACGCTGTCCCGGGCGGACGGCGGCGCGGACGCGGCTTTCTCCATGGAGCCGGAAGAGTTTCGCATGATGGCGGACAATATCCGCAAAATCGAGAAGGCGCTGGGGACGGTAACGTATGAGCTGACGGAGAAACAGGCGCGGGAACGGGAGCATTCCCGGTCGCTCTTTATCGCGCAGGACATGAAGGCGGGGGACGTGTTTACCCCGGAGAATCTCCGCTCCGTGCGGCCCGCCTGCGGACTGCACACCATGTACTACGAGGAACTGCTGGGGAAAAAGATTGCGCGGGACGCCAAGCTCGGCACGCCTATGAGCTGGGATCTGGTGTCGTTCGGGGAGTAGCGTATGTTCATTATTCGAGCGGATGGAAATGCGAAAATCGGTGCGGGCCATCTGATGCGCTGCCTGACAGTGGCGGAAGCTTTGCGGAGGCGGCTGGCGCCGCCGGAGGAGGTCTTGTTCCTCTGTGCGGACGAGGAGTCCGCGGAGTTGGCAGAAAGCTACGGTTTCCGCGCGGGCGTGCTGCACACGGACTACCGGAGGCCGGAGGAGGAAGCCGGGTTATGGGACTTTTGGATAAATGGTGCGAAAGGCGGTGCGCAGGACGGCCTTTCAAACGGGATGCCAAACCGTATTCTGGTGGACAGCTATTATGTGACGGACGCTTATCTGGCGGCGCTTCGGAATTACGGAGAAGTGTTTCTCATGGATGATCTGCAGCGCCACGCCTATCCCGTGGACGGGATTGTCAATTATAATCTCTTTGCGGAGGAGGCGGTTTACCGCAGGCTGTACGCGGGACGCAGGGTGCGTTTGTTTCTGGGCGGATCCTATGTGCCTCTGCGGGAACAGTTCCGGGATGTGCCGTATCGGGTGAAAGATGCGGTGCGGGATGTGCTGATTACCACCGGCGGCGGAGATGAAGACAATCTGGCGCAAGCGGTGCTGGATGCGGTCTATGGGCGGGATCTGGTATATCATGTGCTGGTGGGGCGGTTCAGCCCCCATTTTGAGAGCTGGCGCAGACGCGCTTCGGAGACGGAGAATCTCCGGATTCATTATGACGTACAGGATATGGCGGAATTGATCGGCGCATGTGATCTGGCGGTGAGTGCGGGAGGCAGCACCCTCTATGAACTGGCGGCGGTGGGCGTTCCCTTGATTGCTTTTTCCTATGCGGAGAATCAGGAGGCTTTGGTGGAGTATATCGGCGGAACGCGGTCTGCGGGCTGTGCGGGGGCATGGCGCCGGGACGCGGCGGGAACCGTAGAACAGATCAAAACGCTTTTTGCACAGCTGTGCGGCGATCTTTCCCTGCGGCGGCGGTATTCCGAGAAGGAACGTCTGCTGGTAGACGGGCGGGGAGCGGACAGGCTGGCGGAAGCTTTGTGTGGAGGCAGATAGTGGTGAACAGGAAAAAAGTGATGATTCCGGCGGCCGCGGTATTTGCGCTGTTGTGTTTTTTCACATTTTACAGACCTAATTTCATAAGCCATGGAGAGGAGCGGACGGAATATCCGGTGGTGGTTCTGGGGGACAGCATCATGGGGCTGTGCCGGGACGAGACGTCCGTGCCGGAGCTGCTCGCAAAGAAGATCGGAAAGCCGGTTTTCAACGGTGCGTTCGGGGGTACCTGCATGGCGTTCCAAAAGGGGGAGATGACCGCCAATTACACCATGGAACTGCTCTGCATGGCAAGCCTTTCTAAGGCCGTGGCGGCGGATGATTTCGGCGTACAGCAGACGATTCGCAGCAGAAGGGAGATCGCAGATTATTTTGAAGATACGATAGACGAGCTGGCGCTTGTGGATTTCCAAAAGGTTGAGGTCTTGATTCTGGAATTCGGGCTGAATGACTACCATGCGGGGACGCCCCTTGAGAATGAGAACGATCCCATGGATGAGTACGCTTACTGCGGGGCACTTCGGAGCGTGTTGTCCACCTTGCGGGAGGCTTATCCCGATCTGGAAATTGTGCTGGTGACGCCCACTTACACCTGGTACCGCTCCAGCAGGCTCACTTGTGAGGAATATGAGACGGGATCGGCGTTTTTGGAAGATTATGTGAATGCGGAACTTGCGGTTGCCGGGGAGTATGGGATAGAGGTTCTGGATTTGTATCATGATTTTTATGTCCACGAGGAATGGCAGGACTGGAAAGCCTATTCGGAGGACGGGCTGCATCCCAATGAGACCGCCAGGGAGCAGATAGCGGAGAAAATTGCGGAGATGTCCGTGTTTTCCGGCATGTAAAGTTGACTGACAGTGATCTCGAGACAGGGAGGAGCAGATGATATTGACGGAGAAATCGCCCGCACAGGCGTTGAGCCGATGGCTCGGTGGAATTGGAAAAGAATATAAAACGGCGTTCACGTCGGCGTTTGCCATAGGGCTGTTGGTTCATCTGCCGGCCATGCTGTCCGATATTCCCAACCATGACGGGCTGGGCAGTATGTATTTTGACCAGAATATGATTACCTCCGGCAGATGGTTTCTGACGGTGGCCTGCGGGTTTTCCTCCTATTACACGATTCCGTGGGTGATCGGGATTCTGGGTCTGTTCTTTTTGTCCTGCGCGGCCATGGCGCTGACGGCGTTTCTGGAGCTGAAGGACAGGGCGGCCATCGCTCTGCTCTCCGGGCTTTTGGTGAGTTTTCCTGCGCTGGCGTCCACGTTTGCCTATGTGTTTACGCTGGACGGGTATATGCTGGGTGTGTTTCTGGCGGTCTGTTCCGTCTATCTCACGAAGCGGAAGAAGAACGGGTTCTGGGCGGGGGCTTTGTGTCTGGCGTTCAGCATGGGAATCTATCAAGCGTATCTGCCGTTTGCGATCCTGCTGTGCATGTATGGTGTACTCATGATCTGTATGGAGAAGGGGGCGTTTAGGGAAAAGTGTGCGGCCTCCCTGCGATATGTGTATATGGGGGTGCTGGGCGTGGCGCTCTATTATGTCCTGTTGCGCATCCTCCTCTGGGTGCAGCGGAAGGAATTGGCCTCTTATCAGGGGATCGACGGCATGACGGGCGCAAGATTCGGAGTTGATGCGTTTGCGCATATGTACCGGGATTTCCTCAGTTTCAGCATCAAGGGCAACGTGGTCTGCGGCAATTTTTTCTCCGCGGCGGCCTGTTTGGCGCTGTTTGGAGCGGCGCTGTGGACGCTCGGCCGGTTGATGCGGCAGAGAAAATGGTGGAAGCGGCCGGAATTTTTCGTTATAATGATTGTGACGGTTCTGGCAGTGCCGCTGGCCTCCAATGTGATTCTCCTGATTTCTCCGGATGTGACCTATCATCTGCTGATGCGGTATCAGTGGGTGCTGTATCTGATTCTGCCCGTGGCGTTTGTGAGCCGTTTTGCGGGAGCGGACAAGGCGGGGAATGTCCTGCGCTGGATCGGGACGGCGGCGGCGTTCGTGCTGGTGTTCCACTATGCGGTGGCGGACAATATCGGCTATTCTAATCTACAGAAACGTTATGAAAAAACATACGCCTACTGTGTGCGGCTTCTCGACCGCATTGAGCAGACGGAAGGGTATTATCAGGGGATCCCGATCGCCATGGTGGGCGTGGTGGGGTACAATCCCTACCCGGTCACGGATATCACTCTGCCCGTGACCTCCAATATGATCGGACTCAACGGGGATACGCTTCTCTACACCGGTGAGAACTATCAGGTTTTTATGAAACATTACCTCGGAGCCACGCTGAATATGATGACGCCCGAGGAGATGGAGGATATTTATTTTTCACAGGAATATATCGAGATGGAAAGTTTTCCCGCGCCGTCTTCCATCAAGGTTGTGGACGGGATTATGTATATCAAGACAGAAAACGTAGGGAGGGATTGACGGATGGCGCTCTTATCGGTGGTGCTGCCTGCCTATAACGAAGAACAGAATATCGCCAATACCGCGAAGGTGCTGGCGGAGCTTCTGGCGGGGCAGGGGATAGACTATGAGCTGGTCTTTGTCAGCGACGGCTCGAAGGACGATACTTACGCGGAGATCCTGAAAGCGGCGGCGGGCAATCCCCGCGTCAAGGGCGCGCAGTTTTCCCGGAACTTCGGCAAGGAGGCCGGAATTTTTGCGGGGCTGGAGCTGGCCGCGGGGGATGCGGTGGTGGTCATGGACTGCGATCTGCAGCATCCGCCGGAGGCGATACCGCAAATGTGGGAAAAATGGAAAGCGGGCGCGGAGATCGTGGAGGGCATCAAGGCGGACAGGGGAAAGGAGAGCCTTGGCTATAAACTTTCTGCGGGGCTGTTTTACAAAGTCATGAGCGCGCTGATCAAAATTGACATGAACGCATCCTCGGATTTTAAACTCTTGGACCGCAAAGTGGTGAATGTCTTGCTGGAACTGCCGGAGCGCAATACCTTTTTCCGCGCGCTGACGTTCTGGGCGGGATTCCGCACGGAGACCGTGGAGTACGAGGTGCGGGAGCGGCAGTTTGGGAAGAGTAAATGGTCCCTGTGGAGCCTGATGCGGTATGCGGTCTCCAATGCCACATCCTTCAGCACGCTTCCGCTGCAGCTGGTGACGGTGATGGGAGCGGCGTCCATTCTGGGCAGCGTGATCCTGTTTGTCCAGACGCTGGTGCGGTATTTTATGGGCGCGTCGGTGGAAGGCTTTACCACGGTCATTCTGTTGATTCTGATCATCGGCGGTTTTATCATGCTCAGCCTCGGGGTGATCGGCCATTACATCGCCCGAATCTATGAGGAGGTCAAGGGTCGTCCCAAATACATTATCAGTCAGGTCACGGACAATGTGGCGGGGAACGCCGCCGGGACATGGAAGCGATGAAATAAAGGGAATGGAATAAAAGCGATAGGCAAAGGGAATGGAATCAAAGGGAATGGGATCAGAGCCACAGACAATCAATGCGCCGGACGGATGCGCGTACCGGCGGGAAGGAGGAGATCATGATTAATTTTAACGTGCCGCCCTATGTGGAGACGGCGGCGGGCTATATACAGGAATGTGTGAAAAATCAGAAAATCTGCGGGGACGGCGCCTATACGGGGAAATGCAGCCGCTGGATCGAGGAGCGGACGGGAACGGCCAAATGTCTGCTCACCACGTCCTGTACGCACGCACTGGAGATGGCGGCGCTTCTGACCGGCGTGGGAGAGGGGGACGAGGTCATCATGCCTGCGTACACGTTTGTGTCCACGGCAAACGCCTTTGTACTCCGGGGTGCGGTTCCGGTGTTTGTGGACGTCAGACCCGACACCATGAATCTGGACGAGAACAAAATCGAGGCGGCCATCACCGAGCGGACGAAAGGAATCGTGCCGGTACATTATGCCGGAATCGCCTGTGAGATGGACAAGATCATGGAGATTGCCGACCGGCACGGACTCTGGGTGGTGGAGGATGCGGCGCAGGGGATTCTGGCCGATTACAAGGGGAAAGCGCTGGGGACATTCGGCGACTACGGATGTTTCAGCTTCCATGAGACCAAGAATTACAGCATGGGAGAGGGCGGCGCATTGCTCATCCGCGACGGGAAAAATGTGGAGCAGGCGGAGATCATCCGCGAGAAGGGAACCAACCGGAGCAAGTTTTTCCGGGGACAGGTGGACAAGTACACATGGGTCAATTACGGTTCCTCCTATTTGCCCAGCGATATGAACGCGGCATATCTGTATGCCCAGCTGGAGATTGCGGATGAGATCAACGCGTCCAGAATCCGCGTTTGGAACCGTTATGAACAGAATTTGAAGTCCTTGGCCGAGAGCGGAAGGATTGAGCTGCCCGTGGTGCCGGAGGGCTGTACGCACAACGCCCATATGTTTTATCTGAAGACAAAGGATTTGGAGGAGCGCACGGCGCTGCTGGATTACTTGAAGAAAAATGATGTTTATGCGGTATTCCACTATGTCCCCTTGCATACGGCTCTGGCGGGGACCAAGTTCGGACGCTTCTTCGGGGAAGACCGATATACCACGCGGGAGAGCGAGCGTCTGGTCAGACTGCCGATGTACTATGGGCTTACGCAGGAGCAGGTGGACTATATCTGCGGCAGGGTGGCGGCATTTTACGGCTGTTGAGGAGTGTTTATGCAAAGGTTTCGGAGGGTCTGCGCCGCTTTTTGCAGCGGCGTGCTTGTGATAGGGTTTCTGGTGCAGGCGGTATTGGGCGTCTGCTGGATGTGCTATGCCTTGGCGCAGGTGAAATCCTTTGGCGGAGGCTTGGTCTGCGTGGGGCAGATTCTGGCGTTTGCGGCGGCGGTGTATTTCTTTGCCGGAAAACGCAGGGGAAGAGTGTTGATCGTCTGCGCCGTACTCACCTTTCCCATGGTGATGCAGTCCCTTGTGCAGCCCGATGTGCGGACGCTCGCCACGGCGCTGTTTCTGGTGCAGACAGGCTGCGTTCTGCGAAGCATCGGTGACCGGGAGGAAGGAACCTATTTCTCCAAAAGTTTCCCCCAATATTTTTATCTGGGGCTGGGCGCATGGGTTGGGGCGGCGCTGCTCTTGCGGGCGTATCTGTATCTGGGCGCGGTTCCCGCCGTCGCAGGGGCGCTGTATCTTTGGGCGGCAGAGCGCAGACGCGGGGCATGTCCGGAAGACACAGCGGCAGCTGTGTCGGCAGCGGAGGCAGCAGCTGTGGCGGCAAAGGCGGCAAGGCGCAGAGTGTGCCTTCGGCTGTTAGCTGTGGCGGCGGCCGGGGGAATGGCGTTTGGCGTCGGCAGTTTTTATCAGGAGCGGACGCATTTTACTACCCATCTCGTGAGCCGGGCTGCGTGGACGAGCCTGTATCACAGCTACTGGGAGCTGGAGAAGAGAGACAGATGGAAGATCGATCATGACGAGATGCTCTACAGCAGTTATGAGGCGGCGGGAATCAAGAACAATTTGCTTCCCTTCCTGTCGGAGCGGGCGGGAGAACAGGAGACCGAGCGGCTTTTTACGGAACTCTCGAAAGCGGCCTGGAGATATGGCAAAAAGAAAATTGTGAAGGAAATCTGCTGGGATCTGGCGGGCTATACGTTTGCTCCCGTGATCCTGCCTCTGCAGCTTCACGGAAGAAGTTACGATTCCTATTCGGGGGGCAATTATTTACAGATGCTGCAGGCGTCCCCGCATTTGGGGAAGCTCTATATGGGCTACGGATGCTGGTGGTTCCCGGTAGCGGCGCTGTGCGCGCTGGCAGCGCGGTTTTTGACGGGAGTAAAAGGCGCGTTTTCGAAAAAGGCGGCGCTTCCGGTTTTGTCGGGAATCTGGATGTGCGTCTGCTACACGCTGTGGGGAGCCGGGCAGATGGATTATAAAAATACCCTGTTCATCCTATGCGTCTGGTTGATTGGGATGGCGTCCGCGGCGGTGTGCGGATGGGAGACAGGAGGGCGGCCGGATGAGAAAGGGCGGTAAAGTTTTGTTTGCGGCCGGGTTTGCGGCGGTGCTTCTGCTTGCGGCGCCGGGACTGCTTCTGGGGAAAAATGCCGTCATCACCTATCATGACCAGCTGGATGGGGAGCTGATTGCTTATCTGTTACAGGCGAGACATCTGTGGGACGGGGGCGGCCTGCCCGAATTTCTGGGCGGCGCTGCGAAGACGGCGCTGATTCCGCCGGCTCCTGCCTGTGTTCTCTTGTTTTTGGGCGGGAACGCGCTGGGGGCGTTCTGGGTGATGCGGATTGTGGGAAGCCTTGTGGGATATGTCGGGATGTATCTGCTGGCCAGACATGTGACGGGGCGGGAGCTGCCCGCGGTTCTGGCGGCGGGGATGTATGCCGCGCTGCCATTCCTTCCGGTGTACGGACTCTCGCAATACGGTCTGCCCATGCTTTTGTGGTGTGCGGTGCGGGTGCGGGAGGGCGGACGGATGGCGGGACCACTTCTGTATACGGTGTGTTTTGCGCTGAATTCTTCGCTGGTTCTGGTGGGATTTGCGGTGCTTCTGGTGATGGCCGCCGCGGCGGTCTGTGGGATGCCGATGCTTCGGAAGCGGCGGCCGGACGCAGATAAAAACAGGGAGAACGGCTCCGGTTCCCTGCGGCTCTGGGGGATGTGGGCGGTGCTGGCGGCGGGATATCTGCTGACCAATCTGTCCTTGATCGGCCAGATGCTTGGTCTGGGGGGAGCGGCGCTCTCCCACAAGAGTGAGTATGCGCTTTCGGCGGAGCCGTTCTGGGAGAGCTGGGCGAGGGGCTTTCTGTACGGCGGGCAGCACAGTCAGGATGCGCATCTGGGGATTTTGGCGGCCGCGATTGTGGCTGTGGCTGTATCCTGCGCATTCCGCGGAAGGATTCGGGGAATCGGCTGGGGGATTTGTCGGCTGATACGCCGGAAAGTCGAGGATAAAGATCGGGATAAAGATCGGGATCAAGAACGGGAGGGGATGTCTCCGGAACCGTTTCCTGATCAGGAGAGGAAGCTTGTGCGGGTCATACTCGCTGCCCTGTGTGTGAATCTGGGTCTGTCCGGCGTCTCGGCGCTCTGGAACGCCAAGGCGGGGATTGCCCTTAGAAGCGGTCTGGGTGCCTTGGGGGCTTTTCAGATGGATCGGCTTTTGTGGCTTGCCCCCTGCCTGTGGTATCTGATTCTGGCCTGTACGGCGGCATTGGCATTGGAACTTCTGAAAGGAAGACGGAATCTGTGGAAACTCCGGGCTGGCGTGTGTCTGGCCGTCATAGCGGCGGCGGTCTGTGCGGGCGGGTGGCAGATTCTGAAAAACAGCGACACAAAGGCCAATGTACAGAAACTGCGCAATGCCGATTATCCTGCCATGAGCTATGCGGATTATTATGCCATCGGCGTTCTGGAGCAGGTGGAGGACTTCCTCGGGGAATACACGGGACTGCCGCAGTCGGCGTACCGCGTGGTGAGTCTGGGGATGGATCCCGCGGCCGCGCTGTATCACGGATTCTATTGTCTGGACGGGTATTCCAACAATTATGATCTGGCATATAAGCACCGCTTCCGGGAGGTGATCGCGCCCGCACTCGAGGAGAGCGATTACCTGCGGGCGTATTATGACGAGTGGGGAAACCGCTGCTATCTCTTCGGTTCGGAATGTCCGGGGTATTATACCATTGAGAAGAACGGATTCTATTTTGCGCATCTGGAGCTGGACACGGCGGCCTTGCGGGAGCTGGGGGGACGCTATCTGTTTTCGGCGGCCTATGTTGCCAATGCGGAGGACTTAGGGCTTGTGCTGTTACGGGAGGAACCCTTTGAGACGGCGGAGAGCTATTACCGGATTTTCCTGTATGAGGTGGGGACGCCCGGATAAAAGATAAGCGTTTCGCAATCGCCTAGAATAAAGGATAGGCGTTTGCAAAACTAAGGGGTCATTGTGCAAATTGTATATTCCAACGCAGACGTCCCACCTTCACCGTAAGCGGCCAAGGTGAGAAGTACTTCTAAGGCTTGCACCATAGGGTGCTTTGCCAAGAAGTGCTAAATCTCACCTCAAGGCGCTAAAATACAGCGCCTAAGTGCCAACGGTTCGCTAGGGTCTGCTTATGAATATACAATCTGCACAATTCGGATTCCGAAAAATAAAGTTTTGCAAACGTCTACTAGAATAAAGGAGAACGAAAGGAGAGCGGCATGGACAGGCTGCCGGGAAGACTGAAAATTACCGCATATGTACCGGAAATTCTGGTGCTGCTTCTGGCGGCGCTGCTGCTGCTGCACGGCATCCATGAGAAAGAGGGATATCACATGGACGAGCTTCTGAGCTTTGAACTTGCGAACGCAGAGTTCAACCCTTGGATTGTGCCTACGCAGCCGCAGGGGCGGCTGGCCAAATTCGTGGAGAATGAACTGCGTGGGGAAACGCTGTCCGAGACTTGGGGCAATCTGGCGGATACGGTGCGGGATGTGCTGGAAAACCGCGGCAGCAGCAAGCTTCTGTCCTACCGGGCGGATGTGTATGAGGAGCCGGTCTGGATCACGGCAGAGGAGTTCCACGCGTATGTCACGGTGGGGGAGGAGGACGCCTTTCACTATCTATCAGTGTATTTTAACGTGAAGGACGACAATCATCCGCCGCTCCATTTTATGGCGCTGCACACGGTCTCTTCCCTCTTCCGGGGCAAGATTTCGCCGCTTATGGGCTGTGCGGTCAATCTGGTGTGCGTGCTGGGCGTCATGCTGCTTCTGATGCGTCTGGGGAAAGCTTTTATGAGGCTTGCAGACTGTGAAAAATACGGCAGGGCGGCGGGGCTGTGGGCGGCCGCCCTGTATGGCCTGTCGGCGGCTGCGCTGTCCACCACCCTTTTGATCCGCATGTACGCCATGGTGACGTTTTTCTGTGTTGCGCTGCTTGCGGTTCATGTGGATAAGTTCTTCGGCGCAGAACTCGGGGAGAACGGGAAAGATTTCAGCCGCGGCAATAAAACCATGATTCTGGTGACGGCGGCGGGCTTCTGGACACAGTATTTTTTCTTGTTTTACTGTCTGATTCTGGCGGCGGTGACGGCTCTTTTGCTGTGGCGGCGCGGGCGGAAGCGGGAACTGTTATTCTATATCAGGGCCATGGTGACGGCGGCGGTGATCGGGGTGGCGGTGTTCCCCTTTGCCATCGCGGACGTGTTCTCCAGCGGCCGGGGCGTGGAGGCGCTGGGAAGCCTCACGGCAGGGTTTGCGGGGTATGGCGGCCGGCTGCGGGCTTTCGGGAAAATTGCACTGGAACGGCTGGGAATCGGATGTATGGCGCTCCTTGTGGCGGCGTGGGCGGTTCTTGCGGTATCGGCTTCGCGGAGGCGGAATGCACAGGAGGAGCGTTCCAAAACGGAGCGTGCCAAAGCGGCGGGGGAGGTCTCCTGTCTGCTGTGGATTCCCGCAGGAGGGTATTTTCTGCTGGCCGCCCGCATGTCACCCTATCTGGTAGACCGCTATATCATGCCCGTGTTCCCGTTTTTGATGCTCGGCGCAACGGCGGCAGTCTGCAAAGCCTGGGCCGGATGGCGCAGCGCGGCGAAAAGTGCGGGAGGCGTCCGAGCTGCGGGGGCGGCGCTGGTTCTGGCGACACTCGCCGCACAGCTTCTGGATCCGCTGCGGTATCAAGATTCTTATCTGTATACGGGATATGACGCGCAGAGGGAGATTGCGGACGCCTATGCGGACTGTGCCTGTATCTGCATTTACAGAGGTGTGGGATACTACGAGAATCTGCTGGAATTTGCACGCTATGAGAAGACGCTCCTGCTGACGGAGGAGGAGCTGGCGGACAGACAGGACAAGGCATCCGTCGCCGGTCTGGCACAGGCGGTGGTGCTTCTCAAACAGGGGACGGACCGGGAGAAAGTCTGCGCAACGCTGGCGGACGAGTACGGATTGGAATATCAGGAGACGCTCTTGGAGTCAGGCGGCGCATACGGGGACACGATTTTGCTGTTCGGATCTTCCGGAGGGCAATGAGCGGACGCAATGGGCGACGGCAACAACGGAGAAATTTCGGGAAGGAGGCAGCGATCAATATGACGGATCATCTGCCGCTGGCAATTCAAGTTTTGATATTGGCGTTTTGGCTGTTCGGCGTCCCGCTGGCGGCGGGAAACTGTATCGGCGGCGCGGCGGGCGCAAAGCAGACGGGCGGCGGCCCGGTCTGGCTGTGGGTGAGCGGCCAGATGCTTTTGTGGGGCATTTTTCAGCTCATCTGCGTTCCGTTTGTGCTGCTTGAGGGGAATTTCCGCCATGTGGCGTCTCTCTATGGGGCGGCGGGATTTACACTTGCGGCCTGCGGCGTCTGCTTGTTCTGTATACGCGCAAGATCGCATGGCGGGCGGCGGAGCAATATCCGAGTGCTGCCCGCTGTGGAGCAAGAGAAGACCAAGAGGATCCGATATCTGCTTTGGGCGGTCTTCGGGGCGCTCCTGTTGTTTCAGCTGGCGCAGGCGGTGCGGCTGGCATACGGGGACGGGGACGACGCCTATTATGTGGCGGTCTCTACGATAACGGAGAATGCGGAGACCCTGTACCGCAAACTTCCCTACACGGGCGGCACCACGCAGGTGGATATTCGGCACGGCCTTGCGCCCTTTCCCATCTGGATTGCTTTTCTGGCCAGAGCGAGCGGGATCAAGGCTGTCACCGTGGCGCATGTGGCAGTGCCGCTTGCGCTGATTCCCATGACTTACGGTATCTTTTATGTGCTGGGCGGAAGGCTGTTCGCAAATAGGCGGAAACTTTTGCCGCTGTTTTTGATCCTTGCGGAACTTTTGGTGATTTTCGGAGACTATTCTTTTTATACGGTGGAACATTTTATGCTGGCCAGAAGCAGACAGGGAAAGGCGGCGTTGGGGAGTATCGTACTGCCCATGCTGATGTTCCTGCTGTTGGTTCTGCTGGAGCGGATGCAGGAAAAGCAGAAGTGCGGCGTGGGATATTGGGCGCTTCTGTGCTGTGTAATGTTGGCGGGATGTCTGTGCAGCACCATGGGCGCTTTCCTCTTATGCATGTTCACCGCCGTGACCGGTCTGTGCGGGGCGGTCTGTTTCGGCAGATGGAAAACGCTGGCGCCGCTTGCCCTGTGCTGCCTGCCCTGTGTCGGGTATGCGCTGCTGTATGTGATGAATTAATTTTGTGATTGGAGGAACCGTCTGTGCCGCTCCTGACGCAGGGATGCGGGGCAGGATGGGGAAGGAGAACCTATGGAGGCGAGTCATGCCGTTGCGCTGTTTCGGGAATATATGGGGACGGGACTGGTGGGAATCTGGTTTTTGTGCTGTCTTGTGTGGGTTTTTTTGCGGGAGGAGAGAAAACAGATCCGGATTCTGTTTTTCTATGTGCCGGTGATTTTCCTGCTGCTCTTTTTTAATCCGCTGTTTGCCATGTTGGTCGGGCGTTATCTGGGAGACGAGATTTATTATCGGATTTTGTGGCTGCTCCCGGTAACGGTGGTGATCGCCTATACCTGTGTGTCCGTATACGGGAAGCTCTCCAAATGGAAAAAGAAGTGGTTTGCGGCTGTGGTCTTATGTTTCTCCGTGGCGTCGGGGAGCTGTATTTACCACAACTCTTTCTTTACGCGGGCGGAGAATGTTTATCATGTGCCGGACAGTGTGGTGCGGATCTGCGACGCCATCGAGATTCCCGGCAGGGAAGTCATGGCGGTTTTCCCGCTGGAGCTGGTGCAGTATGTGCGGCAGTATTCCCCGGTGGTGTGTATGCCTTACGGGCGGGAGATTCTGGTGGAAAACTGGAACGAATGGGCCATACAGGATGAACTCTGCGACGAGATGGAGTCCGAGGACGCGGCGGCCGAACGGCTGGGGGCGCTGGCAAGGGAACGCGCCTGTGTCTATATCGTTCTGCCGAAGGAGAAGCCCATTCGGGGCAGCTTAGAAGATGCGGGATATGAGCTGTTTCTGGAGACGGACGGATATGTGGTATATCGGGACAAATATTTTGACCCCGGCATGTGACCGGGGCTGTCGGATAGCAAGTTGTTGAATTTTCTGTCCGTCTATCGCTATGGGTTTAGAAACTAGGAAGTTACGAATACATTTTTTCGATAAACTGCATTGCCTGTTCTGAACTGGAAAAGGTTATATATTTTGTTCCATATTCAGATAAGAATTCGGCTATCTTTTTTCGCTCTGTATTAAATTCAAACACCCATTTAATATTGTAATAAAGAAATTTAAAAGTTGGTCTGGAATTGTATTTTTCCTTTCCTGCTCTTTGCCTTATCCAACGTCTAAGTACCCGGAACAGTCTGGTGTATGTATTGACGTCAAGCAAAATAATATAATCACTATACGCAAAACTTTCTTTCAGACATTCTCTGGGTGTACCTTCGACAATCCAATTCTCGCCCTCTATAATTTCTTTAAAAATGCTGTCTCTCTCATCAGGACTTCTTTTTTTATCCCCATTAGGAGTACGCTCCCATACTATATTATCTTTTTCATAAAACGGAATTCGATATTTTTCAGATATTTCTCTTGCCAAAGTAGATTTACCGCTGGCAACCGAACCGATTATATCTAATTTCAAAAGATGGCCTCCTGTTTTAACGATAATGCCAATCCATCAGAATCTTCCCATCCCATATCTGTTGGTACGATGGGCGCCATTTAATAATAGAGCGCATCCGCAAAGCGTTCCGCGACCAGTTCCCGACCCGCCTTGTTCAGGTGCAGGTGGTCGGTCAGATATTCTTTGGCGTTGTCCTCATGTACTGTGCCGTAAATATGGTCGATAAAGGTGACACTTCTGTGAAAGCAGGAGTCATATTCCTTGATGGCATAGGTGGAAAGTACATCCCAGCCGTAGGTGTACATATCGCTGCTGATATATTGGCCTTTTTCATCAATGGCAAAGGCGTAGGTGGGGGACATGACGATGATGCGCAGCCAGGGATACGCCGTCTGCAGAAGCTCGATGCCGGCCTCCAGATTGCCGGTGAACTGCTGGATATCCGTGGAATTTTCATCGTTGTACATGGGATGTCCCGCCAGATAATCACTGGCGTCGTACATGATGACCACCACATCCACATCCTCAAAATCAAGGTTCTCAAGGGTGCGGTAAACTTCGGGCGCCTCGGGCGGCGCGTCCTCCCCCAGCAGTCTGGCCGCGTCTTCGCACCAGTTTTCCCCGGCGCTCTTTGCCGCCACATGGGTGAGCCAGTAGAAATTGTAGGCGTCGATGGGATAGGTTCTGGGCCGGATGGTGGTGTTCTCCGCCGCAAGATAGCTGCCGCTGATGGAACAGTTGTATACGGTGGCTCCGGTTTTGGCGGCGATCAGATTGGCAAGATTGTCCTCGGAATCCCGATCGTCCGCAAAGGGCGCATTGCCGAAGCAGACGATGGTGGGCGTCTCATGCCGCATGGGGAGAATATTGCCCTCCGCGTCCAATGCGGGCAGGATCAGATCCAGCGTTTCCGGCGTATATTCATCCGAGACCAGCGAGTCCGGATCCACTCGCTGCCCCCAGTGAAGCACGCGGTATACCAGAGCGCCCACTGTGAGCAGAAATATAAGCAGCAACAGGGTGTGTATATTGATAAATCGTTTGATCTGCATGGTTCCTCCGTTTGCAATAGTAGATTGTCGATGATTGCACTTATCTTACTATTTTGGAGAGGAAAAGTCTATAATATTCCAAAATTTTCAAGAATAATTAAGAAGTTCAAAATCATTACCCTTCATTGCCATAGAATTCAATTTTCCATCCCTTGTCTGTCTTGATCAATTCAACGGTCAGATATACATATGCGTCCATCCCATCTTCTTTATATTCCACCGAAACAACGCATACATCATCAATATTCTTCTCCCCAATATCTTCCAGTCCCTTTACTGCCATTACTTTCACTTTATCAGCGGAATTCTCATATACATTCACATCCCAGATGTACGGATCCGTCAAAAACGACTTTATGGAATCTAAATCTCCCTCGAAGTATGCTGCGCAGAATTCTGTAATGATTCCCTCAATTTTCTGCGCATCAGCAGAATAGGGATTGTTTTTGGCAGTTGTAGAAGCGGGAGTTTCTTCTTTCTTCAATAAAACTTCAAATGTTTCAATCATAGTATGGAATCTTGCCCCCATTCCTTCTGCGGCCTCCGTGTAGTAGACGGCTTTTATGACAAAGACCCCGCCCAGCCCATTATCCACAAAATAAATTTCGACCACCTCACTGTCAGCTTGAGTCCCCATATTTCCATATAAATACAACCCGTCTAACAGAGAAGACTTTGTGATATCAGACACATTTTCATAGGTTTCCTCAAAATCTTCCCGCATTTTCACAGATGCATTTTCCGGAGTGGTTTGCGGTATTTGGGTGATACGGATTTCACAAATCGGCATACTGTCGTAGAAGTTTTGCATCTCTTCCATTCGTTCCAAAATCTTACGCTCCGCCTCCTCCTCAGAAAGCCCCGCTAACAGCGTCGGGATATCAGTGACGGCATCCTCTCTGGTATAAATGAACCGTTTTTGCCGAATCAAATAATCTTCTCCTTCTGTTGCCGTTTCAAACATCTCAGGATCAATGTAAATGGCAAAGCCGGCTTCCGGCACACGCTCTGTTTCCTGCGCCATGCTTTCTGACGGTTCCGGCAAGTCGCCATAGATTTCATGCGTGATATTTTCCTGTTCCCCTTCCGGGTGGACTGGTATTTCCTTTGGCGGAAACCATTGTTCCAGCAAATACTCTATACTTTCTCTAATCTGCGCTGCCATTGCCTGTCCCGCAGGAACAAAAGTCATAAATAATATCACCAGACAAGCTGCTGCTGCGATCCCGCATAAAGCCTTCCTTCTTTTGCCGATTTGCACCTTCTCTATTTTCCATGCCTCCTCCAACATATGATCCGGCAGATTTTCCAGTAGATGAAAAATTCTTTCCCCTCCTTTCATACAGTGATTCCCTCCTTCTCTAAATAACCTTTCAACTTTAGCCGCACTCTGTTCAATGTCGTGGACACATTGCTTTCCTTCATGCCAAAATCCTTTGCCAGAGCAGAAATGCTCTCCATATAAAAGTATCTTCGTATGAATAAAATTCTGGTGCCTGAATCCTGATGTGCTAAAAAGGCGCTGATCGCATTACTTACGGTATCATCTGCTGAAGCTTCAACATTCTGAGGTGAAGGGATACAATCCTCCAATTCAGATAAGAAAACCTGAAGATGGCCATCCCTTTTTTCACGATGGTTGTATCGATAGCGGGATAACGACAGGTTGCGCGCAATGCGCCCGATATAGGCGCGCAGTACATCCGGGCAAGCAGGAGGGATACTGTTCCAGACTTTCAAATAAGTATCATTTTCCGTTTCTTCCGCATCTTCATGGTTTTTTAGAATATTCATGGCAATCCGGTAACAAAATTCGCCATACTTTTGCGACAGTTCCGCGATTGCGTCCTGTGAGCGGGCAAAAAAGAGCTGTATTATTTTTCTGTCATCCATTGTAAAGTCCCCTTTGTTCGCAAATTCTTTTTTCTTTCACTTATTATAACGCCATTGAAACCGCTTTCAGCACAGCTTTTTTAAGCGCAGATTCTAAGATGAAAGAGGTCAACCCCCGCTGCTTATAGCGGAGGTTGACCTCTTTCAACAACTATCAGTGCATCACAGAAAGGTATTACACGTATTGCAACGCACCTACGCCTTGTTCATTCCCGTAAGCCTGCGCCGCATTATAAAGCTTCTACTTAGTAAAAAATAAATTATTTTCCCACATTATTCAGCATCTGGGCAACATGCCAGTCATAATGGTTGATGATCTCCGTATGCCCGGTTTCCAGCGTCTTGATCTGTGCCATTTCGTCCTCTGAGAGCGTGAAATCAAACACATTGATATTCTCCTCAATCCTATTTTTATGGACGGACTTCGGGATCACTACCACGCCTCTCTGGATATTCCAACGCAGGATTACCTGTGCTACAGTCCTGCCATGTGCCTTGGCAATCTTCGTCAGAACCTCATTCGTCCAGATGCTTCTGCCGCCTTCCGCAAAAGGTCCCCATGCCTCCACCTGCACGCCGAAATGCTTTGCACATTCCAGATCCGTATCCCGCTGGAAGAACGGATGGCACTCAATCTGGTTTACCATCGGCCTGATCTCCGCATTCATACAGAGATCCGTCAGCCTCTCAGGATAGAAGTTGGAGACACCGATGGCTCTCACTTTTCCTGCCTTGTATGCTTCCTCAAGGGCGCGCCAGGAACCGTAATAATCCGACAGGGACTGGTGAAGGAGTATTAAGTCCAGGGAATCCATGCCAAGATTGGATAATGTCCTGTCCAATGCCGCTTTGGTCTTTTCATAACCAAAATCCGCCACCCATATCTTCGATGTGATAAATACATCTTCCCTTTTCAGGCCGCTTTTTTTGAATGCAGCGCCAACAGAAGCCTCGTTCCCATATGCCGCCGCAGTGTCTATGCTGCGGTATCCGGCCCCGAAAGCATCCGCAACTGCCTGTTCGCACTGCTCCGCATCCGGCACCTGAAATACTCCCAGACCTAAAATGGGCATTTTTACATCATTCGCTAAAGTTACATATTCCATCTCTGATCCTCCTTAATCTTCAATCACAAACGCACCCCGGAGCATTTCTTCCACGCCGGCGGCCTCCGGATCATGGCTTGCTTTCCCGGTATCCATCGCCCTCATTTCGTCCATTTCCTCATCCGTAAGGGTAAAATCAAAAATATTCAGATTGCTCTTGATCCTTTCCGGCTTTGTGGACTTCGGCAGCACGATCAGGCCGTCCTGTGTCTCAAAGCGGAGTATGATCTGTCCTGCATCCCTGCCATACTTCTCTGCCAGCTTCTTTACGGTCGGATGCCCAAGCAGATCAGCGCTGCCATGCCCCAGCGGGAAATAGCACTCAATCTTTACATCATCTGCGGCAAGCAGTCCGCGCAGTTCTTTCTGCTGGCAGAACGGATTACACTCCACCTGATTCACGCTCGGTTTGGTGGCAAACTGAGGAACAAACCTGTTCCAGATGTTCGGCGTCATATTGGAAACGCCGATGGAACGGAGCTTTCCGGCTGCCTTGTACTCCTCCATTGCTTTCCATGCACCCGGCACATCGCCATAGGGCTGATGGATCAGATAAAGATCAATGTAGTCAGTGGCAAAGTGACGGAGGCTTCTTTCAATGCCCTTCTTAGCCTGCTCGTAGCCGTAATCCTGAAGCCACAGCTTACTGGTTAGGAAGATCTCCTCGCGGGGAATACCGCTGTCTTTCATTGCCCTGCCGACTTCTTCCTCATTGAAGTAGGCCGCTGCCCCGTCGATATGTCTGTACCCGGCCTTCAATGCCTCCAATACTGCCGTATATGTGGAACCGTCATTCGGAATCAGATACACGCCAAAGCCAATCTGGGGGATCTTCACATTGTCATTCAGTGATACATAATTCATTGCCAACACCTTCCTTTCTATCAACATTGTTGATTGTTCTTTTGCTTCCTGTTTTTACTTTACACGTTTTTAAATATAATGTACAATACCAATATTGGAATCTGCTATCAATAAAATTGATAGCAGATCGTCAGGAGGCCATGCATGGTTAAATTACAAAATTTAGAACAGCTCGCCGCATTTGCAGAATACGGGACACTTTCCAAAGCATCAGAAGAACTCCATATCTCACAGCCATCCATCACACGGACAATGCGACTTCTGGAAAAGGAACTTGGCGTTCCTCTCTTTATCAGGAGCGCCAATAAAATAGAATTAAATGATACGGGAAAATACGCTGCCCGTCATGCTCAGGAACTTCTCCGGAGCGCAGCGGCTTTTGAAAAAAATATCCGGGATTATGACCGGAGCCTGAGAACCATCACCGTGGAATCCTGCGCCCCGGCGCCCTTATGGACATTGCTCCCGGAACTGACCGGAAAATATCCGTCCATGAACATTACATCCGGACTTTCAGAACAGGATTCCATCCTGCAGCATGTGAAAAACAGCAGTTGTGACTTAGGGATCATTCTTTTTGAAGTTTTCGATGAGGATATCGTATGCAGCGCCTATATGAAAGAAAACCTGAATATCTGTCTGCCCGCAGACCATCAGATGCTGGAACATCATCCCCGGACGCTCAGTTTCCATGAAATTGACGGGTTCAACTGCCTTTTGCGCTCTGAGATCGGATTCTGGGAAGATTTGTGCCACAGAAAAATGCCGTCATCCCGTTTCCTTGTGCAGGATAACGATTTTGAATTCCAAGAGCTTGTGGAGCATTCTACCCTGCCCTTTTTCAGCACAAACCTTGGCAGATATTCCAAAGAAGCCATGGCGGGGCGTGTCGAAATTCCAATCTCCGATCCCGAAGCAAGTGTTACCTATTATCAGATCAGGCGCAAGGCGTCTCGTCTGACAAAATGAAACACCGGTGGCGGGAAGTTTCTCCGGTGATAGGATGCAAATTGTTTTGGAGTATTTTCAACACAGGCATTTTGGTATATCATAAAAATGCAGACGATGATATCGGTGATGATACCAGCGATGCGGCGGGAAAGTTGACTTCCATAACCTGTTTCGGGATTGATAAAGGAGGCAGAAAATGATCGTGATACGTGAGATGGGGCATTCAGATGTGGAAAAAGTGATTGAAATGATGCGGGTATTTTATGCTTCGCCGGCGGTGTTGAGCGACGGATCAGAGCAGATTTTCACCAATGATGTGATGGCCTGTATCGGAGAGAATCCGTATGTAGAGGGGTATGTGTTTGCCGAGGGGACTCAGATCTTGGGATATTCCATGATTGCAAAGAGTTTCTCCACGGAATTTGGCAAGCCCTGTATATGGATTGAGGACTTATATATCGTTCCCGAACATCGCGGGAGAGGCGTCGGGACGGATTTTTTTGCATTCATTGAAAAGAAATATCCCGATTGTCTGATAAGGCTTGAGGTGGAAGCAGAGAATCGGAATGCGCTTCATGTATATGAGAAATGCGGTTATCAGCGTCTGCCGTATGTGGAAATGAAGAAGGATGGAACATAAAATGATCAAGAAAATGATCTGATTTCTGTCAGGATTTCTATCAGGGTTTATTTCAAGGGCAGAAAAGCGCGGAAGATGCAGCCGAAAAAGGACAAAGGCATTCCAATGGAAGTTCTACAGCCGCAATAAATACAAATAGGAGTCCCGATCCGGATATTCGTAGGCAAAGGGCTGTTCGCGCTTGTCTATGCGGACATAGCCTTTCTTTTCAAAAAGCGGTGGCAGTTTACGGCCACCGACGGCGTGTCGAAGAGGAGCTGCTTCATGCCGTGCGTTATGGCATAATCGAGCAGGATCCTGTATAGTTCGGTCAAGACGCCCCGCTTGCGGTATGCTTTGTCCACGAATCCTTTTTTCAAGACACCATTGCCATTGCCGTAATTCATGAGGGCGAGCGTGCCGATCACCATGCCGTCCTCTATGGCGAGCCAAAATTCGCCGCCGTCTTTTTGGTAATAGCGGGGAATGTCCAGCAGGTCGGGCTGTTCTTCCAAAGACAAATGAATTTTGGCTTCGTCGTTCTGGATATGCAGGATGAGATCAATGATTTGTTTTTGGTAGGTTTCCTGATAGGTGATGATGTCCATGCGTTACCTCCCGGCTGTCCATGGTGAGCTGTCTGGTCTGCCATATCCGAATGATAACATATGCCCGGCCGGTTTACAATGCTTCGTTTGCCGGCGCATTTTTCCCGATAAATTTTCAAGTTCTGAAAAATAGGAGATTTGCTTGAAGTACCGGAGCGGGGATGCTATAATGAAATGGATTATAATCTGACAGGAAAAGGACGAAAGAGAATGCGAAATATTTTTACCCATAGAGATACCCACGGAGAAAAGGAAGAGCCGTACTGGGATACGCCGCAGGAGGATTCTGTCAACTGGGATGAGGAATACAGCGAATCCGCGGCGGACTATGAGTCGGATGCGGAATATGAATATGGCGGGGAGCCGTATGAAGACGGCGTGTATGAGGAGACCGCGGAATACGGGGAAGGCGGTGTGTATGATGGTCTTGACGCAGAGGAGCCGGCGTATGAGGAAGCCGCCGCGGTTTATTATGAGACAGAAATAGCGGACGGTCAGGGCTTGGAGTATGGACCGGACGGCGCATATGAGTACGAAGGGGAGCCGTATGAAGGCGGCGCGTATGAGGAAGCCGCGGAATATGAGGACGGCGGCCTGTATGAGGAGGCTGCGGCATATGAGGAGTCCGGCGTGTATGAGGAGGCTGCGGCATATGAGGAATTCGGCGTGTATGAGGAGGCTGCGGCATATGAGGAATCCGGTGCGTATGAGGAGGCTGCGGCATATGAGGAAGACGGCGTGTATGAGGAGACTGCGGCATATGAGGAGTCCGGCGTGTATGAGGAGGCTGCGGCATATGAGGAACCCGGTGCGTATGACGGAGAAGCCGCATATGGGGAGTCTGATGCATATTACGAGGAAGAGATAGAGTATTACGAGGACGGAGCGTATGGCGGGGAGCCGTATGAAGACGGCGCATATGAAGACGGCATGTATGAGGACGAACCTTATGGGGACGAGCCGTATGAGCGTCCTGTCGCCGGTGTGTTTGCGTGGCTTGCGGGCATGACGTCCATGGACAAGGTGATGCTGGGAGCGGGCGTCTGCGTCCTGCTGCTGGCCGTTGTCACGGGGATTGTATTCCTGCGCACAAGAGGTTTTGCCGGGAAAGTTTCGGCTTTTGCGTCGGTGGGAACACAGCTGGACGGTATCGAGATTGTGGGCGACAGGGGACTGCTGGCGGTAGCGGATGCGGCGCTGGCAAAGCAGGAGGCTGCAAAGCTTTTGGAGCCGGGGCAGGAGAACGGGAATACCTATCAGGAGATTGATTACCAGAAGGATGTGACGGTCGCGCTCAAGACCGTGTCCGTCCAAAAGGATCTGAAGATCAAGTTTGTGAATCAAAGCACGGACAAACTGATTCCCAACGTTCCTTTTTCCGTGACGATCACGACGCCCGAGGGGAAATCCGAGACTTGGTCCGATGACGACATGGACGGGATTATCTATAAAAAAGGGATTACGCCGGGCAATTATCAAGTGGCGGTGGATGCGTTAAACGGCGACAAATATACCCGGTATTCCATCCCTTCCGGCACAAAGACGGCGGAGGTCAAGAAAGACATCGCTTACCAGAAAATCGATGTGTCCGACGAGGTGAAGACGGAGTCCCAGATCGACGTGTCCAAGGAGGAGCAGAAGAAACAGGAACCTGCGGTAGAGTCCTCGCTGGAGGATACGGTGGAATGGGTGGAAAGCACCGCCGTGACCAGCACCTATATAGAGGTGAGCAGAAGCAATATCACAGATCCCATGACATTGGTTCAGAGCGGAACATTCCTCCGCATGGCAAAGGAGATCAAGCTGAACCAGACCGAGGCTAAGATGCGGGTGGGCGGCGGAACGCTGAAATTGAAAGTCTCCCATTCGTTTGACGATATTGTCTCTGTGGGATGGTACAGCAGCGACGACAGCGTGGCGGACGTGGATGTGGAGGGCGTCGTGACGGCGTATGCTCCGGGGACGGCCACCATTTACTGTACCGTGACCGCCGTGGTGGAAGAGGACGGCGAGACGCAGGAGATGGAGTATGAGGCATATTGCAATGTGACCGTGACGGGGGAGGAAGCGTTCGGGGGAATCGTGTCCGTGGATGCGGTCTCCGTGATGATTCAGGAGAAGGAGAAAGAGACCGTGCAGATCACGCCGGACGGGTTTGACTCCGGCAAGAAGCTTTCCTACAGCGTGACCTGCGACGATACGAACGTGGCTACGGCCAAGGTGGATAAGAATGGGAAAATCACCATCACCGGGGTGTCCGCCGGGCAGACGACGGTGACGGCTTATGTAAATTACAGCAGCGGACCGCTGAGTAATCCCCCTTCGGCGGACATTGAGGTCATCGTCTCGGAAACTGCGGGAATCAGCCTAAGCAAAAAGGCTGTGACCGTGTATGTGGATTCGCCCGTCACGCTGGAGGTGTCCCTGCAGGGGGATGTGAACGGCGATGTGACAGTCAAATCTTCCGACGAGAAAGTTGCGGAGGCGGAGCTGGACGGCGACACGCTGACCATCACGGGGCTGAAGGCGGGAACCGCCACGATTACCGTGTCCGTGAACGCCTACGGCGAGAAACTCTCGGCCGCCTGTGCGGTCACGGTAAAGCGGGGAGCCGAGGACGATAAGACAACGCCTTTGAAAGACAATCAGGGGAACCAGCTCTATGTGCAGGAAGGCGGCGACTACAGAGAGGCAGTCTATGCGGACTATTACAAAGAGGACGTCCGGTTCTTCAAGCGCGGCGAGACGAAATACACCGGATGGCAGACCATAGACGGCAAAGTCTATTTCTTTGACGCGTCGGGAAAGAAAGTGACGGGAGAACAAGTCATTCAGGGGGCAAAGTACACCTTCGGCGACGACGGCGCGCTGGTGACGGGATCCGGCGTCATGGGAATCGACGTATCGAGGCACAACGGCGCGATCGACTGGAAGGCTGTGAAAAATTCCGGCGTCACCTATGTCATCATCCGCTGCGGCTACAGGGGATACACGCAGGGTTCGCTGATTATTGACTCTACATTTGAGCAGAATATAAAAGGAGCCACGGCGGCCGGACTGAATGTGGGTGTGTATTTCTTTAGTCAGGCGGTGGACGAGGTGGAGGCCGTACAGGAGGCGTCTTTCGTCTTGGATGCAGTCAAAGGATACCGGCTTTCCTATCCGGTCTTTCTGGATGTGGAGTACAGCGGCGCAGCGGGCAACAAGGGGCGCGCGGACGGTTTGGGCAGAGCGGAGCGGACCGCGGTCTGCCGGGCATTCTGTGAGACGATCCGCTCGGGCGGCTATACGGCGGGAGTCTATGCCAACAAGACTTGGCTGGAGACCATGATCGACCCGGGGCAGCTTGGCGCATATAAAATCTGGCTGGCTCAGTATGCCGCCGCACCCACTTATCAGGGAAGATATGACATGTGGCAGTATAAGTCCACCGGAAAAGTCAGCGGCATAAGCGGCAATGTGGATATGAATTTGAGCTATATGCATTGAGAGATCAGACGGACGGAAGGAGAAAAGGAGAGAACAATGCGAACTTATCTTGTGACCGGAGGAGCGGGATTTATCGGCTCCAATTACATTCATTACATGTTTCGGAAGTATGGGGACGAAATTCGCATCGTCAATGTGGATGCGCTCACCTATGCGGGCAATCTGGAAAATTTGAAGGATGTGGAAAACCGATCGAATTATGTGTTTGTGCGGGCAGATATTTGTGATAAGGAGGCTATTTCCCGGATTTTTGCCGAGTACGATATCGACAGGGTGGTGCATTTTGCGGCGGAGAGCCATGTGGACAGAAGCATCGAAAATCCCGAGGTGTTCGTGCAGACCAATGTGCTTGGAACGGCGGTGATGTTAAACTGTGCCAAAGCCGCTTGGGAGCTGCCGGACGGAAGTTTCCGGGCGGACAAGAAGTTCCTGCATGTGTCCACGGACGAGGTGTACGGGAGCCTGCCGGAGGATGACAAGGCATTCTTTTATGAGACCACGCCCTACGACCCCCACAGTCCTTACTCTGCCAGCAAGGCCGCGTCCGACATGTTGGTGAAGGCCTATATGGATACTTACAAGTTTCCCGCCAATATCACGAACTGTTCCAACAATTACGGGCCTTACCAGTTCCCGGAGAAGTTTATTCCCCTGATGATCAACAATGCGTTGCAGGGCGTCAAACTCCCCGTGTACGGGGACGGCAAAAATGTACGCGACTGGCTGTATGTGGAGGATCACGCCAAGGCCATCGACATGGTGCAGGAACAGGGGCGGCTTTTTGAAACCTATAATATCGGTGGACACAATGAGAAGCAGAACATCGAGATCCTGCATATCATTCTGGACACGCTGCAGGAGATGCTGCCCGAGAGCGATCCGAGAAAGGCGTTGGTGAGCGAGAAGCTGATTACCTATGTGGAGGATCGGAAAGGCCATGACCGCAGATACGCCATCGCGCCGGACAAGATCAAGGCAGAGATCGGCTGGGAGCCGGAGACAATGTTTCAGGACGGCATCCGGAAGACCATCGCATGGTTTTTTGAGCATGAGGAGTGGATGAAAAACGCGACCAGCGGCGATTATCAGCACTATTACGACAAGATGTACGGCAGCAGGAAGAGTGTGGAGACAGCGCCGTAAAGAATCAAACCAAAGATGTGGCAAATGTGGATTGGCGCATGGATAAGAGTATGAATAAGCGCGGAAAAGAGGTAAATTTTGAAAGGTATTATTTTGGCCGGAGGTTCCGGAACCAGACTCTACCCCCTCACGAAGGCGATCTCCAAGCAGATCATGCCCGTGTATGACAAACCTATGATTTATTATCCCCTCTCCACCTTGATGCTGGCGGGCATCCGGGAAGTTCTGATTATCTCCACGCCCAGAGATCTTCCGGTATTCAGGGAGCTTCTGGGGGACGGGGAACAGCTGGGCATGGAATTTTCCTATGCGGTGCAGGAGAGTCCCAGAGGGCTGGCGGACGCTTTTATCATCGGTGCGGATTTTATCGGAAAGGACAGGGTGGCGCTGGTTCTGGGGGACAATATTTTCTACGGGCAGAGCTTCTCCCGGGTACTCAGGGAGGTGGCCGCCAGAGAGAAGGGCGCGACCATTTTCGGCTATTATGTGAGAGATCCCAGAGAGTACGGCGTGGTGGAGTTCGACGAGACGGGCAGGGCCATTTCCATCGAGGAGAAACCGGAGAAGCCCAAGTCCAATTACGCTGTGCCGGGGCTGTATTTTTACGATAACGACGTGGTGGAGATCGCGAAGAACGTAAAGCCGTCCGCCCGGGGAGAGATCGAGATTACCAGCATCAACAACGAGTATTTAAGCCGCGGGACGCTGATGGTACAGCAGCTGGGGCGCGGATTTGCATGGCTGGATACGGGCAATCATGACGCGCTTCTGGATGCGGCGGATTTTGTGGCGGCGTTCCAGAAGCGGCAGGGACTCTATATTTCCTGTATTGAGGAGATTGCCTATAAGCGGGGATTCATCGACAGAGAGCAGCTCTTGAAACTGGCACAACCCCTCATGAAAACAAATTACGGCAAATATCTGACAGAGGTGGCAAATGGACTCTAAATTGAGAAAAACCGCCATTCTATCCTGTTTGGCGGCGATTTTGGTGGTGACGTGCGCGGTGTTTTACACCAACCGGGATACCGGTTCGGCGAGACCGAAGACGGGATCCAAATCAGAATCGGAACAGGAGACGCAGCCCGGGGAAACGGTCGGCGCGGCGGACGGACAGATCGGCAATCACCTAAAAGCGTTTGAATCGGACGACAGCTTTTTCGACGAGGAGCGCAACGCCGTCTTGGAGGCGGCCAAGGATATGAGCAACCGGCTGTCGCTGGTGGTGACTTCCGTGGAGAAGGATCTGCGGATTCAGGTGGTGGACAACGAGGGCGTTCCCGTGACCGGAAATAGTTTTTATGTGGAATTGTCCAAGGCGGATCAGGAGGGGAGTTCTGTCAAGGACGGATCCTACAAGGATTTGGACAAGGACGGCGTCATCTATATCGGCGATCTGGAGGCGGGGGAATATTTTGTGCGGCTGGCGCCGGCAAGCGGTTATAAGGTTCCCGCCAGCCAGACCCGGGTGAAGGTGAAAGACAAGGTGGAATATCTGGCGATTGAGGATATCTCGCTGCTCATCAAGACGGAGGACGAGGTGGACGCGGCGGCAGAGGACAGCAGCGTGCGGGATGCGCTCGCCGATGCGGACACAACGGAGATGACGGACATCAAATCGTTCTCCGGGAGAACCAAGTTCGGCATCGACGTCTCCAAGTGGAATCAGGAGATTGATTGGGACAGAGCCAAGAATGCGGGGGTGGAATTTGCCATCGTCCGCGCGGGCTACCGCGGTTCCGTCACGGGAAGTCTGGTGCAGGATATCTATTTTGACGCCAATATGAAGGGGGCGGCGGCTTCCGGCGTCCCGGTGGGGGTTTATTTCTTCACGCAGGCCGTCAATGAGGTGGAGGCCGTGGAGGAGGCTTCAGCCGTGCTGAAATGGGTGCGGGAGTATGAGATCGACTATCCGATTTTTATCGACACGGAGGGTGCGGGCGGAAGCGGAAGAGCCGACGGGCTGGATGCGGACACGAGGACATTGGTCTGTGAGGCGTTCTGCAGAACCATTGAGAATGCGGGATATCAGGCGGGGGTCTATGCCAGCCGCCATTGGTACAACAATAATCTGCACACCCAGAAGCTGGAAAATTATTATATTTGGCTTGCGGAGTACCGCAGCGTGCCGCTGTATCAAGGCTATTACCGCATGTGGCAGTACAGTTCCAAGGGCCGGATTGACGGCATCGAGGGCAATGTGGATATGAATATCATGTATGAATAGCAGACAAGACGCCGGCAGGATAAGTAATAGGAAAAGGATAGGAAATAAGAAAAGGATAAGTAACGAGAAAGAAAATAAGTAACAAGAAAAAAGATAAGTAACAAGAAAAAATAAGCAAAAGATAAAGATCATATAGCGAAGAGGAAGATAAGGAGCGGCAAAATGGGACAGATCATTGTGGAGACATGTGAGATCGAGGGATTGAAAATCATCACGCCCACCGTGCATGGTGATGCCCGGGGATATTTCATGGAGACCTATCAGTATGAGGATTTCAAGGAGGCGGGCATACCGCAGGTGTTCGTGCAGGACAATCAGTCGGCCTCCAGAAGAGGCGTTTTGAGGGGGCTGCATTTCCAGAAGGAGTTCCCGCAGGACAAGCTGGTGCGCGTCATCCGGGGCGAGGTATTCGACGTGGCGGTGGATCTGAGGAAGGATTCCGCCACCTATGGAAAGTGGTTCGGCGTCATTCTGTCCGAGGAGAATAAGAAGCAATTCTTTGTGCCGAAGAATTTTGCTCACGGATATCTGGTGCTGTCCGATTATGCGGAATTCTGCTATAAATGTTCCGATTTCTATCATCCGGGGGACGAGGGCGGCATCCGCTATGACGATCCTGCCATCGGTGTGGAGTGGCCGATCGCCGCGGATATGGAGCTGCTTTTGTCCGAGCGGGATACCAAGTGGGGCGGCCTGAGTTGAAGGGAAACGGACGCGGGGAGGTTGGCATGAAAATCGGCAAAAAGGGCGGAATCGCTCTCTTTCTCTCGGCGGCGTTTGTGCTTGCCGCGGTTATTCTACTGCACCGCAATCCCAACGCCGACCCCGGACAGGAGCTTTTGAAGAAGGCGTTGTCCGTGGCGGTGATTTTGGCCTCCTGCCTGATTTTTATCAAATGGTATGACAAATTTACCGTGCTTCCCGTGGAACTTTGGCAGAGCAGGCATCTCATCTGGAAGCTCGCCAAAAATGATTTCAAGAAACGCTATGCGGGTTCTTATCTGGGCGGGGTCTGGGCGATGGCACAGCCGGTGGTGACGGTGGGAATGTATTATGTGGTGTTCGACGTCATCATGGGCGGCAATGCCAGCCGGACGGCTGCGGATGTGCCGTTTGTGCTGTTTTTGACGGCGGGGCTGGTGCCTTGGTTTTTCTTCAGCGAGGCGCTGGGCAATGGAACCAATGCCCTGCGGGAGTATGATTATCTTGTCAAAAAAGTGGTGTTTAAGATCAGTGTCCTGCCGCTGATCAAGGTGATTGCGGCCACGTTCATCCATGCGTTTTTCGTACTGGTGCTTCTGATCGTGGCGGCCATATACGGCTATTATCCCAGCGTGTATACTTTGCAGCTGCTGTATTACAGCGCCTGTCTGTTTGTGTTTGTGCTGGCGCTGTGCTATACCACCTGCGCGGTGGTGGTTTTTTTCAAAGATTTGTCGCAGATTATCGGCATCGCGCTTCAGATCGGCATGTGGGCCACGCCGATTCTGTGGGATATTGACAATATCGGAAGCAGCCGGTGGGTCGGGATTTTGAAGCTGAATCCGCTGGTCTATATCGTGAACGGTTACCGCAGCGCGGTTTATGAGAGACAGTGGTTTTTTGAGGACTTTTTCTCCACGATGTATTTCTGGATCGTGACGGTGGTGCTGTTCGGCGTCGGCGCGCTGATTTTTAAGCGGCTGAAAGTGCATTTCGCCGATGTGCTGTGAGGCTCGAACGGGAGGGCTTAGACAGGGAGGACTCGGGCGAGAAGGCCCGAATAGGAAGGCTTAAATATGAAGGATAAAATAAGGAAGATCGCCGCATGGCGGCCGGGACCCGGGCTGTATGCGGCGGCGGCCGCGGCGGCGCTGGTTCTGTTGTTATATCCGCTCCTTCGGCTGACGGCGTATGCGGTGCCTTGGTACGACGATTACAATTACGGCAGATTTGCCAAGACCGCCATGGAGGAAGCACCCACTTGGGGGAACGCGCTCAAAGGGGCGGCGGAGTGCATCCGGACTTCCTGGTATGCGTGGCAGGGAACTTACGGATCGATTCTGTTGATGGTGCTGATGCCGGGGATATGGGGCGAGGAATTTTATCGTTTCGGACCTCTTTTTTTGATTCTGTTTCTGACGGCTTGCGTGTGGACGTTGGCGTGGACGCTCTCAAGGGTGGTGCTGCGGGCGGACCGGGCGCATGGAATCGGGCTGTCTTGCGTCTGTGCGGGGCTTGCCGTGCTGTTGATCCACTCTTCGCAGGCCGGGTTTTACTGGTATAACGGCGGCGTCCATTATGTGGGAATGCATGGATTTGCCATGCTGCTTGTGGCGGTATCCGTGAGGCTGCTCTATGAGGCGCAAATGTGGAGGCGGATTCTGTGGGTCGTCTTGGGGACGGCGCTCTCGGCGCTTGTGGCCGGCGGAAATTTTGTCACCGGGCTGCAGGGAGGACTGGTGCTGTTGAGCATTGCGGGCGTGGGCGGGCTTTTGCGCCGGAGGCAGACATTTTGGATGCTGCCCATGCTGGCGGCTTATGCGGTGGGATTTTATCTGAATGTGTCGGCGCCGGGAAATGACAAACGCGCGGCCAGTTATGTGGGCTGGGGGATGTCCCCGGTCAAAGCGGTGCTGTTCTCCTTTGTGGAGGGGGCAAAGCAGGCGTGGGAGTTTACGGGGTTTATGACGCTTGTCCTGCTGGCGTTTCTGCTGCCGCTTGCCGTGCATATGGTGAGGCGGACAGAGTTTCCGTTCCGGTGGCCGGGGCTTGTGAGCCTGTGGTCGGTCTGTCTCTATGCCACGGGATTTACGCCCAGCCTGTACTCTCTGGGGCATGGCGGTCTGGGTCGGACGCTGAATGCGGTGAAACTTACCTGGCAGATGCTTTTGGTGCTGAATGTGGTGTATTGGTGCGGCTGGATCTTGGGGCGCAGACGCCGGGAGGGTCGGATGTGCCGCTGGTGGGTCTATCCGGTTCTGGCGGCGTTGGCGTTCGCGGCGTTTTGGGCGGAGCCGAATCAGGCGGGAAGTTTTTCGTCCTATGGGGCATACTATTATATTCACACCGGGGAGGCCTATAATTTTTATCAGGAATATCTCGCCCGAGTGGAGCTGTTAAAGAGCGATGCGGATCCGGTAGTGCTTCCGCCCTATCGCTGGAAGCCGTGGATGATCTGCATGGGGGATTTGAGCGGCGATCCGGAGGATGAATCCAACCATGCGCTGGCGGTATGGTATGGCAAGGATGCGGTGATCTGTGCGGAGCGGGCGGAGGGAACCGGGGCAGAGTAGAAGAGGACAGAATAGAAGAGGACAGAGGTTGAAAATGAGCGAGCAGAGAGAGACCGCCATCGCGGTGCAAAATGTCCGCAAGGTCTATAAACTGTACGACAGGCCGCAGGACCGGGTGAAAGAAGCGCTGGGACTGGGCGGCGGGAAGAATTGTAAACTGCATTTTGCCTTGAACGGCGTAAGCATGGAGATTTACCGCGGAGAGACCGTGGGCATCATCGGAACCAACGGCTCCGGCAAGTCCACGATCTTAAAGATCATCACCGGAGTGCTGAATCCCACGGAGGGACAGGTGACGGTGGACGGCAGGATTTCCGCGCTGCTGGAGCTGGGAGCTGGTTTCAATCAGGAGTACAACGGCATCGAGAATGTGTATCTAAACGGCACGATGATGGGATTTTCCAAGCGGGAGATCGACGAGAAACTGCCATCGATTCTGGAGTTCGCCGATATCGGGGATTACGTGTACCAGCCTGTGAAAACCTATTCCAGTGGTATGTTCGTGCGTCTGGCGTTTGCAGTGGCCATCAATATCGAGCCGGAGATTCTGATCGTGGACGAGGCGCTCTCCGTGGGGGATGTGTTTTTTCAGGCGAAGTGTTATCATAAATTTGAAGAGTTCAAGCAGATGGGCAAGACCATCGTGTTTGTGAGCCATGATCTGAGCAGCATCAGCAAATACTGTGACAGGGTGTTTTTGTTAAATCGGGGAACGCTTCTGGGAGAGGGGTCTCCCAGAGAGATGATCGATGCGTATAAACGCGTACTGGTGGGACAGTATGAGATTGGGGAGGACGACTCCGGGAACCGGAATCTGCTGGAGGACGAGGCGGTCAGGGCGGCCGCAGCGGGACAGCGTACCGCGTCTACTGAGAAAGAATCCGGTCATGGCGTGAACCCGAAGCTGCAGGAGTACGGCACCGGGCAGGCGCAGATTGCGGAGTATTACCTCACGGATGACAGGGGGGTAAAGACCACGGCGGTGATCAAAGGTACGGCATTTACCGTGCATATGAAGGTGCGGTTTACGGACACGCTGCCCGCGCCGATTTTTGCATTTTCGTTCAAAAACGTGCAGGGTACGGAAATCACAGGTACCAATTCCATGATCGAGAAAGCGTTCTTGGAGCCTGCCCGCCCGGGGCAGGTGAAAGAGGTGGCTTTTACGCAGAAGATGAGCCTGCAGGGCGGGGAGTATCTGCTCTCGCTGGGCGTTACGGGATATAACGGGGACACTTTCGAGGTGTATCACAGGCTGTATGACGCGCTCAATGTCACGGTGGTGTCGGACAAGAATACCGTGGGATATTATGATATGGATTCCTCGGTGCGGGTGACGGATGCGGAAGATGTAGAGGCGGGCGCAGCGGACAATGCGGCGGAAGACACAGAAGACAATGTGCTGCCCTTCACCAGAAAGGCGTGAAGCAAGACGCATCAGGATGTGAAAGCGCCGTCCGCAGGAAGAAGGCGTGTGAGGCGGCAAAAGCGGCAGGGGGAGTGAGGATGACGGAGGAGATCAGAGCGAATCAAGCGGCGGAGGCTTATACGGAGCAGATCGGTAAAGTGACGCTGGACTATAGCAGATATTCCGGGGAAGATCTGTATTGCGACGGGGAGGCGGAGGACGAGCTGTTACAGATTGTCAGGAACCGCTCCGAGGTGGAGTATGCCCGCATCATCGAAGAGCGGGGAAGCTGGCCCATTCTGTATCATCTCTCGCCCCTTCGGGAAAATATTGTGGAATGGATTCCCATGGAACCGGATGCAAAGGTGTTGGAGGTGGGGAGCGGCTGCGGAGCCGTCACGGGTGCGCTGGCAAGGAAAGCCGGATCCGTCACTTGTGTGGATTTGTCTAAAAAAAGGAGCCTGATCAACGCCTACCGCCACAGCGAGTGCGGGAACGTGACCATCCATGTGGGAAATTTTAAGGACATTGAGCCGGATCTGCCCGGAGATTATGATTATATCTGCCTGATCGGCGTGTTCGAGTACGGCAAGAGCTATATCGGGGGAAAGTCGCCCTATTCGGAGTTTCTGCGGATTTTGACGCCGCATTTGAAAAAGGGCGGCAGAATCGTGATAGCTATCGAAAATAAATACGGGATGAAGTATTTTGCGGGCTGTCAGGAGGATCATCTGGGGACTTATTTTGCGGGAATCGAAAATTACGAGGACGGGGGCGGCGTCAGGACGTTCAGCCGCAAAGGACTGGAGCGGATTTTTGCAAGATGCGGCGTGGAGGAATATCATTTTTATTATCCCTATCCGGATTATAAGTTTATGACGACGCTCTACAGCGACGTGTATCTGCCGGGGAAGGGAGATTTGACCAACAATCTGAGGAACTTTGACAGGGATCGGATGGTGCTTTTTTCGGAGAAGGCGGCTTTCGGCGGCGTCTTGGAGGACGAGTTGTTCCCGGTGTTCGCCAATTCCTATCTGGCGGTGATCGGGGGCGGTTTTCCGGTCAAATATACCAAATATTCCAACGACCGGGCGGCGGAGTATGCGATCCGCACGGAGATCGGGAAAGATGCGGGCGGCAGGGTTTATGTGCGCAAATATCCGCTGACCGAGGCGGCCAGAGAGCATGTGCGGGGCATGGCGCTGGCCTATGAGAATCTGTTGAACAAATACGAGGGCGGCAATCTGGAGATCAACGAGTGCAGGCTGGTGGAGCAGGGAGAGGCGCTGTACGCGGAGTTTGCCTTTGTGGAGGGGATTCCGCTCTCGGAGTACATGGATCAGTGTCTGGAGGAGGATGATCAGGAGGGATTCCACAAGTATTTCAGGGAGTATGTGGAGCGCATCGGGTACAACAGCAGTTCGCCCGTGGCGGATTTTGATCTGATTTTCTCCAATATTCTGGTCAAAGGGGACACATGGACGCTGATCGATTACGAGTGGACGTTCGGGAAGCCCATCAGCACCAAAGAGCTGGCTTTCCGCGCCGTCTACTGCTATCTGCTGGAGGATGAAAAGCGGGAGAAATGCGATCTGGATCGGATTATGAAAGAGCTGGAGATCACCGAGGCGGAGGCGGAGACCTTCCGGGAGCAGGAGATGGATTTCCAGAAATTTGTCACCGGAAATCGGCTTTCCATGTCGCAGATGCGGGACGTCATCGGCAAACGCTGTATCGCGCCCCAGAAGTGGCTGGAATGTTACGGGGACGCCGAGTCGGTGAACCGGGTGCAGATCTATGAGGACAAGGGGGAGGGCTGTCAGGAGGAGACGTCCTATTTTGTGAAGGACGCCTACCGGGGCGACGGGCTGATCGAGACGGAGCTGTCCGTGGATGGCAATGTGCATATTCTGCGCATCGATCCCTGCTTTGGCTGTTGTATGGTGAAGATTCTGGAGATGACTTTCAACGGGGAGAGGGTGCCTTTGGAGAAGCGGAAAGTGCTGACCGCAAACGGCAGGATCGTGAAGCCTGTAGAGCAGGGGGAGGCGGGATATCAGCCCAGCGTGGTTTTCCCCACGCCGGATCCGAATCTGAATGTGGATCTGACGATGCTGGAGCGCAGGGCGGAAAATACGCTGTACATCCGCATGGAAGTGGTGCGGCTTTCGCCCGCCATGGCGCAGGATATGGCGGGAGCCGTAAAACGCCTGTTTTAAAGAGGTATGGCATGGGACTGAAAAAGGTGGTCAAGGATGTCGCATACAAAATAAATAACAAACGTTACCAAAAAGAGCTGGCGCAGCGTCTCGTGTCCTATCAGAATTGGGTCGAGGAGCTGGAAAATGGGGACGAGGTTCCCGCAGGGACGCAGGGGCGGACTGCGGAATCACAAGGACAGGCAGTGGAATCAGACAAAGCAGGGTTTGTGGTACTCTGCAATCCCAGAGGTGTGGAGAATGTCCGGGCGAGGGGCTGGATTGCGGATTGGTTTGCGCATAATCCGGAGACGCTGATGCTCTATGGAGATGAGGATATTTTGGACGGGGAGCGGACTGCCCCGTATTTTAAACCGGACTGGTCGCCGGATTTGTTCGAGGAGAGGTTCTACTTCGGCGGCTTGGTGGCGGTCAGAAGGGCTTGGTTAGATGGGTGCGGGGAGGGACTGGCGGAGCGCTTTGCCGCTCTGGAGCGGGAGGAGCAGAGACTTCGGGAAACAGTGGTCTCCGAGGAGGAGTTCCTGCGCTGCCGGGAGGAGGGCCAGAGGCTGGTGCGTCGGGCTGTGGAATTGGCAGGGGGGTATGAAAAGGGACAGGGGAGAAGGCATATCGGCCATGTCCCCAGAATTTTGTTCCACGGAGAGAGCGCGGAGAGCAGGGATGCGTGGATGCAGTATGCGGAGGGGCGGAAGTCATGCGTGCAGCAGGAGGAAAGCGCAGAGAGTCGGAAAGCATGGACACAGCATACAGGCTCTCTGCTGTCGATTATAATTCCCTCCAAGGATAACCCCGATTTGCTGGCAAACTGTATTCGCAGCATTCCCAAGGCGGCGGAAGGGATGCGCTATGAGGTGATCGTGGTGGACAACGGTTCCGGCCGGGAGGAGAAGGAACAGATCAAGGCGTGTTTGGAGGAGATCAGACGCAGCGGCTTCGAGGGGTTAGAGCGAGTGGTTTACCACTATGAGCCGATGGAGTTTCATTTCTCAAGAATGTGCAATCTCGGGGCGGAAAACGCCAAAGGAGAACAGCTGTTATTTTTAAATGACGATGTGGAGCTGACAGAGCGGGGATGCCTTCGGGAGATGGCAGGTCTGGCAGCCAGACCGTATGTGGGCGCAGTAGGATTGAAGCTTTTGTACCCGGACGGGGGGATTCGGCAGATTCAACATGCGGGCATCACCAATCTCCCGATGGGACCGGTGCATAAGCTGCAGTTTTGTCAGGATGGGCAGGATTATTACTTTCAACGCAACAGGGGGCGGCATAATGTGCTGGCAGTGACGGCGGCATGTCTGTTGGTGGAGCGGGAGAAGTTCTGCGAGGCGGGGGGCTTTGCGGAGGAGCTTGCGGTGGCCTTTAATGATGTGGATCTGTGTTTTCGGCTCTATGAGCTGGGGTATGAGAATGTGTGCGAGTGCGGCTATTATGCCTTTCATGACGAGTCGTACAGCAGGGGAGATGATGAAGCGCCGGACAAGCTGGAAAGACTATTGACGGAGCGCAGGAAATTATATGAGCGTCACCCGAAGCTCGAGGGAAAGGATCCATATTATTCTGTGTATTTGAATCGGGATGGGCTGGACACCCATATTCGCCCCCTGTATGAGACGGCGGGGAATCGGGTGCAGGAGATTAAGAAGATAGAGAATCTGGAGGAGATAGAGCCGGGTTCTGAGGAGGAACAAAGGCTGAAAGCATGGCAGGACGCCTGTCTGTTGGTGCGGGTGGAGTCCGCGCTGGCGGGCGGGGAGAATGGGAGAAGCCTTTGTCTTACCGGATGGAGTGTGGTATTGGGAGACAATAACGCATGTTATGACAAATTTCTGGTCTTGAAACAAGAGACGGATATGCCAAAATACTATATAATCGCTTGTCTCGGACAGTACCGTCCCGATCTGGTGGAAAATATGCCCGACCAGACCAATGTGGGGCTGTGCGGGTATCTGGTGGAGTTAAAAGAAGGGGTTCTGCCGCAAGGAGTGTATCAGGTGGGCGCCGTGGCGAGGAATCGTGTGAACAATCATGCGATTGCGAATTGGAGCAACCGAAGGATAAATGTGTAAAAGCGGGACTGTTATGAAAGCGGAAAGGTATGGTCATTTGAATGGGTAGTGCAGAGGAAAATACCAAAAGTACCGGAAATGCCAAAAATATCATAGAAAATATTGCGGAAAGCGCCAAGGCAAATCCGACATGGTGGGAGGAGTACGAGAGGGAGCATTTGAAGTGTGCGGAGCTTGCTTCCCGCGTTGCGGATTTGGAGTCTGCCAACGAGGAGCTGAATTGGAAGCTGAACCGCATCAAGAATAACCCGCTCTGGAAGTTGAGCAAACCTCTGCGGAACTTGATGCATTGGGCGATCAGACAGATGGATCGGGTGAAGAACTGCGGCGGCGTCAGGGGGGTGTTCCGCAAGCTTGACTACAAGAAGCGCGAGCGGGCGGTTATGAGCAGCTATGGTACGGAGAGCTTTCCGGACGAGGAGAGGGCGCGGATGGAGCGGGAGACGGTTTTCCCCCGTATGGTGAAGATCAGTATTCTGGTGCCTCTCTGGAACAATCAGCGGGAGTTTCAGATCGAGATGCTGGACTCGGTGATGAACCAGACCTATCGGAACTGGGAGCTGTGCCTTGCGGACGGTTCCGACGGGGAACACGCCTATATCGGAGAGCTTTGCAGAGAGTATGCCCAGCGGGCGGACGGCCGCATCGTCTACAAAAAGCTGGAGAAGAATCTGGGCATCTCCGGCAATACCAACGCCTGTCTGGAGCTTGCCACCGGGGAATACATCGGCCTCTTTGATCAAGATGACATTCTTCACCCATCCGTACTCTACGAATATGTGAAGGCCATCAACGAGCAGGGGGCGGATTATCTGTATTGCGACGAGACCACGTTTAAGAGCGGGAGTATCGACAGGATGCTCACCATGCATTTTAAGCCGGACTATGCGCCGGACAATCTGCGGGCAAATAATTACATCTGTCATTTTAGCGTGTTCGCCAGAAAGCTCTTGGACGGAAAGGAATTGTTCCGCACCCAATTCGACGGGAGTCAGGATCACGATATGATTCTGCGCTTGACGGACAATGCGGAGAAGATCGTCCATGTGCCGAAACTGCTGTATTACTGGCGGAGCCATGCGGGCAGCACGGCGTCCGGCATTGACGCCAAGCCCTATGCCATTGCGGCGGCCAAGGGAGCCGTGGCGGAACATTTGAGAAAGCATGGTTACGACCATTTTCAGATCGCAAGCACCAGAGCTTTTGAGACCATTTTCCGCATCCGGTATGAGATCAATGGGACGCCCAAGGTCAGCATTGTCATCGCCAATAAGGACCACGCGGAGGATCTGCGCCGCTGTGTAAATTCCATACGGGAGAAGTCCACCTATGACAATTATGAGATTATCATTGTGGAGAACAACAGCGAGACACAGGAAATCTTCGACTATTATGAGGAACTTCTGGAGACGGATTTCCAAAAGGCCGTGAAATCCGGTGAGACAGTCTGCCGCAAAGATAACATAACAATAGTTATGTTTAAGGGAGGATTTAACTATTCCGCCATCAACAATCTGGGCGTGCAGTATGCCTCGGGGGATTACATTCTGCTTTTGAACAACGACACGGAAATCATTACGGTCAACTGGATCGAGGAGCTGTTGATGTATGCGCAGCGGGAGGATGTGGGAGCCGTGGGTGCGAAATTGTATTACGGCGACCGCACGATTCAACATGCGGGGGTGGTGATCGGTCTGGGGGCGCACCGCACGGCGGGGCATACGCATTACAAGCAGTCCAGACAGAATCTGGGTTATATGGGGAGACTCTGCTATGCCCAGAATGTCAGCGCGGTGACGGGAGCCTGTCTGATGGTGAAGCGGAGCCTGTACGAAGCGGTGGGAGGGCTGGAGGAGCGTTTTGCCGTCTCGCTCAATGATGTGGATCTGTGCCTGAAACTGCGGGAGCGGGGGCTTTTGAATGTGTTCACGCCTTTTGCGGAGCTTTTCCACTATGAGTCGATCTCCAGAGGGTCGGACGCAAGCGGTGAGCGGGCGGAACGCTACAACAGGGAGTCGGAGGAATTCCGGGAGAAGTGGAAGGCGGTGCTTGAGGCGGGCGATCCTTATTACAACCCGAATTTTTCTCTGGATCGCAGCGATTTCTCTTTGAAAGTGAACGGGGAATAAAGGATTCATAAGATGCAGGAATGCGAAATGACGGATGGGAGATCGTGTGGCGATGTCGGATAAACAAAAACAATTATTTCAGTTATCTCAATTATCTCAATCATCTCATAGGAAAGATTCAAAATATTTGGAAAAATTGCAGTTTTCGGCCTGTATCCTGCTTGCTTTTTGCAGCGCGTGGAGTATCTGCCGTCTGATCGATCTGCGGGGCGGAACGGCTTTTTCCCACAGTCTGTTCTCGCTCTTGATCTGGCTGGGTCTCTCTGCACTCTTTTGCCGGACGTTTGCGGGATGGAGAGAGGAGAAAGATGCGGCCGCGCGCAGCCGGAGGCTGTGGTTTGCGGGTGTTTTCAGTCTGCTTGCGGGGCTTTCGATGACCGCGGGCTATCAGCTTCAGTGGCGCGGTTATACGGAGCCGGGGTTTGTGGGGAAAGGGAAAATGCTGGTGCAGGGGGCGCTGATCGGGCTGGCCGCCCTGCCTCTGGCAGACGCCTGTTTCCGTTGGCTTGGAGAGAGCCGAAAAGCGGTGAGGAGCCGGGAGGCGGAGGGCGGGAGGCGACCGATGCCGGAGTCGGGAGGCGGCAGGAAACCATGGAGGCTCCCGATTGTGTTTCTGTCAAGCTGGCTGGGCATCTGGCTCTGCTGGATTCCCGTTTGGCTTGCCTATTATCCGGTCATCATGTCCTATGATTTTCACAAGCAGTCTCTGGAGGCGCTCTTAGGTCCGCAGTATTTTAACAATCATCATCCGCTGGCGCATACCTGGCTGATTTATGTGTTCCGGGGGCTGGGGGAGCGGCTGGGTTCCTATGAGACGGGATTTGCCTGTTTCTCGCTGTTTCAGCAGATGATTGTGTCGGCGGTGCTGGGATATGCCTGTGTGACGGTTTACCGGCTGCTGGGGCGGAGGCGGGCCGCGGTGTGTTCGGCGCTCTTTTTCGGTTGTTTTCCGCTGGTGTCGGTGTTTGTCATGTGTACCACGAAGGACGTGCTGTTCGGTGCGTTTTTCGTGCTGTTTTTACTGCTGATGGTCGAGCGGCAGTTCTTCGGCGGAGGAGTCCGGGCGGACATTCTCTGGGTGCTGTCCGGTATTCTGATGATTCTTTTCCGCAACAATGCATTGTATGCCATGCTGCCCTTCGGGATTCTGTATGTGCTGGCGGCAGGGAAAAAGAAGCGGCTGCGCGCGTTGATTTTGACGCTTTTACTCCTTGCGGGCGGCAAGGGCGCGCTCATGGGAATACAATACGGTTTCCACGCACATGTGGGAAGCGAGATCGAAAAATACAGCGTGATCTACCAGTCCATGGCGAGAGTGGGGCGGATGCAGAGGGGCAATCTGGATGCGGAGACGTATGAGCTGCTGGATACCTATGTGACTGCCGAGTGCTGGGAGGATTACAATCCGGTGCTGGCCGATACCATCAAATCTCCGGTACAGCGTGAGAATTTTAACAATAAGAAGAGTTGGGACGATTTGGGCGGGGTGCTGTCCGCATGGATTCGGGTGGGTCTGCGTTATCCCAACGAATATATCGATGCGTTTCTGGATCTGACCAGAGGGTATTGGTTCTGGGACGACACCTCCCATGCGGAGATGCTGGGAGTGGGTGCTGAGGAACGCATGGGGCTGCTCTATACTTACAACAGCGCCGCAGAGGAGTCGCTGCCCGGGATGCAGCATCTCTCCAAATTCCCGTGGCTGGAGGAACGGCTGGAGAAGGTGTTCAGTGAAAACGCCTATTATGACTGGCCTGTGGTCTCCAATCTGTTCAAGCCCGCGCTGTGGTGCTGGCTGCTGGTATTTTATTTGTTTTACGCGCTGTATCAAAAAGACCGCGGAACGCTCTTGATCGGTCTTTATCCGGCGGCTTATTTTGCCACGATGCTGTTAGGACCCACGGCCATTGTGCGCTATGTGTTCCAGTTTATCATCGCCATGCCGCTTCTGTATGCGCTGCTTTTGTCCGGGAAGAGCCGGAATCCGTCGGCGCAGGAAGAGCAGAAGTGAGCGGATTCGACGGATTTCGAGCCAAAAGGGTTTGTTTTCCACGCATAAACTTCTTTTCAGAACGCTAAAAGTATGGTAAAATATTCAAGAACGGCAGAGAGCGGCGGGGCGGGGAATCCGGCGCGGAAATCAGCGGGAAAATGTCACACCCGAGGGTGTCGCATATAAAGCAATCAATAAAGGAGGAGGAAGTACAGATGGGTTATATGGAGGAATACAAGTTCTGGCTGGAGGACGACTATTTTGACCAAGACACCAAGAAGGAGCTGGCGGCCATAGCGGACGACGCGGCGGAGATCGAAGAGCGCTTTTACAAAGAGCTGGAATTCGGAACGGGCGGTATGCGCGGCATTATCGGCGCGGGAACCAACCGCATGAATATCTACACGGTCCGCAAGGCTACGCAGGGGCTGGCGAATTTCATTCTGAAACAGGGTACGCAGGACAAAGGCGTTGCCATCTCCTATGACAATCGTCGTATGTCCACCGAGTTTGCAAATGTGGCCGCGCTGTGTCTGGCGGCGAACGGCATCAAGGCTTACATTTTCGAGAGCCTTCGGCCGACGCCCGAGCTTTCCTTTGCGCTGCGCACGCTGGACTGTACTGCGGGCATCATGGTGACCGCAAGCCACAATCCTCCCGAGTACAACGGGTACAAGGTATATTGGGAGGACGGCGCGCAGGTGACCGCCCCCAAGGATAAAGAGATTATCACCGAGGTGCTGAACATCAAGGATTACCACAGCTTAAAGACCATGGAGCAGGAGGCTGCCGAGAAAGCCGGACTGTATCAGGTCATCGGCAAGGAGATCGACGACGCCTATATGGTAGAGTTGAAAAAGCAGATCATTCATCCCGATATTATTGCGGAAGTGGCGGACGATATCAAGATCGTGTACACGCCCCTCTGCGGAACCGGCAACAAGCCCGTGCAGCGCGTGCTGTCGGAACTGGGCTTCAAGAATGTGTATGTGGTTCCCGAACAGGAGAATCCCGATCCCGATTTCACCACGCTGGAGTATCCGAACCCCGAGGATCCCAAAGCATTTACCTATGCGCTGAATCTGGCCAAGGAGAAAGATGCGGATATCGTGCTGGCCACCGACCCTGACGCGGATCGTCTGGGCGTGTATGCCAAGGATACGAAGACGGGCGAGTACGTGGCGTTCACCGGCAATATGTCCGGTATGCTGATTGCGGAGTATGTACTCCGTGAGAAAAAAGCCACAGGCACCATGCCCGCCAATCCCGCCATGGTGACCACCATCGTGACCACCAATATGACGTTCCCCATCGCCGAGACCTACGGCGTGAAGCTGATCGAGGTGCTGACCGGATTTAAGTTCATCGGCGAACAGATTAAGCTTTTCGAGCAGACCGGCAGCAACAATTATGTGTTCGGTCTGGAGGAGTCCTACGGGTGTCTGGTGGGAACCCATGCCAGAGACAAGGACGCCATCGTTGCGGTGATGTGCCTGTGCGAGGTTGCGGCATACTGCAAGAAACATGGCAAGACCCTCTGGGATATGATGCTGGAGACCTATGAGAAATACGGCTACTTCAAAGAGACACAGTACACCATCACGTTAAAGGGAATCGACGGAGCCAAACAGATCGCCGAGATCATGGATAAACTGCGCAAGAACCCGCCCAAGGCGTTCGGCAGCTTAAAGGTGTTGAAGTTCCGCGATTATCAGGAGGATGTGGTGCTGGATATGGAGACCGGGGAGAAGAGCGCCACCGGGCTGCCCAAATCCAATGTACTCTATTTTGAATTGCCCGACAACAACTGGTGCTGCGCGCGTCCTTCCGGAACGGAACCCAAGATCAAGTTCTATATCGGCGTAAAAGGCAGCAGTATCGAGGACGCCGCCGCTAAGAACGCACAGCTGACCGAGGACATCAAGGCGCTTCTGTAGATTTTACATAGCACGGATATCATTTGGAACAGCCAATTTCCGTTCCCGCAGCATAGAGCAGGGCGGGGATTGGCTGTTTTTTGACGGGAGGTGCGGACAGTGGGAAGATTTGGCTGGGCAAAGGAAAATGGCTGGGCAAAAGGAAATTGGGCGAATATGAGAAAAACCGTATCTTATCTGCGCAGAAACGGTTTCCGGGACACTTGGGACGCAGTGTGGGAGCGTCTTGGCGAAAGCAGAAGACCGCCCTATTTTTATGAAGCTCCGTCCCGCGCGGAGCTGGAGCGGCAGAGACAGAAAATCCGCGCCCACGCGGGGGACGGTACCTATGAGAAGATCACTTTCAGTATCATAGTACCCACTTACCGCACTCCGCCCCGCTATCTGCGGGAGCTGATTGCTTCCGTGCAGGCGCAGAGTTATCCCTATTGGGAGCTGATTCTGGCGGATGCCACGGAGGATGGCCGTGTCCGCAGGATTGCGGAGGAATATGTGAGGGATTCCGGTAAAAGAAACGGCGGCGTCATCCGCTTTGTGGAGCTGCAGGAGAACGCAGGAATCTCAGGCAATACCAATCAAGCGCTGCAGCATGTCCGCAACGCCTATGTGGGACTTCTGGATCATGACGATCTTCTGACGCCCGATGCGCTGTTTGAGATGGCGGAGGCGATCCGCAAGGCGGGAGAGAGGGGAACGGATCCGGTCATGCTCTACTCTGATGAGGATAAATGCAATGGCGCGGGAAATCAGTATTATGAGCCAAACCACAAAGAAAAGTTTAATTTTGATTTGATATTAAGCAACAATTACGTCTGTCATTTTATGGTGACACAGCGGGATTGGGTGAGAAAACTGCGGTTTCGTTCAGATTATGACGGAGCGCAGGATTATGATTTTGTCCTGCGCGTAGTGGAGGAGCTGGACATTTTAAACCACCCCAAAGCGGAGCGTCTGATCGTCCATGTACCCAAGATTCTCTATCACTGGCGCTGTCATGCGGACTCTACCGCGGAGAATCCGGAGAGCAAAGCATTCGCCTATGAGGCTGGGAGAAGAGCCTTGCAGGATTATGTGGATCGCAATCGTCTGTCTGGATCTGCCGAGATGCTGAAACATGTGGGATTTTACCGGGTGCGTTACGGGAAGTCCGGTGCGGAAGATCTTCTGGCGCACCGGGCGGATCTGGGTGCTGCAGGCGGGGCGGTAATCGTGCGGGGAAAGATTGTCGGCGGCAGAATGCGGGCTGACGGCAAGGTGTATTACCGGGGACTTCCCGAGCGCTACAGCGGATATCTCCACAGGGCGGCGCTCACGCAGGACGCCTATGCGGTTGACGTCCGCCGGATCGCTCTGCGGAAAGAATTGTATGGACTTTTTGAAGAAATAACAGGCGTTCCATATTCCTGTATACCCGGACAGGCGGTATTTGACGCATCCGTTCTGCCTGCGCACACGGACTGGCGGGCATTGAGCCTGAAACTTTGCCGGGCTGTAAGGGCCAGAGGCTACCGCATCCTCTGGTGCAAGGATCTCTGAGGGACGAGGCTCCAAGATCATAAATCTAAAACCAAAAATCAGAAGTCAGAAATCAGAAGTCAAATATCAGAAGTCAGAAACCGGAAGGCAGGAAATAAAAATTGGAAAAATTAAGTCATGATTATAGAATTTCGGCGCAAAGCACAGGAATAGGGGCGGGAAATAGAGGCAGGATATGGATAAAATAACAGTTGTGATACCAAACTATAATGGCATAGCATATTTGAAGACCTGTCTGGAGGCGCTTTTTGCGCAAGACCGGGATACTCCGCCTTTTCGGGTGCTGGTGGTGGATAACGCCTCCGGAGACGGAAGCGTCGAGCAGGCGCAGGGTCTGTTTCCCGACGTCCGGATCATCCGACTTTCGGAGAACACCGGATTCTGCCACGCGGTCAATGTGGGGATTCATGCGTCCGACACCCCTTATGTCATTCTCCTCAACAACGACACAAAAGTGAAATCAAGATTCATTCTTTCCCTCTATGAAGCCATCCGCAAGAACAAAAAAATCTTTTCCGTCAGTGCAAAGATGCTGATGTGGGACAGGCCGGAGCTGATCGACGACGCGGGAGACCAGTACACCGCGCTGGGCTGGGCCTATGCCAGAGGTAAGGGGAAGCCGGAAGCGGAGTACGACAGCCCGGCATGGATTTTCTCCGCCTGCGGCGGCGCGGCGATCTACAGACGGCGTGTGCTGGAGGAGCTGGGCGGATTTGACGAATTACATTTTGCGTATCTGGAAGATCTGGATCTGGGCTACCGGGCGCGCATCTGCGGCTACCGGAATCTGTATGAGCCGAAAGCGCAGGTTCTGCACTTTGGCAGCGCTTCCACCGGATCCCGCTACAATCCCCGCAAGACGCGGCTGGCGTCTGCCAACAGCGTCTATGTGGTCTACAAGAACATGCCTTTGGCGCAGCTTATCTGGAATCTGCCCTTTTTGGTTCCGGGATTTGTGATCAAGTGGATGTTTTTCTGCCGCAAGGGAATGGGGCGGATTTATCTGGAAGGGCTTGCGGAAGGATGCAGACGCTGTGCAAGCCCTGAGGGACGTGTGCGGAAAGTCGCGTTTGAACGGAGGAATATGGGACACTATCTGCGGATCCAGTGGGAGCTGTACTGCGGGCTGGCCGGATTCCTGATGAAGAGATAGAGATCTGTCGTCAGGGCTGTTCGTCCGGCAGATACAGCATCAGCGTCTGATAGCAGCGCATAAATTCTGTGACGGCGTCGTCGGAATCGGCGGAGAAGGTGTTGTAACTGCCAATGGGATTGACTGCCAGATTGGTCAGTTCCAGATAGGCGTCATAGCACGCAGACAAGGATTCATACGCCGCCTGATAGGTCTCCGGCGGATTTTGCAGTTTTTTGACGGTGGAAAGAACCGTCTGCTGGTTCTCCCGGATGTCCATGGTTTGATCGACAAAAACCGGATCATCATACAGATTTGCCAATGCGTCATTGAAGTCCGTGACAAAGACGCCGTTCGGTTTCGTATATTTGTCGGTAGCGTCGTCTTCTTTTTGGTATATGGCATTATACCAGACCTGTTTGATCAGATTGCAACAGGACTCGGCGTTGGCGGCGCCTGAGAGCATCGTGGAGGAAGCGAGCGCAAGGTTCTCTGAGTATGCCCGCTGTTGTATGCGGGCGCCAGCCTCTTCCACGGTTCTTTTGACTTGATACAGGCCTATGCCGATGATAGCGGCTGTTCCCAACACCAGAAAAACGCTTAGGAGGGCGATAAACAGTCTGGACTTGTGCGCCCGTTGGCTCACAGCCTCTGTCTGCGTCCGCACCGATTTGGACATTCCTGCGCGGCCATCGGCATCAGCCGGACAGCCGCACTGCGGACATACCGTCGTCCCGGACGCCAGTGCAGCGCCGCATTCCGCGCATATTCTCTCTGTGTATAATTCCTTGGGCAGAAAAACGGTTCCACAGTGGACGCAACGCTGCGCCCGGTCGGATATTTGTCCCTTGCAGCAAGGGCATTCTATGATCGCCATATTTTACTCCTCTGTCTTCAGTCTGATGCTGATGGAAATTTATTCTTTCATATTACAAATTTGTTGATATGAATCATTCAATTCTTCAATTAGGGAATCAATCCTGCTGTCGCCGGAATGCTCAGTGGTATGAACCACGGTAGTTACCATGGCAGATTTATTGTCTCCGCTGCTGGAGTCTTGAAAAGACAGGACAATCTTGTTTTGGCCATGAAAATAAATGTCTCGTTTAAAATTCTCTTTTGCCGATGAGACACAGCTGTTTTCGTATTGCTGATAGCGTTTTAACTCTTCTTTGCTGGGATAGTCACGCATATAATAATGTTCCATGTGATATTTTACATAATTCTCAACCGCTGTATCAGTTAATTGTTTTAACTGCTTATAAGCACAACGATTGTGTTCAATAGAGCATTTTAACATTTTTTCCGCATAAGGGTTCTTGTTCCTGATCAAAAAATTCAGCAGGTTCGTCATATACGGAAATAGAAACTGATCGCTTCTGCCGAAACGGTTAGTGATCTGAAAAGGTTCCGCAAAATAATCTAAAATTTCTTGGCTTGCCTCTGCAATCTGCATCACCATAGCTTCATCATAGTAGCTGTCAATATCTGTCCCGTCATGACGGTGGAAAGAATACGGAGATTCGTTCAATTCATATAGAACGGGAACTTCCCTTGCGCGAAGCTGCTGCATCAGTTCCACTTCATTGTATTCCACCGCCAAAGTAATCATTTTCCTGCGCAAATCGTCGTAACCTGCAAGCGTATATTGCAACGTATATTGCAGCATATCTTTTGCAAAAGGCATAACGCGCTCACCCTTGCCCGGTTTCTCTGCGTTCGTGTCAGGCGGATAAAAATACCAGCGGAGTTCGTTATATGCGGAGCTTGGTCTGGGCGTAATCGAGGTGCCTCCGAAAAAAGGCCCATATGAGAGCCATCGGGGTTTCGAGGAATTCACCTCGCCCACAAACCAAATATATCCGCGTGCCATAAAATATTTTAAGAGCTTGATATTCTTGAATTCCAAGGCGTAGTCGATGATCGTTTTTCCGTATTCATCAGCGTTCAAAATGATTTTATCCTCTCTGAGAGCGTATTGTTCCCAGAGATCTTCATCCTCGCTAAAAGCCACGTCATAGTTGGTCAAATGAGCGCAGGAAGGCCGGAAACATTCACCGGCGCTCAAAAGTTCCTCGCAGGAGACCCCCAAGAGCTTAGTGAAGATCGGAAGATCGCTGAGCTGCAAAGCCTTTTTGCCGTTCACAATCTGCGATATGCGGTTGCTCATATTGGCGATCTGGCGCTCGTCTTCTACGTCCCCGCCTATCGTTTCGATGTATTTTTTGCTAAACTGCCGTTGGTTTTGGCATTTTTCGGTAATTAATTTACTGAGATATTTACCGATTTTCTCGTTGTCGGTCAATTTAAACATTTGTATGTCACCTCCATGCCATCATTATACTGGTAGGAGCTGGAAAAAGATATATATAATTTGTGTATGCAAAATCGGCAATTCTTCAAATAAACATTTTTGCATATGCTTTTCGCATATACGCCGGCGGGCTGAAATGAACTGTTGCACAATATTGCAATAAGCGACAAAGATGATTGACAAATAACGTATATGGTAGTAATATAGCATAACAAAACCGTGAAAAAACGGTAATTTTGCAAGCGCATCCATGGATAATGAGGAAAATCGGATCGTCCATGAATATAACACGCACATGGACAAAGGGGAAATGCTGGATACTGGCTGGGAATAGATCATTGCTGGGATCCACGCAAAGAACATGCTGCTGCAACGCAGGCTACTTCTATAAGTTTTTCATCTGGTTTCGGAGGCGGAGCAGAGGCATCCCTTTTCGGACCGGGGATTCAAATTTATGAATGGTAGGTGATAATATGTATTTTGATTATGAGGCATATAGGGCATATTGTTTCGAGTCACCGATGATGTGTGTAGTAATTTTTTCGCTTGGGCTTGTCGGGGGAATATTGGGAGCTGTCATTAAGGCGATCAAAAAAGAACTGGTTAAAGAAGACATAGTTTTTTTACGTGTTGGGATACCGATGGTTATTTTAGTCGTGAGTATCACAGGAGGAGAGCTTTTGTATGGAGGAATCTACCTGTATCATGAGCAAGAGACCGATGCCGTAGAAATGCAGGGAGAGATTACGGATATCAAAGGATTGGGAGATTTTGTTTTTCCAACAGTCAAGGATGGCCGCGGCTATGAGGAGGAGAACGGTTATGAGTTTACGATTGACGGCGTGAAATGCGCGGCGAACCGCAAGGGTTCTCTGAAAGTAGGGGATTATGTAACGGTGAGATACCTTCCCAAGAGCGGCTACATTCTGTATATCGCTGAAATAGAGGAGGAATCATCCGCTATAGCGCAATAACCTTAAACTCAACATGCTGTTCCGGCGCCCTCTGCATGGCTTGCTGTATGGATTGCGGACGCCTCTGCCGGCGGGATCCGTATGCGCAGGAAAGGCCTGTGACAAGGCGTTCACAGGCCATAGCAAGTCCTCTGTCAGGCTTTACTCTGATTCCTGCGGAGTCCGGCGGTAGAACGCCTCAATTGCCTCCCCGAAGAACCGGGTGGTTCCCTCTCCGTAGATGCTGTCCTGCACTTCCTGTATCTGTTTGTTGTTTTGATACAGTTCGGCCGTTTCCAACATCATGGCCGCCAGGTCTTTTGTTTGATAGAGCTGCTTGGACACAAAATCATACTCACCGATGAGTTCCTTTACGGCAAAGGAATGCACGTCGCAGCCTTTCTTCCCGGCAAGCTTTTGGAATATGACGTCCATGCGTCTCTGGTATGCGGTGAGAAGTTCCGAATTGCCGGGGTTTTTGGAGGCTTCCAACGCTTTTTCCTTGTCGCCGTACCATTCCACCACTTTCCTGAAATTTTCCTGAGCCGCTTCGCCGGATGCGCTCTGGATAAAGTGTTTCTCGAATGCTTCCATGCTGCCGTAGTGCTTGATGAAAACAGCCTTCTGTTCATTGCTCATATGGGCGGCCATGGAGGCGTACAGATCCTCGATTTCCGATTTGTCAAATACTGCGAAATCCATTTGATTCTCCCCTTTCAACAATTTGTCGATGCTGGCGATCAGACGCTGGATCCGTTCACCTTTGCGCACCAGCATCTCTCTCTGCGTTTTTAAGATCTGGTTTTTGTCAAGACCGGGATCGGCCATAAGCGCCTTGATCTCTTTGAGGGGAATGTCGAATTCTCTGAAAAATAAGATTTGCTGTAAAGCCTCCAAAGCTTTATCGTCATAAAGCCGGTATCCCGCCTCACTCTTTTTTGTCGGTTTCAAAAGCCCGATTTCGTCATAGTAGTGAAGCGTGCGCACGCTGATACCTGTGATTCGGGACAGCTCTTTTACGGTTCTCATCGTTTTCATTTTCAGCCATTCCTTTCCAAGGCCCATTTGCCGGGTCCTTTCGTCCTGATAGGATCAGTGTAAACGATAACGCCGCGTGAGAGTCAAGGAAAAAATCCCGGATGACGATATGCATCCGGGTTCGGTGATGAATTTACGCCTCTTGATGATACTGCACCAGCACCACATGTTCCACGCCCGCGATGGCGGAGAGCGTGTCCACCAACGCCGGAGAATCCGCTTTCAGGCTTACCGCATAGGTTTCTTCCGTTACGCCGTCGTGGCGGATTTTGGATTTTAACTGTTTCTTGTGTCCCAAGAGAGCCTCTTCCAGCGCTTCCGCGGCTTCGTCGGTATGCCGGATGACCAGCAGATAGGCGGCGCTGCCGTTGATAACCAGATAGCAGAGGATGAATACGAGGCTGACGATGACGGTTCCGGCCACGGCCACCAGATACAGGCGCGCTCCGGCGGTGAGTCCCGCCGCGATGGCGAAAAAGAGAAAGCCCACATCCAGAGGTTCTTTCACGGCGGCGCGGAATCGGACGATGGAGAGCGCGCCCACCATGCCCAGCGACAGCACCAGATTGGTGGAGATGCACAGGATGATAAAGGCGGTGACCATGGTCAGCAGAATGAGCAGCATACCGAATTTGGCGGAGTAGGAGACTCCTTTGTAAAAATAGCGGTACACCAGATAGATCAGCACGGCGCAGAGAAACGCCACCGCCATGGACGCGGCCACGGTACCCGGAGAGAGCGACTCGATCATGCCGAGCTGCCGCATGGATTCGGAAAGTAAACTTTTGATAGAATTCATGATTGCCTCTTTTCTTATATTTTCTTTACAGCTATTTCCTTTACAGTCTGCCGTTTAAATCCGGCCCGTCAGATAGTCCCCCTGCTTTCTCAGAAGATTCTGTCTGCACAAGGTATATTTGGAGAGCGCCATCGTCTCGCCGGGGACGGAATTCAGAATCCGGCGGACATGCTCGGGCAGATAGCGGTTGAACTTAATCTCCAATATGGTATTCCCTTCCAGCACGTCGAATACATTGCCGGGTTCCCAGAGCGGGATATCGGTTCTGCCCGCCTGAAGCGCCGTGTCGAAGGTGATGCGCACGTTTCCCGCCGGGTACACATAAGCCCTGCGTACATAGTCCACCACCGCCACGGGGCGCAGAGCCGACGAGGCGTTCAAGCCGTAGACATAATCTGCCAAGGGATGCCCGCAGGATAGGAGCGGCAAAGCTTCGCCGCAGAGCAGAGCCAGAGCCGTCTCTTTGGGGATGGTGAGAGATTCTTTGTAAATCAGGGCTTCCCGCTTCTCCTTCCGCTCCAGTTTGATGAGTTTGTCTTGATAATCGTAAAAGCGGATGCGGATTTTCTCCCGTTCGCTGACGCCGGACTCTTTTTCCGTGTATGCCCTGTCGTCAAATGTGTCAAAATAAATACTGCGGACGGCGTAGCTTGCGTCCGCGCTGCCGTGTTCGTCCGCGGTCAGAACTGCCCGGATGCGCTGTTCCAGAAGCAGGGTCTGAGCCGGAGATAAGAGCTGTTTAAATTCCTGACGATAGGATTTTCCGGCCATGTTTCCTCTCCTTCTGCCGCGTGGGCGGTCGGTTCTTTGGCGGGAAATGCGTTTGCATTCCGGCGGCCATTTTCTTACTATCGCTCATTATATCAAATTTGACGTTCCGTATCAAGTTTGATATGATGGCATGTGTATTCAAACTATAAAAAATGCAGATAATACGAGTGGAGTTGCCATGAAAACAAATCAAGATCCTCAGACGGGGTATCACCCCAATCAATCCGGCCCATCCGGCGCAGACGGATGTAAAAACAGAAAGTTGAACCGCCCCCAGCTTGCCGTTGTCCTGACGCTTTTGGGGCTGCTCGCGGTTCTTGCGCCGGTTTCCTTCCGGCTTTATACCGCCGCCACATCGGAGGCGGAGGAGAAGGAGCGGGTCGAGGTACGGTTTTCGGTTCCTTCCGGCTTTTACGAGGAGGAGATCCTCCTGCAGCTGTCCGCGGGCGTAAAGGGAGAAATTCTTTATACGCTGGACGGCTCGGTTCCGGCAGGGGAGAATCCGGCGGCCATGCCCTATTCCCCCGAGGAGGGGATCCGCCTCGAATGCGGTCCGAAGGAGAGGATATACCATGTGCGGGCGGCGCTTTGGGCGGAGACGGCCGTGGAGGCGGATGTGAGTTCCGCATCCTATCTGCTCGGCGGGGAAGTCGGAAGCCGCTATGACCTTCCCGTGCTTGCCATCGCCGGGAACCCGGAAGATTTGTCGGACGCAGAGTCGGGAATTTTGGCAGCCGCCAACCGCAGTCTCCGCGGCAGGGAGACGGAAAAGGAAGTGCAGATTACGCTTTTTGACGAGACGGGAGCCGTCCGGCTCTCCCAGAACTGTGGTCTGCGCGTACACGGCGGCGCTTCCAGAGAGAAGAACCAGCCCTCTATGCGGCTGTATGCCCGCTCGGAGTATGACGAGGAGAATCGGTTTGCCTGTGCGCTGTTCGAGGACTACAGTCAGGATCATGCGCTGATCACGGGCTGCAAGCGCGTTATTGTGCGCAATGCTGGGGACGACAACGGGTACGCCCACCTGCGCAGCGAATTTGCCGCAAGGCTCAGTCTGGACGCGGGCTTTTCGGACGCACAGGCCGCTTCCCCCGTCTGTGTGTATGTGAACGGCGACTATTACGGCGTGTACTGGTTTGTGGCCAATTATGACGATTCTTATTTTCAGCGCAAATACGGGGATTTTGAGGGCGAGATGGTGGTTCTGGAGGGATATGTGTCCTATATGGAGCCGGAGGAGACGGACGATGAGACGCTTAGGCAGCTCAAGGAGGAGTACAATGCGCTCCATGAGCGGGCCGCCTACGGAGATCTGACGCAGGAGTCCGAGTGGCAGGCGTTGTGCGCTTCCGTGGATGTGGAGAATTATCTGCGCTATGTGGCGATTCAGAACTATTTCTGTAATGCGGACGCTTTTGTGAACAATTTTAAGGCTTACCGCTATTATGCGCCGGACGGGGCGTACCGGGAGGGAACGGTGTTTGACGGCCGCTACCGCTTCCTGCTCTATGATCTGGACGAGACGCTGGGATACGGAGTCTACGGCGGGGCGGGGGCGGAGGCAAGGATTTTCTCCACGGCCAACCGGGTGGAATATGACATTTTCTATAATGCGCTGTTTTCCAATATTGTCAGCGTTCCGGCTGGCAGAGAGTATTATATCCGCTATTATCTGTCGCTTTTAAACTATTATTTTCAGGAGCAAAGAGCCGTTCCGGTGCTGGAGGAAATGCATGAAAGCCACGCTGCGGAACTGGCTATACAATATGACGAGACGGATCTGATGCAGGACAATTTCGAGACGCCGGAGGATGTGGACTTTGCGCATGTTCTCAGTGAGATCGACACAATCAAAGCGTTTCTGGCGGAGCGTCCCGATTGGGCGCTGCTTGATCTGGAGGCGGCGTTCGGGCTTTCCAAGCGTTATGAACTGCGGGTAAAGAATCCGGATGAGGCCAATCTGTCCGTGGATTTTGCGGTGTTTCATGACACGGAGTACCACGGGACGTATTTTGCGGAGGTACCCGTGACCGTGACGGCTTCGCCCAAATGCGGAGATCGGTTTGTGTGCTGGCTGGTGGACGGCGTGGAATGCTATGAGGAGACCCTTGTGGTCACGGGGGAGATGCTGCAGGGAGAGGCGCTGGAGCTGGAGTGCGTGACGGAGCCGGATCCGGAGGCGGGACTTCTGATCTCGGCGGTGAAGAGCCGGGGCGGCAGCGATTATATAGAGCTGACCAATTTCGGTGCGGAGACGGTCAACCTGCGGGAGTACACGCTGGCGGACGGCGCGGGAGAGCAGAATCTGTCCACGCTTCCTGCGGTGGAGGTTGCGCCGGGAGAGCGGATCAGAGTCTATTGCAAGAACTATACGGGAGCGGAGGCCATCGGGCAGCCGGAGGCGGGATTTAACATCAAGGCGGGGGAGACGCTGTATCTGAGGCGGGGCGGTTTCCGGCAGGAAGTGGCGGTTCCCCGGCTCGGCACGCGGGACGGCGTTTACCGTATGGACGTCTATAGCGGTGAATTTTACGAAAAAACAGAATAATATGTCAAATTCTTATGATTTCTTAAGAAATGGCTTCATAAATACTTAAGTTGACGATATATGGCTCTTCTTGTAAAATGCTTAATGAGTACAGTGCTTTTGAAGCGCTGTCCGTGCGGCTCCTTTGAAAGATACCGGGTGGGTGCTTATGATAAAGGACAATCAGAAGATATTTAACAGATTGCTGGTCATATTGGATGCGGCGATTATTGCGGCCTCCTTTATGCTTGCGTATTTTGTTAAATTCTATATATTTAATGATGGTCCCGGCCCGGGTGTACTTCCGGCCAGCGATTATGTGTCGCTGCTCGTCTTTCTGGTGCCGGGTTTTGTCCTGTTGTATTACCGCTGCGGCGTGTATGCGCCGAAGCGTACCGTGCGCCGCAGATTCGAGATCTACGGCATTATTCAGGCGAACACGGTGGGGCTTGCGGCCATGATTATCCTTCTCTACATGGTGGTGAAGGAGATCAATTATTCCCGTTCAGTCATTATGCTGTTCTATGTGCTGAACATTTTCTTTACAAGCTGTCTGCGGATCGTCCTGCGCAAAGGGCTTCAGACCATGCGCAGCAAGGGTTACAATCTCAAGCATATTCTGCTTGTGGGCTATTCCCGAGCCGCGGAGGAATATATCAACCGTCTGCAGGACAATCCCCAGTGGGGGTATGCGGTGTGCGGCATTCTGGACGACCACATTCCTGCGGGAACGCTCTACAAGGGTGTGAAGGTGCTGGGCAGTCTGGGCAATCTGGACATCATTCTCCCGGAGAACAAGCTGGACGAGATTGCGATTACGCTTTCGTTAAAAGATTATGACTGTCTGGGACAGATCGTCAATATCTGTGAGAAATCCGGCGTCCACACCAAGTTTATACCGGATTACAACAGCTTGATTCCCACGAAACCCTACACCGAGGATCTGATGGGGCTGCCGGTCATCAATATCCGATATGTGCCGCTCACGAATACGGGCAATAAGCTGGTCAAGCGGGCGGTGGATGTGGCGGGCTCCCTGTTCGGCATTGCGATTACATCGCCGATTATGCTGATCTGCGCAGCCTTGGTAAAGATGAGCAGTCCGGGGCCGGTGATTTTTAAGCAGGAGCGTGTGGGACTGCACAACAAGCCGTTTTATATGTATAAATTCCGCAGTATGGAGATTCAGGCGCCGGGCAGAGAGAAGAAGGCGTGGACCGTGAAGGACGACCCCCGGGTCACCTCCGTGGGAAAGGTGCTGCGACGCACCAGTCTGGATGAGCTGCCCCAGCTCTTCAATATTCTGAAAGGGGATATGAGTCTGGTGGGACCCAGACCGGAGCGGCCTCATTTTGTGGAGAAGTTTAAGGAGGAGATTCCCCGTTATATGGTAAAGCATCAGGTGCGGCCGGGATTGACCGGATGGGCGCAGGTGAACGGGCTTCGGGGGGACACTTCCATACGCAAGCGGATTGAATATGATATTTATTATATTGAAAATTGGACGCTGGGATTTGACATCAAGATTATTTTTCTGACCTTTTTTACGGGATTTATCAATAAAAACGCATATTAGTGCAGAAGAAGGAGACAGTGGGTTATGGCAGAGAATTCCAAAGGAAGTGCGGCGGCCAGAAGGGCGTCGAAGAGCAAGAGCAAAATGATTATTTTTGCGGTCGAGATTTTCTTGATCCTCATTATGCTCGCAATTCTGTTTCTGGTGGTGACCAGAGACAGCGAAGGGCCGAAGATCGTGGATCTGGACAAGAGCAATCTGGGGATTAACGAGGGCGTTGCGTCCAATATCAATCAGGACGGCAATGAGCAGGCTGTGGTGGAGCCGGGCGTGATCGCCGATACGGGTTATATGAATATTGCGCTGTTCGGTCTGGACGCCAAGACTTCCAACCAGCTCTACAAGGGAAGCCGCAGCGACTGTACCATGGTCGCCAGCATCAATATGGACACCGGGGATATCAAGTTGGTCAGCGTATACCGCGACACTTATCTGAACCTTGGAACGGATAAATACAACAAATGCAACGCCGCCTATTCTTCGGGCGGCCCCCAGCAGGCGATCAAGATGCTTAATATGAATCTGGATCTGGACATCACCAATTTCGTGGCGATCAATTACCAGAGCCTCATTGATCTGATCGACGGACTCGGCGGCATTTACATCGATGTGGATAGAAATGAACTGCGGGATATCAACAATTACCAGCTCAGCATCTGCCGTGTGCGCAAGGGCTATCAGGAGGACGACGAGAGCTATAAGCCCACCGAACAGGCAGACGGATATATTCCCGTGAAGGAGACCGGCTATCAGAAATTGAACGGCCTGCAGGCCACGGCTTACTGCCGGATCCGCCTGACGCTTCCCGGCGGCGACTTTGACCGCGCGGCCAATCAGCGCGAGGTAATCATGGCCATCGAGGAACAGGCGAAGAAGACCGATCTGGCGACGCTGACCACCGTGTTCAACAAGGTGGTGGAGGAAGTTTACACCAGTCTGGACAGCAAAGACCTGCTGGAACTTTTGACCAATATCAACAATTACCGTATCGTGGACGAGGGCGGTTTCCCCGAGGCTTCCATGATTACGACCACCAATATGGGCGCTCTGGGAAGCATGGTTGTGCCTCTGGATCTGGAGAGCAATGTGGTATGGCTGCATGAGTTCCTGTTCGAGGATCAGGAATACACGGTATCGGATACGGTTAAGGAGTGCGCGTCTAAGATTAAGAGCGATACGTCCCCCTACCTGAAACGATAGAACCAAGAGAGAGCAAAGGGAGCTTGTGACGGCAGGTTCCCTTTTTCAAATGGTATCTGATTGCAAAGGGTATCGGAAGAGGAGCGGCATCGTGGAAATTGACGTGATTATTCCGGTCTATAAACCGGGAAAGGCATTATTCACCCTTCTGGACCGTCTGGAACGGCAGACGGTTCCGGTGGCGAATATCATCTTGATGAACACGGAGGAGAAATACTTTGAACAGCTGATCTACGGGACGGATTTTGTCCATCGGTATCGGAATGTGAAAGTGTTCCACCTCTCTAAACGGGAATTTGACCATGGGATGACCAGACGCAAGGGCGTGGCCAGATCGCAGGCGGAAGTCTTTGTGATGATGACGCAGGACGCCCTGCCTGTGGATGAATTCCTGATAGAGCGTCTGACGTCGGCTCTGCGGGAGGACGTGGCGGCGGCCTATGCCCGCCAGATTGCGGACGGGAACAGTTCCGTGCTGGAACGGTTCAGCAGACAGTTTAATTATCCGGAGCATTCCGCCCTCAAATCGCAGGACGATCTGGAGCGGCTGGGGATTAAAACCTATTTCTGCTCCAACGTATGCGCGGCCTACCGCAGGGATTTATACGACAAGCTGGGCGGGTTTGTCAAACATACCATCTTTAACGAAGACATGATCTATGCGGCGGGGGCGGTGAAGGCGGGATACCGCATCGCCTACGAGGCGGAAGCGGTGGTGATTCATTCGCACAACTACAACTGTGGACAGCAGTTTCGGCGGAATTTTGATCTGGGCGTGTCGCAGGCCCAGCACCCGGAGATTTTCGCCCGGATCCGCTCTGAGAGCGAGGGAATGCGCATGGTGCGGGCCGCCGTGGCATATCTTAGAGCAAACCGGATGCGCGCGGAGATTCCCTATTTTTATTTTCAGTGTCTGTGCAAATACGCAGGGTTTTGGCTTGGGAAGCGCTATAGGCGGCTGCCCAAGGCGCTGGTGCTTGCCTGTACCGCAAGCCCTGACTATTGGAAGCGATGAGCGCAGCGGGTCAGTGGAACTAATAACGATCAAAATGAGAAACGATAAAGAAAGTCGGAGGTTTTCCTATGTGTGGCATTGTAGGCTATATCGGTAAAAGACAGGCGGCGCCCATCATCTTGGACGGGCTGTCCAAATTGGAATACCGCGGTTACGATTCCGCGGGCATGGCCGTGTTCGACGGGGAGCGGATCCGCACGGAGAAAGCGGCGGGACGGCTGGCGGTGCTGGAACATCTCACCCACGGCGGGGAGACCATGGGAGGCTTCTCCGGAATCGGACACACCAGATGGGCGACCCACGGTGCGCCGAACGATTTGAACGCCCATCCCCACACCAATCAGGCGGGAACCATCGCCGTGGTACACAACGGGATTATCGAGAATTATCTCGCCCTGAAGAAGAAGCTCCAGAACAAAGGATATGAGTTTGTATCCGATACGGACACGGAGGTTCTGGCAAAGCTCTTGGACTATTATTACAAGGGAAATCCGCTGGAGGCGGTGACCAAGGTGCTGCACCGCGTGGAGGGTTCCTATGCGCTGGGGATCATGTTCGCGGAGTTCCCCGGGGAGCTTTACGCCGCCAGAAAAGACAGCCCCTTGATCGTGGGGCAGAATGCGGAGGGCTGCTTTATCGCCTCCGACGTCCCCGCCATTTTGAAATATACCAGAACCGTCTATTACATGGAAAATCAGGAGGTCGCCTGTCTGGAGGCGGAAGGGCTTCGGTTTTTCTCCGTGGATGAGGAGGAAGTGAAAAAATCTTCCGTCACCATTGACTGGGACGCGGACGCGGCGGAGAAATCCGGATACGAGCATTTTATGCTGAAAGAGATTTACGAACAGCCCAAGACGGTCACGGATACCATATCACCCCGTATCCGGGACAATGATATCGTCATCGAGGAACTGAATATGACGGACGAGGAGCTTCGCGCTGTCCGCAAAATCCATATCGTAGGCTGCGGTTCCGCCTATCACACGGGCGTCACCGCCAAATATGTCATTGAGGGACTGGCGCGCATTCCCGTGGAAGTGGATGTGGCCAGCGAGTTCCGCTACCGCAATCCGATTCTGGAGGAGGGCGGCATGGTGGTGGTTATCAGCCAATCCGGCGAGACGGCGGATACGCTGGCGGCGCTTCGAGAGTCCAAGGCGCGCGGTTTTAAAGTGCTGGGGATTGTGAACGTGGTGGGAAGTTCCATCGCCCGAGAGGCGGACAGCGTTCTCTACACATGGGCGGGGCCGGAGATTTCCGTGGCTACCACCAAGGCGTACAGCGCACAGCTGGCGGCTCTCTACATGCTTGCTATGAAGCTTGCCAAAGTGCGGGGAACCGTGGACGGAGAGACCTTCGCAAAACTTTTGGACGATCTGCGCTGTCTGCCGGATCAGATTGAAATGCTTTTGGGACAGAAGGAGAAAATCCAGCATTTTGCGAACCGTTATGTGGGCGCGCGGGATATCTTTTTCATCGGAAGGGGAATCGACTATGCTATATCGCTGGAAGGTTCGCTGAAGCTGAAAGAGATTTCCTATATCCATTCGGAGGCCTATGCGGCGGGAGAGCTGAAACACGGCACGATCTCACTGATCGAGGACAACACGCTGGTGGTGGCGCTCTCTACGCAGGAGGAACTGTTCCAGAAGACCATCAGCAATGTTGTGGAAGTGAAAGCCCGCGGCGCATTTGTCATGGCGGTGACCAACGAGGGGAACAAAGCCATGGAACGGGCGGCGGACTATGTGCTGTACCTGCCGGAGACCAACCCGTGGTTCACCAATTCTCTGGCCATCGTGCCGCTGCAGCTCTTTGCGTACTATGTGGCGGTGGGAAGAGGATGCGATGTGGATAAGCCGAGGAATCTGGCGAAGTCCGTGACGGTGGAATAAAGCTTGGCGGTTTCATTTTTTAATCACATTTTAATCACAAAATGAACACAAATGATGACTATACTGAATTTATCGAAAGCAGGAGACGGCAGTCAATGGGGTTAATCCGTTAGGATTCAAGCAGTTAGGATGCAATCAGTTCAGAAAAGAGGGATTTTTATGTACGACAATCAAAATGATTATCAGAACAACGCGAACGCTTCGATGACCGGGAATTTCAGCGGTGCAAACAGCGCGGACATCGGCGGCGCGGGCAGCGCAAACATGGGAGGCATGGGTGCAGGCAGCAGGAACGCACAGACAGAGTATTTTAACAATCTGGAGAGTCCCGCTGAGAGCAAGCCGCAGGATGTAGAGAGTGTTCCGGTGCATGAGCCGCAAAACGTACAGAGTGTTCCAATGCATGAGCCGCAAAATGTACAAAGTGTTCCAATGCATGAGTCACAGAATGGGCAGAGTGCCGCCGTGAGCGGAGCGCAGATCGCGCAGAGTGCGGCGGCCGGCCGGACGCAGGCTGTGAATGCGGCGGCTGTGAATATGGCGCAGAACGCGCAGGGCAGCGCTTCTCATGCGGGACAGTTTACGCAGAGCAGCGCCGCAGACAATACCACATGGGTGAAAGCCCCCGTCCGAAGCGGGAACGCCGACGGACGGAAGAACGCTCATGAGGAGAAGAAAATGGGACTCGGACAGAAAATTATGTTGAGCATCAGTCTGGGACTGTTTTTTGGAATCTTTGCCGGAGTGGGATTCTACGGTGTGACACAGGCCGCAGGAGCCATGCAGGAGAAACAGCCCGGCTATGTGACGGATAATCATGTCCCTTCCGATGAGAAAGACTCGGCTGACGTACCTGAGAAAGAGACGGAAGCCCCTCAGATTCAGCAGGCGGGTTCCAGCATCGTCTACACCCCGGCGTCCTCCAATGTGTCCTCCATCGTGAAGGAAGTGATGCCGGCCATGGTGTCCATCATCAACAATTATACGGAGATCACCTCCTTCTGGGGACAGACCTACAGAGAGGAGTTGTCCGCCAGCGGTTCCGGCATTATTGTGTCGGCGACGGACGAGGAGCTGTTGATCGTGACCAATCAGCATGTGGTGGCTGATGCGCAGGAGCTTTTGGTGACGCTGATCGACAATACGGAGGTGCGGGCGAAGATCAAGGGCATGGATGCGGATATGGATTTGGCGGTCATCGCCATTGACATGGCTGATCTGGATGAAAAGACGTTGGCGGAGATCACTGTCGCCAACTTGGGCGACAGCGACAGGCTGGAGTTGGGTGAGCAGGTGATTGCCATCGGCAATGCCCTTGGTTACGGACAGTCCGTGACGGTGGGATATATCAGCGCATTGGACAGAGAGATCGAATTGGAGGACGGTTCCGTCAGGAGCTTCATCCAGACAGACGCGGCCATCAATCCGGGTAATTCCGGCGGTGCGCTGCTGAATGCGGCGGGCGAAGTCATCGGCATCAATTCCAATAAGATCGGCGGCAGTTCCATCGAGGGCATGGGTTACGCCATTCCCATCACGGCGGCAAGCCCCATCATCGCTGATTTGATGGAGCGGCAGACCCGCAACAAAGTGGCCGACGCCGATCTGGGCTATATGGGAATTACGCCTCAGGATGTGACGGATCAGATCGTGCGTATGTACGGGATGCCGAAGGGCGTGTACGTGGTATCGGTCTACGAGGGTTCCGGCGCAGAGGCCGCAGGAATCAACAAAGGAGACGTCATTGTCAAATTTGACGGAGCCAAGATTACCTGCTATGAGGATCTGCAGGAGGCAATGCAGTATTACGCCGTGGGCGACAGCGTCAAGGTGACGGTGATGCGCCCCAGCAACGGAGAATATGTGGAGCATGAGTTTACGCTGACTTTGGGCAGAAGACCTTCCGAAAACCCCAGATATTAAACGGATCCAAGAATTAGATAATGTCCCGGGCAGTTCAGGCTGTCCGGGACATTTGTATATTGACGGGAATTGGGACAGTCTCTGGCTTTTATGTACAAAAATGTTTAGTGGGTATATTAACCTTAATAATAAGAAGACAACAGCCGTCGCCTGTATGACAAACAGGTTGCGTCCATTTTGGCAACAAATAAGGGTTCATAAAGAAAAATAGGAAAAGTGCCAATGTGTACTTGACACAAACAAAGATGTACTTGTTATTGATATGCCAATTGAGTATAATAACAAGTAGCAGGAGGTATTTTGATGAAAAGAATGAAAGTATATCTGGATACTTCGGTAGTCAGTTATTTGCATCAGTTAGATGCGCCCGAAAAAATGCGGGATACATTGGCGCTTTGGGAATTGTTTAAGGCTGGTTCCTATGAAGTCTATGTATCTGATATAGTATTTCGGGAAATTGACAAGTGTGATGAGGAAAAGTTGGCTATTCTATTGGAATATTTAAAACAGATTGAGTATCATACAATAGAAACAAACAACGATATTATTGAGTTAGCGGGAAAATTTATTGATTTCGGTATTCTGCGTGAAAAAAGTTTTGATGACTGTCAGCATATTGCGGCAGCAATTCTTGCAGGCTGCGATGTCATTATATCTTGGAATTTTAAGCATATTGTTAATGTGAGAACAGTAAAAGGCGTAAAAATAATTACAACAATGGAAGGATATAAAGATTTGCTGATATATCCGCCGTCTGCTTTATTGGAGGGAGATGAAAACGATGCTGAATGAGCCGGTTATAAGTAAGAGTTTTGATGTAGAGGATATCCGTAAAATTCGAGAATACAATTCTTTGCGGCATATCAAGATGACTGCGGAAGAGATTATTGATGATACAAAAAAGGGCGCAGAAAGAATACAGAAATTACTTCAGGCAGGGAAATGAAAGTATGGAATATGTCTTTAAATTAAAGATTTCTAAAATAAGGCGTTAGTTATCTTACGGAACCTCAAGCGATAAGATTCTTGAACTTTCTTCCATTTTGTGATATGATTTCATGTATTTTATAGTACGGGTGAATATTTGTTAGCAACAAAACTGAATTTGTATTATCCAAAGCATAGACCAATATTAAAATACAAGTATGCTAAGAGAAAAATGAGGGAACAATGTGAATAATAAGCATATAATAATTCCCCAAAAAGTATATAGTAATAAAAAGGGGTATGAAAAGCTGATAGAAACAGTCTGTTCTATACTTGATATGAAAGATGGGGAAAGTTGTATTTTGGACTTTTCAGACAAACAAAAAGCAGGAAGCGGTATGTAGGAAACAAAAGTAGGAAAAAAGTAGGAAACAGGAAGTAGTAAACAGAAAGTAGTAACAGGAGGCTGTCGCAATGACGAATGGAAATTCGCAAAGGGGCAGCCTCGTTTGTTGCCGCTGCCGGTATAGTACATCACTTCAAAGTACATTCTTCACCAACTTCCTTTAAGGCACGAATTTCTATAAAAACTTCACTTGTGCAGACTATGCATATTGGGTATAATAGAGGTGGTTACGAAACAAAAGTACGGAAACGAGGGAGAACCATGTCGGATATCATATCGGATATAGAAGAGAAGAACGAAGAGCGGGAGACGGAACAGGACGCAGGGCAGGACGCAGGGCAGGACACAGGGCAGGACGCCGGACAGAAGAAGGCGGACGCATCTACCACGGCCAACGCCGGGAAGAGCGACAACAGCGAATATGAGGACGTGTGCTTTGTCTGCCGCAGGCCGGAGTCCAAGGCGGGACGGATGTTCAAACTGCCCAACCATATCTGCATCTGTGACGATTGTATGCACAAGACTATGGATACGGTGAGCCAGTTTGATTATCAGGGTATGCTCAATAATCCCAATTTTCAGCAGGAGATGGATGAGTTCTCCAGACAAAACGGCTTTCCCAACATCAGTTTTGTGAATCTGGCCGATCTGCGCGGAGAGGGCGGAATCCCCAACAAACAGAAGCCCAAAAAGAAGAAAGAGGGACAGAAGCCCGCGCTGGATATCCGGAATATTCCCGCACCCCATAAGATCAAGGCCAGTCTGGACGAATATGTGGTGGGACAGGAACATGCCAAGAAGGTAATCTCCGTGGCGGTCTACAATCATTATAAGCGTGTGGCCACCAACTCCATGGACAGTATCGAGATCGAGAAATCCAATATGCTCATGATCGGTCCCACGGGCTGCGGCAAAACCTATCTGGTAAAGACGCTGGCGAGGCTTCTGGATGTGCCGCTGGCCATTGCGGACGCCACATCCCTCACGGAGGCGGGGTATATCGGCGATGATATCGAGAGCGTGATCTCCAAGCTTCTGGCCGCCGCGGACAACGACGTGGAGCGGGCCGAGCAGGGCATCGTCTTTATCGACGAGATTGACAAGATCGCCAAGAAAAAAGAGACGCACAGCCGGGACGTGAGCGGCGAGAGCGTGCAGCAGGGACTGTTAAAGCTTCTGGAGGGCGCGGAGGTGGAAGTACCTGTGGGAGCGAACAGCAAGAATGCCATGGTGCCGCTTGCCACTGTGAACACGCGGAATATCCTCTTTATCTGCGGAGGCGCGTTCCCGGAACTGGAAGAGATCATCAAGGAGAGGCTGAGCAAGAGCGCGGCCATCGGCTTTGGCTCCGAACTCAAAGATAAATACGATAAGGACAAAACCATCCTCTCGAAGGTGACGGTGGAGGATATCAGAAAGTTTGGCATGATTCCGGAGTTTATCGGCCGACTTCCCATTATCTATACGCTGGAGGGTCTCAGCAAGGAGATGATGGTTCAGATTCTGAAGGAGCCGAAGAACGCCATTTTAAAGCAGTATCAGAAGCTTTTGGAGCTGGACGAGGTGCGGCTGCGCTTTACGGAAGATGCGCTGGAGGCGATTGCGGAGAAGGCCATGAAACGGGATACGGGAGCCAGAGCGCTGCGTTCCATCATCGAGGAATTTATGCTGGACATCATGTATGAGATTCCCAAAGATGACAATATCGGAACGGTCACGATCACCAAGGAATATATCGAGGGAACGGGAGGGCCGATCATTGATATCCGGAGCAATCTGATCCATGAAGTATCGGCGGACGAGCTGACGGAAGTGTAGCACCCGCCGCAACAGAATACCGTAAAAAATGCCCGCCCGGGAATCATTTGTATGCAGACGCGTTTTTGAAAGGTCTGCCTGCAAAGGGGTTCCCGGGCGGGCTGCGTTTTTGGGGAAATAAAAACCATGATGTGAATATAGTAATTGCCGCGGTTTTGTGGTAAAATAAACTCGTTTCAGTATTGTAGACACAGAGACGGCAGTGTGTTGTTCTATCGGCTGTGCTGCAGGGGAGGGTGGAATGAAGGCACATAAGAGATTGGTGATAGCAGCTGTGGTGTTGTTCGTGTCGGGAGCAGCTTTGCTGCTTTGTGTTGGCAGGATGTGGGAAAAGCGGGCAGAAGCGGAGTCGGCAAGAATAACGGAGTCGGAACCCACAGCGCCGGAACCCGCGGCGCAGCCGGACGACAGGGAGATATGTGCGGTGGAAATCGCCCGTGTGGGGATAAGCGTTGGCGGGATGCAAGAGGAAGAGGCGGCAGAGCCAGAACCCATAACGCAGCCGGACGACGAGGAGATAGAGGTGGAGGGGCTCGAGCGTTCGTTGATAAAATGGGGAGAGGCGGAATATCGGCGGGATGGAGAAATCACTTTGGATGAGGTCACATACCGGGCGCAGGAGGATGGTATTTATGTGGTAAACGGCGAGGAGCAGAGCTGTATCTGGAGTGGTTATATCCATATGTTGTTTCCTCTTGACGGAATGCTCCTTGATGGTTTCCAGCAGAAGGACGGTGACAGTGTGCTGTACTGGATTGCGGATGCGGATTATGAGGAGGGTAAAGCTGAGTGGAAGCCGGACAGTGTGGTGTGGCTGAATACAAACAGTAGACAGAGCGGTATTATCAGAGTGTCAGAGTTTCCTTTTGTGGAAGATATCGGAGAGCTGTGGCTTGGGAATGTACAGATTTACGAGGGCTGTCTGGAAATTTGCAATTACACTGTGGAGGGGAACCGGGAGAGTTTCATCTGTCCGCTTCCTCTGTCTGCGCCCGGGTATGAGGGGCGGGAGCCTGAGAGGATGAGCGCGGAGGAAAGGGAGGAATACGGAAGGTCGGTCAGTGAATATCTGCGCGCGCATCCGGGGGAGGTCATGGATGTGTCTGTGCGGGATGTGAGCGGCACGAGGGCATGGCTTGATCTGAACGGAGACGGAAGTGTGGAGGAGATTGAACTGTGCCCGGATGAGGCGTATTGCCGAGGGCGGATTTATTGGACTGATTTGTTTGACGGCGCGTCTCTGAGGATGAACGGCGGAAGCTGTGTAGTGGGGTGGCGTTATGACGCGAATCTTACGAATTATCTATATGCGGTGAGTCTCGATGGGCGGGAGATTTTGATCATGTTGTATGAGAAGGGACCCAGTGATGACCCGGAGAGCGCTTTCTTCCGTTATGAGGGTGGAACGCCCACAGAGATTGGCGTGGTAGGATCGTCTGTGAGGAGCGGCAGTATTTCCGAAAACGGTGACATTTGTATAGGTGAGCGCTGGGATATCATTGAGTCGGGATATCTGGAATTTACTTATCGGTTGAATGCGGAATATCGGCTGGAGCGTGTGGAGGGGGAAACTCATGAAGTTTTGAGAAGCTATTGGGAGGAATACCCGCTCGTGCTGTTGACAAAGCTGCCGATCCACGAGTCGCCCGGCGGAGCGGTCACAGGGCAGCTGGAGCCGGGTGAGGTGAAATACACGCTGGCTTATCTGGGCAAAGAGGGCGAGTCCGATTGGATTTATATGGAGGGTGACAACGCTGCAGGCTGGGTGGAAGTGGCTCCCTATGGGCATATGGTGGATCTGGGAGAGGATGTGGTGGCCGGCGACATTTTTGAAGGACGGGTAATATTCGGCTGAATATTGCGGCCTGAGTGCTGCATCCGGAGGCGGTGAAAGGAGAAGGATTATGAAACTGATATCTTGGAATGTGAACGGCATCAGGGCATGTCTGCAGAAAGGCTTTCTGGATTTCTTCGAGGAGGCGGACGCGGATATCTTCTGTCTGCAGGAGACGAAGCTGCAGGCGGGACAGCACGATCTGGAGCTGCCCGGTTATCACCAGTTCTGGAATTACGCGGAGAAGAAGGGATATTCCGGTACTGCGCTTTTTACGAAGCGGGAGCCTGTGGATGTGTCTTACGGAATCGGGGTGGAGGTTCACGACCACGAGGGGCGCGTCATCACGGCGGAGTATGAGGATTTTTACATGGTGACGGTGTACACGCCCAATTCCCAGAGGGAGCTGACAAGGCTGGAGTACCGCATGGAGTGGGAGGAGGCTTTCTTGGCGTATGTGAAGGCGTTGTCCGAGAAGAAAGGCGTGATTTTCTGCGGCGATTTGAATGTGGCTCACAGGGAGATTGACTTAAAGAATCCCAAGACCAATCATAAAAATGCGGGCTTTACCGATGAGGAGAGGGCTTGTTTTACGAAGGTTCTGGAGAGCGGTTTTATCGACACGTTCCGCTATTTTTATCCGGACGTGGCGGATGCTTATTCTTGGTGGTCTTATATGGCGAATGCCAGAGCCAAGAACGTGGGTTGGCGGATTGACTATTTTGTGGCTTCTGAGAATCTGCGGGAGCGGCTGGCGGATGCGAAGATCCATTCCCAAATTATGGGGTCGGATCACTGTCCTGTGGAATTGGATATTCTGTGATAGAACGCCGCAGCAAATCGGCGGTGTGCGGAGGAGCCAAAATGAGTCTACGCTTTTATTTCGGCCCGTCGGGAGCGGGTAAGAGCAGGCAGCTTTATGAGGAGATACTGGAACGCGCGAAGGACTGTCCGCGGCAGAATTTTTTGGTGATCGTGCCGGATCAGTTTACCATGCAGACGCAGAAGGAACTGGTGACTTTGTCGGAGCGGGGCGGGATCTTGAATATTGATGTTCTGAGCTTCGGACGGTTGAGCCATCGCATTCTGGAGGAGGTCGGCTGGGAGGATGTGCCGGTGCTGGACGACACGGGCAAGAGTCTGGTGTTGCAGCGGGTGGCTGCGGGGCTTCAGGATAGACTTCCTACGCTGGGAGGGCTTTTGAACCGACAAGGTTATATTCATGAGGTGAAGAGCGCCATCTCGGAGTTTATGCAGTACGGGGTGGGGACGAATGATATGTCCCGGCTGATTGCGTTTGCCGCGGGGCGCGAGGCGCTGGTGCGCAAGCTTCAGGATTTGGAAGTACTCTACAAAGGTTTTATGGAGTACATACAGGGCAATTTTATCACCACGGAGGAGAAGCTGGATGTGCTGGCGCGCTCGCTGGAGAAGTCGCGGCTGCTCCCCGGCAGTGTGGTGATTTTTGACGGCTTTACGGGTTTTACCCCGATTCAGAACCGGGTGATTCAGGAACTCATGCGTCTGTGCGGGGAAGTGATCGTGACGGTGATTCTGGGCGAGGGAGAAAATCCCTATGTGCAGGATGGGGAGCAGCGGCTGTTTCATCTGAGCAAAAAGACGGTGGCGGACTTGGAGCGGCTGGCGAAAGCGGCGGGCGCAGACAGAGGACGGGATGTGTTTGTGACCAAGACCGGACAGCGGGATCAGACGGGGCGGCAGGATCGGACGGGACAGTGGGATCAGACCGGGCGGCAGGATCAAGCAGGAGGGTTTGGCCGGGAGGTGTTGTTATGCGCAAATCACAGGCACCGCTTTACGGATGCGCCGGCATTGGAGCATTTGGAGCGGAATCTGTTTCGCTATCCGTATGAGGCTTATGAGGGGACGCAGGAGGAGATCCGCCTGTTTGAGACCCTTTCGCCCCGTGAGGAGGTGCATCAGGCGGGATTGGAGATCTGTCGGCTGCTTCGGGAGGAGGGGCTGGCTTATCGGGATATCGCCATCGTCATAGGAGATTTGGAGGGGTATGCGCCCTATGTGGAGTCTGAATTCGGGCGCATGGACATTCCCTGTTTTCTGGACCGCACCAGAGGGATTGTCTTGAATCCGATGATTGAATATATCAAGAGCGCGCTGGAGCTTTTTGAGTGGGATTTCTCGTATCAGGCAGTGTTTCATTATCTGCGCAGCGGTCTGGCGGATCTGGAGCCGGAGGAGATTGATGAACTGGAAAATTACTGTTTGCAGATGGGCATTCGGGGCTACCGGAGCTGGAGCAGGAGTTTTACCCGCAAGACTGCGCAAATGGGTGAGGATGAGGAACCGCTCGCACATCTGAACGAGCTGCGGGAGCGGTTTGTGGCGCAGGTGGAAATGCTGAAACTGAGCGGCAGGGCTCCTGCGGCGGAGTATGTGGACAGGCTGTATGAGTTTGTGGTGGCGAATCGGGTGCAGCAGAAGCTGGCGGCGTATGAGAGCCGGTTTGAGGCAGAGCAGGAACGCTCCCGGGCGAGAGAGTATGCTCAGATTTATCGTCTGCTGATGGAACTCTTAGAGCAGGTGCATCAGCTTTTGGGGCAGGAGTCCATCACGCTGGAGGAGTTTCGGGATATTTTGGAGTCCGGATTCGGAGAGATCGAGGTGGGAGCCGTTCCGCAGAATGTGGACCGCATCACGGTGGGGGATATGGAGCGCACCCGTCTGAAACAGGTGAAGGTCTTGTTTTTTCTGGGTGTGAACGACGGCAATATCCCCAGAAACACTTCCAAGGGCGGCGTGATTTCCGACATGGACAGGGAGTTTCTGCGGGAGTCTGATCTGGAGCTTGCGCCATCGCCAAGGCAGCAGATGTATATTCAGCGGCTGTACCTGTATCTGAATATGACCAAACCCTCCAAGCGGCTGTATCTGTCGTATTCCAGAGCAAACAGCGCAGGAAAGAGCCTGCGTCCCTCTTATCTGATTGAGGTGGTGCAGAATCTTTTTCCGGGGCTTTTGATAGAGTTTCCCGCGTGTATGCCTGCGGCGGAGCAGATTGTCAATCCGGTGCAGGGGAGGGAGTTCCTCGCCGGGAAGCTGCGGGAGTATGCGGAGGGCGCTATCGGGGACGATGAGGCGCAGACGGAATTTTTCACGATTTATCAGGTCTTTGGGGAGGAGGCTGCCTGTGCGGACAGAGAGCGTCTCACCAAGGCGGCGTTTGCCAGATATCGGGACGCGGGGCTGTCCCGCATAGTGTCCCGTCTGCTCTATGGGCAGCGTTTGCAGAACAGTGTCAGCAGGCTGGAGACGTTTGCGGCCTGCGCTTACCGGCATTTTTTGCAGTACGGGTTATCCCTGCGGGAGCGGGAAGAGTTTGGCTTTGAGACTGTGGATATGGGAAATGTGTACCATGCGGTGTTGGAACATTTCGGCGGACAGCTGACGGAACACGGCTATACCTGGTTTGACTTTCCGGAGGAGTTTGGAGAGCGGGCGGTTCGGGAGGGATTGGAGGCCTATGCCGCGGTATACGGGGACACGGTACTCTACAGCAGCGCCCGCAATGAGTACGCCCTGACGCGCATGGGGAGGATCCTCACCCGCACGGTGTTGACTTTGCAGAGCCAGTTGAAAAAGGGGAGCTTCCGGCCGGAGGAGTACGAGCTGTCCTTCCGGTTCGTCTCGGATTTGGACAGTGTCTCGGTGACGTTGTCGGAGTACGAGCGGATGCATTTGCAGGGGCGCATAGACAGAATCGACACGGTCGAGGATGAGGAGCATGTCTATGTGAAGGTGATTGATTACAAGTCCGGGAATCGTCAGTTTGATTTGGTGGCGCTGTATTACGGGCTGCAGCTGCAGCTGGTGGTCTATATGAATGCCGCGCTGGAGCTGGAGGCGCGGAAATATCCGGACAAGGAGATTGTCCCGGCGGCTCTTCTCTATTATCATATCGACGATCCGACGGTAGAGACGGCGGTGGAGCTTTCGGAGGAGGAATTGCAGGCGCAGATCGCCGGACAGCTCAGGATGAACGGCGTGGTGAACGATGAGGCGGGAATCGTGGAAAAACTGGATCATACGATGCAGGGCAGGTCGGATGTGATCCCCGTGGAGCGGAAGAAGGACGGGAGTTTCAGCGCCCGCTCAGGCCTCATGAGCAGCGATGAGTTCCGGCTGGCTTCCGATTATGTCAACAGGAAGATTCGGGAGATCGGGCGGAAGATGCTGGACGGCTGTATCAGCGTCAATCCCTATGAAAAGGGTTCGGCGGAGACCGCCTGCACTTACTGCGCATACAAGAAGGTCTGCGGCTTTGACGGCGCAATACCGGGATATGAGAAGCGCAGGCTGGAGGAGCTGGATAAAGAGACCGTTTTGCAGCGGATGCGGGAGGAAACGATTTGAAATTCACACCGGAACAGGAACAGGTGATACAACTGCATAATCGGAATATTCTGGTGTCCGCGGCGGCGGGCAGCGGCAAGACGGCGGTGCTTGTGGAACGCATCGTGCGCATGGTCTGCGACGAGGCGCATCCGGTGGACATCGACAGGCTGCTGATTGTGACCTTTACCAATGCGGCGGCGGCGGAGATGCGGGAGCGGATTGCCGCAGGGATTGCGGCGAAGCTGCGGGAGCGTCCGGAGTCGGAACACATTCAGCGGCAGGCGGCGCTGCTCCACAATGCGCAGATTACGACCATCGACAGTTTCTGTCTCTTTATCATCCGCAATCATTTTCATGAGATTGGTCTGGATCCGGCTTTTCGGGTGGCGGATGAAAGCGAGGTCAAGCTGCTGGAACAGGAGGTTCTGGCGGCGCTTTTGGAAGAGTCTTATGCGGAAGGGCGGGAGGCGTTTCTGCACTGCGTGGAATTTTTCTGCCCGGGAGGCCGGGAGAGCGTACTGGAAAACCATCTTTTAAGCCTCTCCCACCATGCGGCGAGCTGTCCGTTCCCCGAGGAGTGGCTGAATGCCCGAAGACAGGATTATGGGGCGGAGACTGCGGCGGAGTTCTTTGCGGGCGGCGCCGGGCAGTACTTGAAGTGTTATGTGGACGCCATGTTGGACGGATGTATCGAGAAGCTTCTGGAGGTACGGCGTCTGTGTGACAGTCCCGACGGACCGTATCTGTATGGAGCGCTGGTGGAGCAGGAACTGGAAGCGCTGGAGGCTTTGCGCAGACAGGATTCTCTGGCGGAGTACAGTGTGCGGATTCCGGCTTTGGTGTTTGGCAGGCTGCCCGTGAAAAAGGATGAGAGTGTGTCTCATCTAAAGCGGGAGCGGGCAAAGGCGCTTCGGGCGCAGGTGAAGGATATTCTGCAGGACATGGGGAAGGTTTTCTTTCAGACGCCTGCGGAGCTTGCGGCGGCGCAGTCCAAAGCCTGCGAGTCGGCGGTGAACACCCTGATTGACCTGACCTTGGAATTTGACCGCAGGATGAGGCAGTGCAAGCTGGAACGAAAAATCATTGATTTTTCCGATATGGAACACTATGCCTTGGAGATTCTGCTGGAGCGGGATGGGGAGGAGATCAAACCGGGCAGGGTGGCAAGAGAGTATGCGCAGTATTTTAGGGAGATTCTCATAGACGAGTATCAGGACAGCAATCTGGTGCAGGAATATCTATTGAAGGCCGTGTCCGGAGAGGGAGAGGGGCGCTTCAACCGCTTTATGGTGGGGGACGTCAAGCAGAGCATCTATCGGTTTCGTCTGGCGAGGCCGGAGCTTTTTCTGGAAAAATACGACAGCTATGAGACGGACGGGGACGCTTGCTGCCGGATTGATTTGAGCCGCAATTTCAGAAGCCGTCCGCAGGTGGTGGACACGGTGAACAGTGTGTTTGGCAGACTGATGAGCCGGAGAACCGGCGGCATCGACTACGATGAGAGGGCGGCGCTGTATGCGGGTGCGGAATATCCGGAGACGTCGGCTGCGGAAGGCTCGGAAGCGGACGATCCGAAGCTCTGCGGGATCGAAGCGCAGTCTTACGGGAGCGAACTTCTGCTGGTGGAAAAGCCGGACAGAGGGGAGGAGAAAAACGCAAGGCAGGCGGAGGCATTGGCCGTGGCGCGCCGCATCAAGGAACTGCGGCAGAGTTTTCGGGTGCTGGATAAGGAGAGCGGAAAGCTGCGCCCGGTGAGCTATTCGGATATGGTGATCCTGCTCCGCGCGCCCCAAGGCTGGGACGAGGAGTTCAAAGCCGTGCTGGAACAGGAGGGCGTCCCGGTTCATATTACGGCCAGAACAGGCTATTTTGCGGCCACGGAGGTGCAGGAGCTTCTGCAGGTGCTGCGGGTGCTGGACAATCCGAGGCAGGACATTCCGCTGTACGGCATGTTGAAGTCGGTGTTCGGAGGATTTACGGAGGAGGAGATTGCCGGAATCCGGGCGGGAAAGCGGAATTGTACGCTGTATGAGGCGTTATGCGGCTGGGAGCGTGAGGAGACGGATGCCGCCGGAGAAGGCGAAACGGGCAGCTCTGCGACAGAGGCTGTGGGAACGGGCGGTTCGGAAGCTCTGCGGGAGCGGATCCGGACATTCCTTGAGAGGCTCCGCAGATACCGGGAGTATACGGTTTATATGCCCATCCGCGAACTGTTGTGTCGGCTGGTGGAGGATCATGATTATCTGAATTATGTGGCGGCGCTTCCCGCAGGAGGGAAACGCCGGGCCAATGTGGAGATGCTGTTTACCAAGGCTTCGGATTTTGAGAAGAGCAGCTATTTCGGGCTTTTTCATTTCGTGCGCTATATGGAGCAGCTGGAGAAATACGACGTGGATTACGGCGAGGCGGATCTGCTGGACGAACATGCGGATGTGGTGCGGATCATGAGCATTCACAAATCAAAGGGGCTGGAATTCCCGGTGACTTTTGTGGCGGGGCTGTCCAAGCGGTTTTCCGTGCAGGATTACAGCCGGGCGCTGATTATGGATATGGACATGGGGCTGGGCGTCGCCTATGTGGATCCCGAGCGGCGCATCCGCAATAAGACGCTGCGCCAGAAAGTGATCGCGGAGAAACTCCGGGAGGAGAATCTGGCGGAGGAACTGCGGGTGCTTTATGTGGCGATGACCAGAGCCAGAGAGAAACTGATTCTCTCGGCTTCGCTGGAGAATGCGCAGGAAAAATGGGATGCGGCAAGGGAATATGCGGAGCCGTCCCTGTGTTATCCGGACTATATAGGCGCGGGAAGTGATCTGGATTTCCTAATGCCGATTCTGGCGGGTACGGATCTGCAGGTCAAGATAGTGGGGAAAGAGGAGCTGGAGGCGGGAGCGGTCAGAGAACAGATCCGGTCTGTGGGACGACTGGAGGCGCTGGCGCACGCCGCCGAGTATGCGGACGCGCTGCAGACGCAGACGCTGAGGAAGCGTCTGGCGTTTGTCTATCCCTATGAGAGTCTGGAGAGGCTTTATACGAAAACCACGGTTTCGGAATTGAAGATCGCCGCCATGGCGGAGAAGGATGAGGCCGCGTTCCATGCGTTCGAGGAGCGGGAGGTGGTGCCTTATATCCCTTCTTTCCGCAGGGAGAAAGAGCAGGTGAGCGGCGCCGTCAGGGGAAATGCCTTTCACCGCGCCATGGAGCTTTTGGATTTTGAGCGGCTTCTGGGCGGACGGTTTGCCGGGCTTTCACAGGGCGTTGAAAGCGACGCGGCGTTGGACAGGACGGAACCGGCTGCAGAATGGACGGAGGAATCGTCTGCAGAACTGTCGGCGGCGCTGGAAGCGTTCCTGCGGGAGGAAACTTTGCAGAAGCGTCTCTCCGAGGAGTACCGCAATGCGCTGAATCTGCGGAAAATCGTGCGGTTTCTGGAGTCCGATCTGGGGTATCGCATGTGGGCTGCCCAGACAAGGGGGAAGCTCTATCGGGAGCAGCCCTTCGTGCTGGGCATCGATGCGAAACGTCTCTCGGAGGAGTTCCCCGAGGCGGAGACGGTGTTGATTCAGGGAATTATCGACGTGTTCTGGGAGGAGGACGGAGAGCTTGTGCTTCTGGATTACAAGACGGATGTGGTTCACAGCATGGAGGAGCTGTGGAACCGCTACGAAGTCCAGCTCTCCTATTATCAAGAGGCGTTGGAGAAATTGACGGGTATGCCCGTAAAAGAAAGCATACTGTATTCCTTTTATCTGGAGACGGGCGAGCGGTAAAACGCCTAGGACGTCTCTGTTCCCGCCATGCGGCGGACATATTTCAAAGCTTTGTTGACCGGCGGAAGGGAAATCACGATTAGAGTGAGAACCGCTTCCCCCAGCAGATAGGAGCCGTTATAGATCAGGGAATACAGAATCGGATGCATATCCTCGGGGGCGTAGGAGGCGAAAAACAGCACGCCGGAGAGGAAGGTAAACACGAATCTTCCGAACACGCCCGCCGCATAGCCGATCTGCAGGCCGAACTTCTTGTTGCGGAAGAGTCCGGACAGACCCAGCGCGCCGAAAGCCAGCGGATAATCGGTGAGCATCTGGGGAATGGTGTAGAAGACCGGTTCCAGAACAAACTGCAGCAGCCCGTAGGCCATGCCTGTGGTGATACCGGCCACGGGTCCGTACCAGTAACCGATCAGCACAATGAAGAGCATACTGAGCAGCGTGACGGAACCGCCCAAGGGCATATCCACCAGTTTGATCATGGAGGTGACCATGGCGATGGCCATGGCGATGGCGGAGAACACCAGCTGTTTGGTGGTGTTTTTGACCAGTGTGCCGCCCCGGGGTTTTCCGGCGGAAGCGTCTGTCTGTCCGTCCGCTTTGCCCGCACAGGCTTTCCGCTGGTAAGCGAAAAGGGCGGTTCCGATGAGAAGCAGAATGATGGCGGCAGTGATGCCCATGCCGATAGAAGTCAGCGTTACGGCGTCGTCGTGCCACACGTCTGTGGGAACTGCAAAAAAGTTGTTCATAAAAAATTCCTCCTTCAATTTGGGCAAGGAGGGACAACATGAGTGTGAATTGCCTCCCTACGCCGGTATTATCCGGGTCAGGTAGTGAGGGTTAGAAGCGAAAGCCGTATGGCTGCGCTTCAATCTCAGCGATGTTGCTCCCCTGGCGATAATGATGTAGATTTGTAAAAAGATGATGTAACAAGCCAATTATGGGGGATGTGGAAGCGTTTGTCAAGTAGGATATGCGGAATGGGAGGAAACACGATGAGGCTTTTGCTGGCGGAAGATGAGAGAGAGCTTGCGGACGCCCTTGCGGTGATCTTAAAGCATGGAAATTATTCCGTGGATGTGGTTTACAATGGCAGGGATGCGTTGGACTATCTGGGGGAACAGGAATATGACGGCGCCGTTCTGGATATCATGATGCCCGGGATAGACGGGTTGACGGTGCTGAAGCGTATCCGCGATGCGGGAAATCGTGTGCCGGTGCTGCTGCTCACCGCCCGCTCCGGCGTGGAGGATCGGGTGGAGGGGCTTGACAGCGGGGCGGACGATTATCTGCCCAAGCCCTTCGACAGCAGGGAACTGCTGGCCCGGATCCGCGCCATGACCAGAAAGCGGACCGCCGAGGCGGACAATCTGCTGCGCTGCGGCAATCTCACTTTGGACAGAAATACCTTCGAGCTGGAAGCGCCAAAGGGCAGGGTGCGGCTGGGCAACAAGGAGTTCCAGATGTTGGAACTGCTCATGGCCAATCCGGGGCAGGTATTGTCGGTGGAGCGGTTTATGGAGCGCGTGTGGGGATACGACAGCGAGACGGAGTCCGGCGTGGTGTGGGTGAATATCTCTTATCTTCGGAAGAAGCTTTTGTCCGTGGGAGCGGATGTGCAGATCAAGGCCTCCAGAAATCAAGGGTATTTTCTGGAGCAGACAGGCCGGCCGGAAGCTGCGGAGAACAAATAATAGAACGATCAATAGAAGAATCAATCGAGGGACAATTTATGATACGGCAGCTGCGGAAAAAGTTTATACTGGTTGCGATGGGTTCCCTGTTTGTGGTGCTTGCGGTGATCGTGGGCAGCCTGAACGCCGCCGGGTATTATGGCACGGTGGAGCGGGCGGACAGAATTTTGAACATGCTTGCGGAGAACGAGGGGCATTTTCCGGACGACTATCCCGGCAGGAAACAGACGTTTCCGGAAGAGCGGGAGCTGTCGGGCGGGACGTCCCACAGCCCGCGGGTTTTTAAGGAATCCGGCATGTTTCGGGGGCTTTCTCCGGAGACGCCCTATGACACCCGATTTTTCTCGGTGCGAATGGACGGGCAGGGAACCGTGATTTCGGTGGACACGGGGCGCATTGCGGCGGTGGAAACCGCAGAGGCGATGGCGTATGCGGAGGAAGTCTGGACGAGCGGCAGGAAATCGGGTTTTCTGGAGAACTACCGCTTTTTGAATCAGCGGCGGGAGGGGACACAGGAGTGCCGGGTGATCTTTGTGGACTGCGGCAGGGAGTTAAACAGTGTCCGGAATCTGCTCTTTACCAGCATCGGTGTGTCTGCGCTGGGGATGCTTGCGGTATTTGTGCTGGTGCTTGTCTTTTCCCGGCGGGTGTTTGCACCCGTGGAGGAGAGCTATGTGAAGCAGAGACGCTTTGTCACGGACGCCAGCCATGAATTGAAGACGCCCCTTGCCGTCATCTCGGCGGACGTGGATATTCTGGAACTGGAGGGACAGCGGAACCAGTGGACGGACAGCATCCGCAATCAGGTAAAACGGCTGGGCGGCCTCACGGAGCAGATGGTTGCGCTTTCCAAACTGGAAGAGGAGGAGAAACCCGTATTGACCAGATGCTGCCTGTCGCAGATTGCTGAGGAGACGGCGGCTCTGTTTGCGCCGTTGGCACAGGCGCAGGAGAAAAAGCTGTCTTTGGAGATTCGGGAGGGAATCTATTGCATGGGGGATGCGGGAAAGCTTGGACAGATGTTGTCCCTGCTTCTGGATAATGCGCTGAAATACGCCTCCGCGCAGGGAGAGATCCGTCTGACGGTGGAAACCGTCAAAAAGGGTGGAAGGGCGCGGATCGTGGTGTGGAATACCGTGGGGGAGGAGAGCGGTATCGCCCCGGGCAGGCTGGATATGCTCTTCGAGCGTTTTTATCGGCCGGACGCCTCCAGAAATTCCGGCATCGGCGGCAGCGGGATCGGCCTGTCTATCGTCAAAGCCATTGCAAAACAGCACGGCGGAAAAGTGGCGGCGGAGAGTGCGGACGGCAAGTCCGTGGCGTTTGAAGTATGGCTGCCATTCCTTCAGAAAAGTTGATAAAAATTTGATCATTGCGGATTATACTGATGTCATCCTGAAAGTTTTAGAATGTTGAAAATGCTGAAAGCGTTGGAACTGTTGGAAACCCTGAAAATGCTGAAAACGCTGGAAATGCTGGAATAAAGGAAGGAAGAGCCGGACTTGTATAAGATATTGATTGTGGACGACGAGCCGGATGTGGTCAGTCTGCTGAAGGATTATTTTGAACTCGGCGGCTATGAGACATACGCCGCACGCGACGGGGCGGAGGCGCTTGAAAAGATCCGGGTAAAGCCGGATCTGATTTTGCTGGACGTCAATATGCCGCAGATGGACGGGCTTGCGGTATGCCAAAGGATCCGGGATTATGTGTCCTGTCCGATCCTGTTCCTCACGGCGAAGGTGGAGGACTCGGACAAGATCAGAGGTTTTGCGGCGGGAGGGGACGACTATATTGTCAAGCCTTTTTCCATCGACGAATTGGGCGCAAGAGTGGCGGCGCATCTGCGCAGGGAGCATAGAAACACGTCGGAGGGAAGCATCCGGTTCTGGGGGGGACTTCTTTTGGATTATTCCGCCAAGAGCGCTTCCGTGGAGGGTGCGGAGGTGGTTTTTACCAAAAAAGAATTCGAGATTCTGGAACTGCTGTCTTTAAACTGCGGACAGGTATTCGACAAGGAGCGGATTTACGAGAAACTCTGGGGATACGACGCGGAGGGAGACAGCAGCGTGGTGGCGGAGCATATCCGGCGGATCCGGGCCAAGCTGCGTGCATGGGGAGAGGAATATCATGTGGAGACGGTCTGGGGCATCGGATATAAATGGGTGAAAGACAGGTCTGGAGGCCGGACATGACAGCAGGAGAAAAATCAAAACCGCATCAAAAATCGGGAGGCAGTTTCCGCTCTTTGAGATGGAGTCTGGTTCCCTATATTTTCGTGGCAATGGTGGCTGCGCTGGCGGGGAGCTTTTGGATAGGCAGCTGGAACAATGATGCGCAGGAATGGTATGTGGAGCGGTATGCGGACAGACCGGGCGATTCCGCGCATTATGAGATCTTTACGGATGCTTCGGGAACTCCGGTCTATTCCTATGTGAGCGGGAGACGCACCACGTTTGGCGAGTGGAAATACGAGGCGGGATACGCAGTGGTCAGCGGTCTGCAATTTGTGCTGATTCCGCTGTGGGTGATCTTCTGTATCGGAGCGATGGGGATGCTCTTTTATAAAAGAGAGATGGAGAAACCTATCAAGGTTTTGACGGACGCGTCGGAGAAGATCTCCAAGAATTGTCTGGATTTTGAAATCGAACCGGTCAAGGAGAACGAGCTGGGGCAGCTGTGCCGCTCTTTTGAGCATATGCGGGCCGCATTATATGAGAACAGCAAGAGGACGTGGAGCGCCATGGAGGGGCGCAAGCGTTTGAACGCGGCGTTTGCACACGATATGCGCACACCGCTCACGGTTTTGAAGGGCTATACGCAGCTGCTGGCGAAGCATACGTCGGACGGAAAGATATCGGCGGCCAAACAGATGGAGATTCTGGGCATGATGGAAGGGCAGATCACAAGGCTGGTGCGTTACACCCAGAAGATGGGAGCTGTCCAGAAATTGGAGGATATCGAGCCGGATCCCCATGATGTGTCATGGGAGGAATTCCGGTTGCGGTGCCACAATGCCGGAAAGGTGTTGGCGAAAGGACGTCAGGTCTGGTTCTGGGGGCAGTCCGATCTGGAGATCTTGCGAATTGACGAGGAGCTGGTGCTGGAGGTCTATGAAAATCTGGTGTCCAATGCGGCGCGGTATGCCGCAAGCTGGATCAACATTGAACTGACGGCCTGCGGCGGAACGCTCCGTATGGTTGTGGAGGACGACGGCAGGGGCTTTACGAAAGAGGCTCTAAGCTGTGCGGCGGAGCCTTTTTACAGGGAGGACGGAGAGCCGGATCAGGAACATTTCGGTCTGGGTCTTTATATATGCCGGGTGCTGTGCGGGAAAGGAGAGGGGGAGCTGCGGCTGGAGAACGGCGGCGCGGGCGCGAAAGTGACGGCGACATTTTCCCTGAGGTAGATAAAAAGTTGAAAATTGTCTGATAGGATGAGATTACGATATTTTAGGAGGATGGGATCAATGGAGAACGGGACGGACGGCGCAAAGAGAATCGAGATCAGCCATGTGGAGAAGTTTTACGGGAAAAAACATGCGCTGAAGGATGTGAGCCTCACCATCGAGCAGGGGATGTTCGGGCTGCTGGGGAGAAACGGAGCGGGTAAGACCACCCTGATGAAGACGCTGGCCACGCTTCACGGGAAGCAGGGCGGAAGCATCCGGGTGTGCGGGATACCGATCGAGAATGCGGCGCAGATTAGGCGGATCACGGGTTATCTGCCGCAGGATTTCTCCATGTATCCGGGTATGAGCGTGTATGAATGCCTCGATTATCTGGGGACTTTGTCGGGGATGGAGAAGGCGCTGCGCAAGGAGCGGATCGACCCTCTGATCGAACAGGTGAATCTGACTGCGCAGAGGAACAGCAGGGTGAAGAGTCTGTCAGGCGGCATGAAACGGCGGCTGGGGATCGCACAGGCGCTGCTCCACGACCCGGAAGTGCTGATCGTGGATGAACCGACGGCAGGGCTTGACCCGGAAGAGCGGATCCGCTTCAGGAACCTCTTGTGCGAGGTGGCACAAGAGCGGATTGTGATCCTGTCCACTCATATCGTGGGAGATATCGAGGCAACCTGCGAGCGGATTGCCATCATGAACGAAGGAGAAATTTTGTGGAAAGGCACCGTGACGGAACTGATCGACAGCGCGAGAGGCAAAGTGTTCACGGTGAACATCCCCAAGGAACTGCTGCCCCGAATCAAGGAGAAGTATCTTGTGGTAGGGATGCTGAAACAGCAGGAACAGACCTGCGTGCGGATGATTGCGCAAGCCTGCCCTGATCTTCCGGGGGCGGAGTCCGCAGAGCCGAACTGCGAGGACGCCTATATGTATTGTCTGCACCGCAGCGGATGTGAACTTGCGGAGACTGTCTGAGGCAGAGCGAAAGCAGATTCAAGCAAAATGATAGGAGGCAGGGTGATAGGTATGTTATTCCGAAAAGAATGTAAAAAGACGCTTTTGTCCGTGACGTTCTGGCTGTATGCCGTCACGGTAATCCTCATGTATGGCAGCCAGTTCGGAGAGGCACTGGGGGAGCCGCTGGAACCGCCCGGAGCGGGAAGGGGAGATTACGGTTCCATTGTAAAGGAGGCGCCGGAGATCTTGATGCCCGCGGCGGCGGAGGGACTGGTGGAAGAATATCTTCGGGGCAGCTATATCGCATATCCTTTTCTGTTTTACAAGGAAGTAAAGCTGTCTGCGGACAAAACCGCGCAGATGGCTGGAATCATCCAAGAACTGACAGGAATGTCAGCAGAGGAGTTGAACGCGTTTGCGGAATATGAAGCGGTGGAAATCCGGATCTCCAAGGAACTGACCTATGAACGGTTCCGAGAGCTGATGCAGGAGGCAGATCGGCTGATCGGAGGAGGTTCCCAATATGGAGCGCAATTCCTGATGGAGAATTTCTCAAGGGTTCCCATGGACTATGAGGACGCGCTGGCGGAATACGAGGGGGTTGTTGCGGATTCCAATATCGCCTCCGCCTACACCAGACTTTACTGTGACTATCTGGGCATTGTGCTTTCGGTGCTTCCGGTGTTCGTGTGCGTCTCCCTGTGGACGATGGACAGGCGGGTCAACATGGAATCGCTTGTCTATGGGAGAAGCTGTTCCTCCGTCAAACTCGTGGGAATCCGGTATCTTGCGCTGACGGTCTGCATGAGCATTCCGGTGCTTTTGACTTATGTCCATGCGATGTGGAGCGTGTGGGGACTTTATCCGGACAAACAGTTCGCGTGGGGGCAGGCGTTTGGTTTGATGGCGCTCTGGCTGTTTCCCAATATTCTGATCGTCTCGGCGCTTGGGGCTTTGCTCTCGGAACTTGTGTCTCCGCTGATCGTGATTTTCCTACAGGCGGCGTGGTGGTTTCTGAGCATTTCCGCCAACCGGCTCACGGGCAGCATCACCAAATGGACGCTGGTCATCCGCCACAACAGCCTCTACAAGACGGAACTGTTCCGGAGCCAGTTTGAAAATTTTGTGGTGAACCGATGCGCTTATCTGGTGTTGTCCCTATTGTGCGTCGGACTTACCATGTTCCTATATGACAGAAAACGAAAAGGGGTGTTGCTTCTTGGCACAGACGGATCAGGGAAAAACCATAGAAAAGTGCAATCCAATCCCGATATACGGTAAAATCACCGCCGTCAATCTAAAGTATCATTTTGTGATGCATCTGGCGGCTGCCGTGGCGGTGCTGTTTCTCACGGTTCTCTTGTTTAATACCACTGCGCTGGGCCCCGGAGCGGCGGCACAACCCATCGAGTTCATGCTTTGCTGGACGGGAATCGTGCTGCTGACGCCCGTGTTCTGGCCGGAGCGGGATCCGGTGATCCGGGACGTGGTCCGCGCCAAGCGGGTGGATTATCTGAAAGTGTGTCTGATCCGCCTTCTTTATTCCGTATTTACGCTGACGGTTCTCAATATTGCGTTCGTGGTATTTCTGCATATGCGGGAGAGCCAAGTGTCTTTGGCGCATGTACTCTGCGCCGTGGCCACGGCGTTTTTTCTGGGATCCGTCGGATTTGCGGCAGCGGGAATCATGGACAACACCGTGGCGGGCTATATGATTGCGCTGATGTATTTCATAGCCAATTTCGGGCTGAAAGACCAACTGGGCGTATTCAATCTTTTTTCGATGTATATGAGCGGAAGCGTCAGGGAGAAGTGGTGGCAGCTTGCGGGCGGAGCCGCGCTGATCGCAGCGACGTTCGTCGTGAGGCGGCTGCGCGGCTGATATCCCTATCATTCATATGTGTTCGAGGGATATATCCGTCAGAACGGTTATTCCCTGCCGGACGCGCCAAAGCCTGTGGGAATGAACCCGCAGGCTTTTTCATATATTGTAGCAAAAGCGGATAGTGAAATGTCCGGATGCGGAACCGTGCGGCGCCGCATGGCGGAATGAGAGGAAACATGAATGAGTTTTGGAAAAAATATGGCTGGGGCGAGAAACTGCTGTCGCGGAATGTGATTCCCACGGTGTGCTTTCTGGCGGCGGCGTTTCTGCTGGGCAGAGCCATGGCGTCTGCCACGCAGGAAAACCGTCTGCTGCAGGAGGCAGGGCAGGAGCCGGCCTACACCCAGACGGCGGCAAACGCTTATGTGCAGGAAGACCCCGCCGCTCTGGAACAGTCCCGCACATGGGGACTGCTCTTTACGGAGAACTGGGGGCTGGGTTTTGGGGAATCCGGGAAATGTCCCACCGGCAACAGTTCTGCGGAGGAACTGTTAAAGTACAATGCCTATTATGTGGGCGGGCAGAAAGAGAAGAAAATCTATCTGACCTTCGACTGCGGCTATGAAAACGGCAACACGCAGGCCATTCTGGACGCATTGAAAAAACATGAGGCTCCGGCCACGTTCTTTGTGGTGGGACACTATCTGGAATCGGCGCCGGATCTGGTAAAGCAGATGGTGGCAGACGGGCATACCGTGGGCAACCACACCTACCACCATCCGGATATGTCCCGGATCTCGGACGCAAAGGCCTTTCAGAAAGAAATGGATGATGTGCGAAGCCTCTACAAAGAGGTGACGGGAGAGGAGATGAAGATGTATTACCGCCCGCCTCAGGGGAAATACAGCCTCTCCAATCTGCAGATGGCCAAGGATTTGGGCTACTCCACCTTCTTCTGGAGTCTGGCCTATGTGGACTGGAACGTGGACAGTCAGCCCAGCCATGAGGAGGCTTTCGAGAAGCTGACCAAGCGCATTCATCCCGGCGCGATTGTGCTGTTACATAACACGTCCAAGACAAACGGCGAGATTTTGGATGAACTGTTGAGCAAATGGGAAAAAATGGGTTATACATTTGGCACATTGGAGGAATTGACTGCGGAGAGCGCAAAGTGATAGAATAGACGTATTACACATTCAAAATCACAGAGGAGTACCGGAAGATGAGAAAAAATGTTTTTCTGCGATGCGTGCTGCGCCAGATACCGTTTCTGATAGCGGAACTGCTTCTGGCATGGGTGCTGGCGAAAGCGGTGGTGGAAGGCAACAGCCTGATCGGCGCAGCGGTGGACGGGATGCTGGCCGGGGAGGAAGTGGAATACACTTCCTTTTTGGCGTACCTTCTATGGCTCACGGGAATCGGAGCAACGGCGGCTTTTGGGAAAAGCGTTGCCGCGTCTTTTTTCAGCATCCGCGTGCAGACGCGGTATAAGGCGTTGACCGCAGAAAAACTCTATCGGCTGGAGTACCGCTATTTTGACGAGAACGGCTCGGCGTCCGTCATCAATAAGATGAATTCCGATATTGCGGAGGCCGATGCGCTGTTGGGAGAAAGCCTGCCCTTTCTCTGCACGAATGTGGTGACGGCGGCCACCTATGCGTTTTATGTGGGGCAGATCAGCGTGCGTCTGCTTTTGGCGATGCTGGTCTGTTATCCGCTGGTACTCTGGCTCAGCGGCCGGGTGGTCAAGAAACTCACAAGCTTGAAGAAGGTATTCCGCCAGAAGTCCGACCGGATCACGGAGATCGCACAGGATTGTATGAACGGGATTCTGGTGCTGCGCTCCTTCGGGGCGGAGGCATATTTTGGCGCCAAACTGGAACAGGCGGCGGATGATCTGGTGGAGAACGAGGAAAAGCGCACCCGCGTCTCCAACAATGCCATTTTGGTGCGCAGGATTTTAGGCTGGCTGCCCAATATTCTCTGTGCGGTCTACGCCTATGTGCTGGTGTCCCGGGGCGCGATCACCATCGGCAGCCTCATGGCGTTTGTGCTGGTTCTGGGACGGTTCGTGGAGGCCTTTGTGGGAATCCCTTACGACATAGTGGATGCGCGGGAACAGTGGGTGTGCATCCAGCGGGTGGAAGATCTGCTTCATGCCAGAGACGAGGAGAGCGGCACACAGAAAAGCGGCATACAGAAAAGCGGAAAGGAAGAGACGGACGCCCTTGTTTTTGACAGAGTCTCTTTTGCATATACGGAGGGGACGCCGGTGCTGCGGGAGCTTTCCTTCCGGATTTCCAAGGGAAGCACCGTGGCCTTCGTGGGGGATTCCGGGGGAGGGAAGAGTACGGTGTTCCGCCTTTTGTGCGGGTTTTACAGACCTTCTGCGGGGTACTATTTTCTCTACGGCAGAAATTTTGCAGAATGGGATGTGGAGGCCGCCAGAGAGCAGATTGCGCTGGTGTCTCAGAACGTGTTCCTCTTTCCCGATACGATACGGGCGAATGTGGCGTATGCGGACCGCAGCGCCGACGACAACGCCGTCATGGAGGCCTGCAGGAACGCGGGCATCCACGATTTCATCATGAGCCTGCCCGAGCGGTATGACACGCAGGTGGGCGAGCGGGGCGTGCTGCTCTCCGGCGGCGAGAAGCAGAGAATCTCCATCGCCAGAGCGTTTTTGAAAAACGCGCCCATTCTCTTGATGGACGAGCCTACGTCCGCGGTGGATGTGGAGACGGAGGAGCAGATTCGGCAGGCGATGGAGAAACTCTCCGAGGGCAGAACCTGTGTCATGATTGCCCACAGGCTCTCCACCGTGCGCCATGCGGATGAGATTCTGGTGCTGAAGGACGGCGCGGTGGCAGAAAGCGGCAGCCATGAGGCGCTGCTTGCGAAGAACGGCGTCTATGCGTCCATGTACGGAAGGGAGGAGGCATAATGGAGTCGGTGAAATTGTTTCTGCGCACCATGCGGATTATGGGAAAACGCTGCGTGATTTATCTGGCGGGAATCTTTTTTATGAGTACGGGCTGGGCCATGTTCTCCGTCATGTCTTCCCTTTTGATCAAAAATGTGGTGGATGCGGCTCAGACGGGCGACGTCCGGCGGATGCGCACGGTGATCATCGGCAATGTGGCGGGCGGCGTGCTGTCTATGGTAGTCTACCGAGCCGCCTGTATCGCCTACAATGTGGAGGCCAAGCGCGCATACGGAAAGCTGTGCAAAATCCTTTATGCGCATGAGGTGCGGCTTCCCTACGCATACTATGAAGAACACCACAGCGGAGAGTTTATGTCCAAACTTTCTTATGATTTGGACAAGATGGGGAGCATATACGGTTCCCGCTTCCGGCGGACCGTTGCGCCGCTCTTGCAGGTGCTGGTGTACTTGGTTCCCATGCTGATCCTTGGCTGGCAGATCTCCTTGTGTCTGGTGGGCGTCAACGTGCTGATGCTTCTTTTATACGGACTCTTTATCAAGCCTATGCAGCGTGCGGCAAAGACCTTAGCCGCCACGAATGTCAAGATGACCGAGAAACTCTCCAATCTGTTACAAGGCATGGAACAGGCCAGAATGTATGCGGCGGGCAGGGAGACCGTGCGGGAATTTTTGGAACAAAATCAAATATATGCCAAGAAAAGCAGAAGAAAAATTTTCTACACAGCCTGTCTGGAGGGCGGAAGCAGCGGGTTTGATCTGCTCTGCGCGCTGGCGTTTCTCATGCTGGGAATTTATTTTGTGGGACAGGGACACACTACGCTTGGAGCCTTGGCTGCCATCTACAGTCTCTATGGCAATTTTTCCAATCAGTTCCTACAGTTGGGGAGATATCTGCCGGAGCTGGTGGGATGTCTGGCCAATGCGGGCAATATTTTCGCATTTTTGGAGGAGCCGGAAGAGCCGGGGTGGTGGTACGGACAAAAGACGCGGGAAGAGCAGGAGGGCCGGGAGGATCGGGAGCGGGCGGAGACATCCGCTCAGGCCGCGGTCAGGATGACGGATCTTTGTTTTTCCTATCGGCCGGATAAGCCGCTGCTGGATCATTTTTCCATGCATGTGGACGCAGGGGAGAGCGTGGCCGTCACCGGGCCTTCGGGCTGCGGCAAAACCACGCTGTCCAAACTCTTGTTGGCTCTGTACCCCGTGGACGCCGGGGAAATCCGCGTGTGCGGCAATTCGTACCGGGAGATGGACAACGCCGAGATCAGGCGGCAGATTGCGTATGTGCCGCAGGAACCCTATCTCTTCGGGGGGAGCATCCGGGAAAATCTTCTTGTGGGAAAACCCGACGCCACAGAGGAGGAGATCGTGCAGGCGGCCAAACTGGCCTACGCTCATGACTTTATTGTGCGTCTGGAAAACGGCTATGACACGGAGGTGGGCGAGCGGGGGAACCGTCTCTCCGGCGGACAGAGACAGCGCATTGCCATTGCGCGCGCCATCTTGAAAGATGCGCCCTTGATCGTACTGGACGAGGCCACGTCGGCACTGGACAACGAATCCGAACAGCTGGTGAATCAAGCACTCAAGGGACTGCACGGACAGCGGACGCTGCTTATGATCGCCCACAGACCCTCCACGATCGCGCTGGCCGACAGAATCTGCGCGGTGGGTTCCGCGGAAGGGGAAGATTGCGGGAATTTGGCGGATATGCTATAATATCCGAAAAGGGCAGAGCCGAGTGTGTGTATCTGCAGATGCCGGTTCTACCCGAACGGATGCCTAGGCGGAAATTTGACGAGCGAAGCGACCCCGGAAAACCGAAGGTTTTTCGGGGTTCTGCCCGAGATTGACAGACGGGAGAAAACATTATGGGATTTAAAGACGTACTGAAAAAATCATTTTTAGAAGGCGTAAATGTGGCGGACTTCAGCATTACCTCCGTAGCGTTGACCATCGCGGTGACGGCGGTGCTGGGGATCTATATTTATCTGGTGTACCGCCTGATTTCGAGAAAAGCTTTTTACTCCAAGAGTTTTAACATTTCTCTGGTGGCCATGGCCATGATCACGGCGGCCATCATTCTGGCCATCCAGTCCAGCGTGGTTATTTCGCTGGGTATGGTGGGCGCGCTCTCCATCGTCCGTTTCAGGACTGCGGTGAAGGATCCCATGGATCTGGTGTTCCTGTTCTGGTCCATCTCCGTGGGTATCATCTGCGGCGCGGGTCTCTACGGCATGGCGCTGATGCTGTCCCTGTGCGTGACCATCGTGGTGCTGCTTCTGGATTTTCTGCCCACGGGCAATGCGCCCATGCTGCTGGTGTTAAACGCACAGGACGAAAAGGCGGAGGAAGAAGTGACCCGGATCGTCTCCCAATATGCGGGACATTATCGGGTAAAGTCCAGAAATCTCACCAAGAGCGGAATGGATATGGTGATGGAACTGCGTATGAAAAAGGGCGAGGCGGAGATGGTGCGCGCCATCAACGCGCTGCCGGGTGTGGACTCCGTATCGCTTCTGTGCCATGACGGGGAGAACGTGATTTAAAAGATGAAAAGACGAAGAACAGGCCTTTTGCTGGGGACGAGTCTGTTGGTTTTGCTGTTGCTGGCGGGCGTCTACTGCTATCAAATCTATATGGATTACCGGGTTCCCGTCGCCTATACCGGGCGGATCATGTCCGTTCCCGTGGTGGAGAATCTGGACTTTCTAAACGGCAGGACAAAGGAGACTTCGGAACACAATCCGGGCGTCTACTTTGGGAGGGCGCTCCTTCCCTACAGCGCCGACGGAACTCTGTATCTGTCGCAGGATTTTGCCAGAGAAGAGTGGGAGGGAGAACTTACCACCGAGTCTAGGGACACGTTTCTCTGTATGCTTCCGGACGCCGCCTGGGAGGACAAGGCGGGGAGCATTCGGGACAACCACCGTTTTAAGATTTGGCTTGTGGGGGAGGAACATTACTATGAGCTTTCGCTGGTGATCTGCGGTATGCCTGTGATGAGCCTGATCACCGAGCGCGGTGAAGAACAGGATCTGGGAGATTACGATACCGATCCGGATCGGTTCTGCTATGATCCGGACATGATTTATTATGGCAAAGTGCAGGTGTTCAACCCCGGCGTGGGCGTGTCCCGATATGAGATTCTGGAGTCCGGGGTGCGCTATTATCTGCGGGGCGACTCCAGTTCTTCGTTTGAGAAGAAAAGCTATTCCATCGGACTGCTGGACGCCAAGGGAGAAAATATGGATGCCTCTCTTCTGGGGATGCGCTCCGACAACAGCTGGAAGCTGAAAGCCATGGTGGCGGACACCAGCAAGATCCGCGAGAAGACCGCCTGCCAGATCTGGGAGGAGTTTGCCCGCACCAACGGCGAAGTCAATGAATCCGGCCCCCGCATGGAATATCTGGAGCTGGTGATCGACAACGACTATGTGGGATTCTACGGGCTGGTGGAACCGGTGGATGCAAAGAAATTGGAATTGGACAAAAACGATGTTCTCTACAAGTCCACCAACTGGCTGATTCCCGAGGATGAAGATATCCAGTATGCCATCGACCATCAATGGAAACTGATGACCTATATCAGGATCCGCTATCCGGATCCGGTCACCGATTACACGAAGACTTGGTATCCCATGCGGGATTATCTGAATACGTTTTATCATGAAGCCGGGAACGAGCGGCCTGTGGAGAGCAAACTGCACATCTCCAACGCGGTGGATATGCTTTTGTTCAATATGGCCATAAGCGGCAGCGACAATTATTTCAGGAACCTGTATTTTGCCGCAGACGTCAGCGAGAGCGGCGGCTACACCATGCGCCAGATTCCGTGGGATCTGGATCTGACGTTCGGGGAGATCGTGGGCGGCGGTTTTCGGGACAATGAGACTGTGGTGTATGAGGAGGCGGCGGTGCCTTTTTTGAGAGATACCAAACCCGAACTGATCCGGCCTTATCTTCAGGAGCGCTGGACGGAGTGCCGGGAGACTTTTCTGGACACGGACAATATTCTGGAGCTTCTGCGAGCCAATCAAGAGTACCTGTTAAACGCCGGCGTCGTGGAGCGGGAAAACGAGAGATGGCCTGATTTCAAAATGTCCCTGGATATCGACGAGATCGTGGATTATCAGATCAGAAGGATGGATTGGCTGGACGAGTATTTTGAGAACTATTAGGAAGAACGGACGGCGGTTCGATGGAAGAAGGGAATCAATGGAAGAGGAGAATTGATGGAAGAGAACAAAGACCAAGATGTCTTACAAAATCGAAACGAGCTAAAATACAGCAAGGAACCGAAGTACCGGAACGAGCTGAAATATCAGAATGAGCTGAAATACCGGAACGAACTGAAATACCAGTGCAGCGAACAGCAGCTTAGGATGCTGGAAGTCCGCATCCGCCATTTGTGTCCGCCGGATCCCCACGCGGGAGCGGACGGGCAGTACACGGTGCGCAGTCTCTATTTTGACGATTACAGAAACTCCTGCTACTACGATAACGAGAGCGGTGTGGACAGACGGGAGAAATTCAGGATTCGCTTTTATGACGGAAAGACAGATCGGATCACGCTGGAATGCAAGCAGAAAATCAACGGAAAAAATCATAAATACACCTGCAAAATCAGCAAAGAGCTGTGCGAGTCCATTCTTTCCGGACAGTTTGTCCTGCCCCCGGGAGCGGATCCGGTGTTGAATAGATTCTTTCTCCGGTATCGCGCCGGATTCTACCGCCCCAAAGTGATTGTGGAGTATGAGCGGGCGCCTTTTCTTTATCGGACCGGCAATGTCCGCATTACGTTTGACCGCAATATTGCCGCTACTTCGCGCGTGCGGGATTTCCTAAAGCCGCGTCTTGCGGCGAGACCCATGATGCCTGCGGGGATGCATCTTCTGGAGGTCAAGTACGATGAATTGCTGCCGGATTTTATCTATAGCGAGCTGCAGCTGGACAATCTGCAGCTGAGTGCGTATTCCAAATACTACATGGCCCGCAGAGCCACCGGGAATTTTTGTATTTGAACTCTCCGTATCTGAAATTTTTGCATCTGAACTCTCTGCATCTGAAAGAGAAAAGGTGTCGGGAAATAAGAGACTGCCTTATACCGATCGGGGCAAGATCGGTATAAGGTCGAGATAAGATCAGGATAGGATAGGGTCGGGACAAGATCAGCATAAGATCGAGATAGGGTGAGATAAGATCAGGATAAGGCCGGGACAAGATCCGGAAGTTAGGAGAGACGGACAAAATGACCGGATTCGCATTTTGCGGGGATGGATTCTTGCGAGGTTGTGACTTAGGGGGATGCATCGAAAAAGAAAAGCGACATGCGTTTGACAAGAAGATATCCTGCATCTATAATGAGAGTACATTCCCGCATTGTCGGGGAGATACATAAAGAGCATTATCTACAGGACAGATGGCAGGATCCGTTTATCTGAAGGCGGTATCTTGCGCTGTCTGCCACCGAATGGCTGAGTACACCGCGTGGAAGAGAGACTGCGGTACAAGGCACAAAAGTGAGGAGAAACATGGAAAGAGAGACAATCATTGTTTTGGATTTCGGCGGTCAATACAATCAGCTGATTGCCCGCAGAGTCAGGGAGTGCAATGTGTATTGCGAAGTGCATCCCTATTATATGGATTTGGACAAATTACGGGAGATGAACCCCAAGGGGATTATTTTCACGGGAGGCCCCAACAGCGTCTACGCATCGGACTCTCCGCTCTGTGACAAGGCTGTGTTTGAGCTGGGCGTGCCGATTTTGGGCATTTGCTACGGTTCGCAGCTCATGGCTCATCTGCTGGGCGGCAGCGTGGCGTCCGCACCTGTCAGCGAGTATGGCAGGACGGAGGTGGAGGTGGACACCCGGACGGTGCTTTTTGAAGGGGTATCGCCCAAGACGGTGTGCTGGATGAGCCACACGGATTATATTGAGAAAGCGCCGGAAGATTTTACCGTGACGGCGCATACGGAAGTATGTCCGGTGGCGGCAATGCAGTGTCCCGAGCGGAAGCTCTATGCGGTTCAGTTCCATCCGGAAGTGATGCATACACAGGAAGGCATGAAGATGCTTTCCAATTTTGTGCTGAAGATCTGCGGCTGCAGAGCCGACTGGAAAATGGACTCTTTCGTGGAGACCGGCATCAAGGCGATTCGGGAGAAAGTAGGATCGGGCAAAGTCCTCTGCGCCCTCTCCGGCGGCGTGGATTCCTCCGTGGCGGCAGTACTCTTGGCAAAGGCGGTGGGCAAGCAGCTCACCTGCGTCTTCGTGGATCACGGGCTGCTTCGCAAGAACGAGGGCGACGAGGTGGAGGCGGTGTTTGGTCCAGAGGGACCTTATGATTTGAATTTTATCCGAGTCAATGCGCAGGAACGCTTTTACTCCAAGCTGGCGGGCGTCACCGAACCGGAGCAGAAGCGCAAGATCATCGGCGAGGAATTTATCCGCGTGTTCGAGGAGGAAGCCAAGAAAATCGGCTCTGTGGATTATCTGGTGCAGGGGACGATCTATCCGGACGTCATCGAATCGGGCTTGGGCAAATCCGCAGTCATCAAATCTCATCACAATGTGGGGGGCCTGCCCGATTGTGTGGATTTTAAGGAGATCATCGAGCCGCTGCGGCTGCTGTTTAAGGACGAGGTGAGGAAGGCGGGATTGGAGCTGGGAATACCGGAGTATCTGGTGTACCGTCAGCCGTTCCCTGGCCCCGGTCTGGGAATCCGCATCATCGGTGAAGTGACTGCCGAGAAAGTGCGGATCGTTCAAGATGCGGACGCCATCTATCGTGAGGAAATCGCCAAAGCGGGTGTGGATAAAGAGCTTGGGCAGTATTTTGCGGCGCTGACCAATATGAGAAGCGTGGGCTGCATGGGGGACGAGAGAACCTATGATTATGCCGTGGCGCTTCGAGCTGTGACAACAAGCGACTTCATGACAGCGGAGGCGGCAAAGCTGCCTTGGGAGGTGCTGGAGAAGGTGACGAATCGGATCGTGAATGAGGTGAAGGGGGTTAATCGGGTGGTGTATGACTGCACGGGGAAGCCGCCGGGGACGATTGAGTTCGAGTAGTCGGAGGTGTCACGGCAGAAGCCATCTTCCCCCCTGATCAAAATTTGGCTTCTTCCCCTGAC
>JAMPGV010000019.1 GCA_023663735.1 Muribaculum sp. | reverse complement strand
CGATATATTTCTCGCGGTTATTCGGATCCCATTTGGAGAGGTGGTATGTCACGTCACCTTCCACTCCCAGAGTCTCCAGACAATGCTTTGCCAAAGCCAGACAGCCCTTGAACTCATCCACCATCTGGTCGGGGCGCACGATCAAATGCCCCTCGGAAATCGTAAACTGGCGCACACGGGTCAGCCCGTGCATCTCACCGGAATCCTCATTTCTAAAAAGCGTGGAAGTCTCGCCGTAACGACAGGGGAGATCCCGATAAGAATGCTGAGTCGCCTTGTACACATAATACTGAAACGGACAGGTCATGGGGCGCAGCGCAAGCACCTCCTTGTCCTTCTCCTCATCTCCCAGCACAAACATCCCTTCCTTATAGTGATCCCAATGCCCTGAAATCTTATACAGATCGCTCTTTGCCATGAGCGGCGTCTTGGTGCGCATATAGCCCCACTCATTGTCCTCCAGATCCTCAATCCATCTCTGCATGGTCTGGATCATTTTAGCGCCCTTGGGCATCAGCAGCGGCAATCCCTGACCGATGACGTCCACCGTGGTGAACAGCTCCATCTCCCGCCCCAGCTTGTTGTGGTCTCGGTTCTTGATATTGTCAAGATACTCCAAATACTCCTCCAGTTCCTCCTTCTTGTTGAACGCCGTGCCGTAAATACGCTGCAGCATGGCATTCTCGGACTTCCCCCGCCAGTACGCGCCGGAGGAGGAGGTCAGCTTAAACGCCTTGATCCCCTTGACGCTCATCAGATGAGGACCCGCGCACAGATCCACAAAGCCACCCTGATCGTAAAACGAGATCTCGGCGTCCTCCGGCAGATCTCTAATCAGCTCCACCTTATACGGCTCGTTCCGCTCCTCCATGAACTTGACGGCTTCCGCTCTGGGAAGCGTGAAACGCTCCAGCTTCGCCCCCGCCTTGATGATCTTCTTCATCTCCGCCTCGATGGCGTCCAGATCTTCTCTGGAAAAAGGCGCGTGGTCAAAGTCATAATAGAAGCCGTTCTCTATGCTGGGACCAATCGTCACCTTCGCATCGGGAAAAAGTTTTTTCACCGCCTCCGCCATGACATGGGAAGCCGTGTGGCGGATCGTCGCCAGACCCTCCTTGTCGCTTGCGGTACAGATGGTCAGCTCACAATCCCGATCCAATACCGTCCTCAGGTCAGCTACTTTGCCGTCCACCTTGCCGCAGCAGGCTGCTCTCGCCAGCCCTTCGCTGATGTCCAGCGCAATGTCATAAATGCTTTTCGCCTCGTGGTACTCCTTCACGGAGCCGTCCTTCAATGTGATCTTCATCTTGTTTCCTCCTTGTCACTATCATTGCCGGATTGCGGAATTTCTACAAAGAAAAATCCCCTGCAATCCTTTTCCAGACTGCAAGGGACGTAAAATACGCGGTTCCACCCTCGTTGCAGATGCCCTAAAACCGGCACGCTGCCTCTCATTTTGCTCGTAACGGGAGCTTCCGGGCCGGTTCGCGGCCGCTCAGAGGTGGTCTTCAAATGGTTCCGGATCAAGCCGCTTCCAGCGCCTGCGGCCTCCTGTACGGCCTTGCAGGGCGGCTCTCTCTGACATCCTTCCGCATCCTACTGTCCTCGTCAACGCTTTGATTTATGATTTTTAATCATATACCATTTAAAAGGAATTGTAAATAGTCTTTCGCAAGTTTTCGTATTCCAATTTTTCCAACTTTTCCAATTTTTCGCATTCTATGGTTTCTGCTTCCGGCTTTTTCCTAATTCCGGCCCTTTCGTACTCCGGCCTTGTCTGATTCCTGCCCTTTCATATCCCGGCTTGGCCTATTTCTCCATCTCCCTTGCAATATAGCCTTCCACTTCCGTCCGAGGAATTTGCAGCGACACGGCCAGTTCCCCGTAGAGATTGTCCTCCGCCAGCCGATAATATTTGGCATCCACCGCCGTCACCTTGCGCCCGGCCTCCTGCCGTTTCTGTTTCCGCAGATAAATCGTCTTGATAATCCGGATCCACTCCGTACAATCATTGGTTCTCATACAGCCGCGGTACTCCTGCTCCAGAAGCTTGTCATTGGCAATCGTGATCAGAGGGATATCCCGGATCCCCCGAATCAAACGGTCGGCCTCCTCGCGGCTGAGTACCTTCCTCAGAGACCCCTCCGCCGCGTCCACCGGTACATAAACCGTGCTGCCCGACAAATAGACAGGCTTGAGGATATAATATTCCCTCTTCTTATCCACACCGGCAATATCCAGCGTGGTAATATCCTCCACCACACAGACGCCTTTGTTCCCGCTTACCACATACTCGCCTTTCCTAAACACTCAAATCTTCCTTTCTTCATGATGCGGACATATCAGCGCCGCCCTGCCGCGCCGAATATCCCAAACAAACCGACGTTTTACCCATAATACTGTTATAACCTTATTTTAACAAATTAAACAGCAAAATGTCAGTTTATTTTATCAAAGCAGAAGATTTTTGTGAAAATTGCTCATGTACTACCGGGAGCGCTTTGTGCAAAACGCTACTCTTTCGCCGCAAAATAGGCGTCGATCCCGTCGGCAATCCCCTGCGCCAGCTTCTGCTGATACTCCTCCGTGGCCATCAGCGCGTCCTCCTCTTCATTCGTCATAAAACCCACCTCAACGATCGTAACCGGCACCTGACACCAGTTGATACCCGACATGGTGTCCGTCTCGACCACGTGCCGCTTCACCGCTCCGGCAGCGTTGACCACCCCGTCCAGAACTTGCTCGGAAAGCGCTCTGCTGTCTTCGTAAAAAGATGCATTATAGGGATTGTCTTTCGTTTGGCAGAGCGTCTCTACGCCCTGTACGCCAGCATTGTCGGAACCGTTGGCGTGAACGCGCACGAAGACGTCCGCTCCCGCCTCGTTGGCCGTCTGCGCCCGCTCGGCATTGCTGATGTCCACATCATGGGAAGTGCGCACCATCAATACCTGATAACCGCGGTTTTCAAGCTCTTGTGCAAGCTTTTCCGAGACGGCGAGCGTCAGTTCATACTCGTTCAGACCGCTGACACAGCCTCTCGTGCCGGAGGCCACCTTCGCCTTGCTCTCCTGCGCGCCGGGACCGATGGGTTCCTTCTCACTGTTTCCCTTGGCCTGATGTCCCGCGTCGATGGCCACCAGCCGCCCGGCATTCTTTCCGCTGTCATACTCGGTCTCCCGCGGTTCCTGTACCTCTATCGGGGGCTGTCTGGTCTCCTCAGGAGCTGTTTGGGTCTGCTGCGGGGTTTCTTCCGGATTTGTTCCGGTCTGTTCCCTCGTCCCTTCCGCATCTGCATCGGTTTGTTCCGGCGTCTCTTTGGCATCTGTCCCGGTTTGTCCCGGCGTTCCCTCCGGAAGAATCCCAGCCTGTTCCCTTGTCTCCTCAGAAACGCTTCCGGCCTGTTCCCCCGTCTCCTCCGCTTCGCCCGGGTCTGCGGATCCTCCACAGCCCGCAAGCGCCAAAACCACCGCAAATACCGACAGCATCCGCCAAAAAATCTTTCCGGTTCTATACTTGATTTTTGTTTTACTCCCCATTTTTACTGACCTTTCCTTTCGTATCCTACAACACGTCCCGCATTCTGGCATAAAAAATCGTTCATTTGGTATTTTAAAAAATACCAAATTATATTATAATTCATTTTAGAAAAAATGCCAATCCTATGGCAGCGAAACGGAGGTAAACTTTATGGGACTTTACGCAATCACAGGCGGTTCCAGCGGAATCGGCGCCAAGACAGTGGAAATTCTAAAGGCACAGGGACATGAAGTCATCAATATCGACTTGAGAAACGGGGACATCACCGTCAATCTGGCCACCGCCGAGGGCCGCGATACGGCGATCCAAAAACTGCACGAAATGTGTCCCGACGGTCTGGACGGAATGATCTGCAACGCCGGAGTAGCCGGAACCTGCGGCGATCTGGCTCTGATCATCTCTCTCAACTATTTCGGAACCGTCCGCCTTGCCAAGGGCGTGTTCGATCTGCTGGAGAAAAAACACGGAAGCTGCATTGTCACTTCCTCCAACACGATCTCACAGGGCGCAGGCAGACTGGACATCGCCGATCTTTTGAACAATGTGGGCGACGAACAGCGTATCGTCAATCTGGTTTCCCAGCTGGACAAGACCAATCTGAGCGTCCAGCAGAGCATCTATGTGGCCACCAAGTATGCGCTGGCCAGATATGTGCGCAGAGTTTCCTCCTCGTGGGCCGCAAGAGGCGTGCGCATCAACGCCGTGGCTCCCGGCAATGTAAAAACCGCGATGACCGCCAATATGGGCGAAGCCGCCAACCATGCACTGAACGCCCTGCCCATCCCCACCAAATACGGCACGGAGTCCCTGATGGAGCCTGAGGAAATCGGCGAAGTCATGGCATTTCTGGTATCTCCCAACGCCAGAGGCATCAACGGCAACGTGGTGTTCGTGGACGGCGGAACCGACGCACTGTTAAATTCCGAGAAAGTATACTAGGAGGGGTTCATATGAGAGCGATTGAAAAATATGTGCAGGCAATGGAAAAGAAAGATTTTGCCGGACTGGCAGAACTATTCGCAAAGGACGGCACCATCAACGACTACTGTTCCAACGGAACGGCTCAGTCCGAATATCATGTGTACGGCCGGGAAGCAATCCATATGTTCTTCCGGAACCGTTTTACTTTCGGAAAATGCTCCATCTCCGAGGCGGAAGTGGTCAATGACACACAGGCAGAATTTGTGGCCAACTACGGCGGCTATCTGGTGATGGCCATCGCCACCGTCCGCAGGGAGGACGAAAACGGACTTATCGAGAGACTGACCGTGCGGCCTAAATAAAACGCTGCCGAGACGAAAAATTACCGCAGGAGACTTTCGACAGAACTCTGCCGAATCCAAAGGGGCTGCCGCCTCCACGATTGAACAATCATATCATCAAAGCGGCTGCCCCTCTTTTAGTTTTCCCCCATCTTCAAAAGCTTCGCCGCCTGATCCGCAGCGATACAAGCGTCCAGAATCTCTTGAATATCCCCGTCCATCACCTTGTCCAACTTATAGATCGTCAGGCCGATGCGGTGGTCTGTCACGCGTCCCTGCGGGAAATTGTAGGTGCGGATCTTCTCGGAACGGTCGCCGGTTCCGATTTGGCTGCGCCGCAGCTCCGCCTCCGCGTCATGGCGCTGCTGCTGTTCGATATCATAGAGCTTGGCCTTTAACAGGGCAAAGGCCTTGGCCTTATTCTGAATCTGGGATTTCTCCGTCTGGCTGTAAACCACGATCCCCGTGGGATAATGGGTCAGGCGCACCGCGGAATCCGTTGTATTGACGCACTGTCCGCCGTTTCCCGAAGCGCGCATCACGTCAATCCGGATATCTTTCTCATCAATTTTAATGTCGATGTCCTCATCCACCTCGGGCATCACCGCCACGCTGATGGTTGACGTGTGGATGCGTCCGCCGCTCTCCGTCTCCGGCACGCGCTGCACCCGGTGTACGCCGCTCTCGTATTTCATCACGGAGTACGCTCCCTGACCGTTGATCATAAACTGCACTTCCTTCATGCCGCCAATGCCGATTTCGTCCACATTCATGGTCTCCACCCGCCACCGTCTGCTCTCCGCATAATGGACGTACATGCGGTAAATCTCCGCCGCAAACAGAGCCGCCTCGTCCCCGCCCGCGCCCGCGCGGATCTCCACGATCACGTTCTTGTCGTCGTTCGGATCCTTCGGCAGCAGCAGGATCTTTAATTCCTGCTCCAGCTCCTCCACCCGGCTGCGGCTGTCGCTTAAGGTCTCTTTGATCATGTCGCGCATCTCTTCGTCGCTCTCCTCGTCCAGCATGACCAGCGAGTCCTCGATGTCCTGTCTGCACTTCTTATATTCTTTGTAAGCTTCCACAATGGGCGTCAGATCGCTCTGCTCTTTCATAAGCTTGCGAAACCGTTCCTGATTGTTGGCAACGGTCGGCTCATGAAGCTCTTCCAAAATCTCCTCAAACCGAATCAATAAATCATCTAATCTGTCAAACATAATCAACCTCTCCCGCAATCCATGTGCCGTAGACCACACGGTCCAGCCCGGAATAATCCTTCACAACCCTTATCTGCGCAAACCCGTTCCGCCGCATACACTCCTGCACGTCCGCGCCCTGCCCGCACCCGATCTCGAAAAACAACATCCCGCCGTTTGCCAGATACGCTCCGCTCTGCGCAGTAATTTTTCTGTAAAAATCCAACCCGTCCGCACCGCCGTCCAGCGCCGCGACAGGTTCGTGATCCCGCACTTCCGGCATCAGCTCCCCAATCTTATCCCGCTCGATGTAGGGCGGATTGGACACGATAAACTCATATTTTCCCGTAATCTGCGCAAACAGATCGCTTTGCACAAAAACGGCATCCCGCCTGTCCGCGCCCAGAATTGCATCCGCATTTGCCTCCGCTGTCCGCAGAGCCTCCACGGAACAGTCCACTCCGACGCCGCTGCAGTCGTTGGAATATTTCAAAAGGCTGATCAGAATACACCCGCTGCCGGTACACATATCCAGAATACGCATACCGTCATGGAGGTTTTTCAACACCTCCTCCACCAGAATCTCCGTATCCTGCCTTGGAATCAGCACCCGTTCGTTCACCGCAAATTCCAGCCCCATAAACTCCTGCACCCCGGTGAGATGCTGCAGGGGGATCCGCTGCGCCCGGCGGCCGACCAGCTCCTCATAGCGGCCGCACTCCTGCTGTGCCACCTCCCTGTCCCCATGGGCAAACAGGTCGCTGCGGCTTGTCCGGCAGACCGTTTCCAGCAGGAGACATGCGTCCAATCTGGCGTCCGGGACTCCCGCCGCCTCCAAGACGGCGCTCCCCCATTCATAACATTCCCTGTAGATCATGTCTGACCGTCCTCGGATTCCGTCTCCTCCGGCTGTTCCACGTCCGTCTCGGCGTCAAAATTCTCGCGCAGATAACTCTGCCAGTCAAATACGGCCTCCACCGCAGCGATGGCCACTTCCGCCATCTGTCTGTCAGGCTCTTTGGTGGTGAGCCGCTGAATCAGCATCCCGGGTGCGGACAGAATCCGCACCAAGAGGTTGTCGTGCCTGCCCGCCAGACGAATCAACTCATAAGAGATCCCCGCCACCACAGGCATCATCAAGATGCGCAGCGCCACCCGCGCCGCCAGATGCTCCACCCGGATGAAGAAAAACAGCACAATGCTCACAAGCAGCACAAAGAAAATAAAGCTGGTGCCGCAGCGTCTGTGCAGTCTGGAACTCCGCATGACATTGTGTACGGTGAGCGGTTTCCCCTTCTCCACGCAGTTGATACACTTATGCTCCGCCCCATGGTACTGGTACAGACGGCGGATCTCTTTCATCCTGCCGATCCCCCACACATACAGCAAAAAAATCAAAATACGGATTACTCCCTCGACAATCGCTAACAGGGACGTGTTTCTGATATACCCGGACAAAAGCGACGATAGAAAAAACGGCAATACGATAAAAATGCCAACCGCCAGCACAATGGCAAACAGTGCCGTCAACACATTGGAAACTCCGTCTCCGCCCGCCGCGCCGTTCTTTTCCGCCCCGTCCGCATCGTCCTCCTCGCAGAACGAAACCGAATCGTTCAGCGCCTTCATCCCCAGAATCATGGAATCCAGAAAATTGAATACGCCGCGGACGAACGGCAGCTTCTGAAAGCCGTTCTCATGCCCGAGTCCCTGATAATGCTCCACTTCCACCGCAATCCCGCCGTCGGGCTTTCGCACTGCAACGGCGTATCGGTCCTTATTTTTCATCATGACGCCCTCCAGAACGGCCTGTCCGCCGATTCCGCAGTAACGCCTACTCTTCTTTTTTGCCATGGCAACTCCCATCAAATCATGAAAAAGGAATCAGAAAAAGGGCTGAGAAAAAGGCTGAGATAGAAATACCTCAACCTTTTGTCCGCCTTCCTATTTGACGCCGTATTTCTTGTTGAACTTATCAATACGTCCGTCAGCTCTCGCCGTCTTCTGCTGACCTGTGTAGAATGAATGGCACTTGGAGCAAACTTCCACGTGAATCTCAGGCTTGGTAGAGCCGGTCACGAAAGTGTTGCCGCAGTTGCAGGTAACGGTCGCCTGATAGTACTGGGGATGGATTCCTTCTTTCATGTTTTCACCTCTCTATAATCATTTCGTGCGTCGGTTTTCGTTCTCATCCGCACTGCTTATGGAACCACAAACAGCGGTATTATTATAACACGGCATGTCTGCGCTGGCAATACCCAAAATGAAATATTTATTTATAAATAGGATATGGTAAAATGCGCCCGCCCTCTGCGGTCCGTCTCCATAATCACATAAGACGGCCGTCTGTTCTCCTGTCTGGGATAGGAAAGGCTGCCCGGATTGACCGCAATGATCTCCCGATCCCTGTCCACCACCGGCCTGTGGGTATGTCCGTAACAGACGATATCCATACCGCGGGCCGCGGCTTCCCGCTTAATGGTCTCATTCCCCATGGAAACATAATAATTATGCCCGTGGGTAACCCACACCTTATAACCGTCAATCTCCAGCTCCAGCTCTCTGGGAAGCTTCGAGAAAAAATCATTGTTGCCCAGCACAATATGCACGGGACAGTCTGCTGCTTTCGTCAAAAGATCTTCCGCCCCTTCCGCATCCCCACAGTGAATCACCAAATCCGGCTTATGGAGGGTCAGGAGATTGAGATAGGTATCGTTCTTTTTGTGGGTGTCACTGACGATCAGTACTTTCATACCTTTTCAGCTCCTCCTTCATTAGGCGCAGAGCCTTCCCCCTGTGGCTCACCTGATTCTTCTCTTCCTCCGACAGTTCCGCCGTGGTGCGCCCGAACTCCGGCACATAGAAAATAGGATCATAGCCGAATCCGTGGCTCCCGCTCTCCGCATGGGCGATTCTCCCCTCTATGGCCGCCTGTGTGGTCAATTCCGTCCCGTCCGGCAGCACCGCCGCAATCGCGCACACAAAACGCGCCGTGCGCTCCTCCTCCGCCGCCTCCAGAAGCCGCTCGATCAGCTTGGCGTTTTTCACCGCATAGGGCGTGTCCTCGCCCAGATATCTGGCGGAGTAGACGCCCGGTTCGCCATGCAGGTAATCTACTTCCAGCCCGGAATCGTCCGCCAGCACGACGGCGCCCGCCGCCATGGGAGAGGCGGCTGCGGCACGCGCTTTGATCAGAGCGTTTTCCCGGTAACTTTCGCCGTTCTCCTCGGCGTCCGCCGCAATCCCCGCCTCCTTTAAAGAGAGGATTTCCCTCCCCATATCCGCAAGAATCATACGGATCTCCCGCATTTTCCCGGCATTCTGAGTGGCGAAAATAATCTTTTCAAACATCATCTCTTCCAACTGCCGTTCACTCATAATACTCCGTGTAAACCTCCTCTAACGCCTCCGCAATTCCCTGCGCCAGTTTCTCCCGATAGGCCGCCTGAGTCAGAAGCGTATACTCTTTCTCATTGGTAATATTTCCCAGATCCACGCCTGCAGCAGGAATTCGAACGCCCTGCAGGATGCTCTCCTCCTCCGCGCTCTTTAATCCCACGGCGCGGTTGCCGCACGACACGGTCACGTTTCTGGTGACGATATCCGCCAGCTCCACATTGCCGAACTCCGGAATAAAATAGGATTCGTTATACCATCCGCAGATTCCGTATGCCCCGGCATCTTCCTCCTCGGCGGTTCCCACGGAAAGATACAGATCCGCCCCCAGCGCCTCCGCAAAAGCCAGACGCTTTTCGGCGGTAACCGCCTCGTCCCCGGTTCTCATGAAATACAGTCGGATATTCTCGTCTTTCAACTGTCCGGGAAGAAGCATACACACGGCCAGTGCGGTCTCCACCCGGCTGTCCTCCAACCAGCCGTCTTCCAATCGGCCATCCTCCCCGGCTCCGTCCGCTTTCCCGGCGCTGCCGTCCACCGGATCGACCACCACCAGAAGTTTATACAGGTCGTGGGGATCGCAGACCTCCACGCGCAGCATATTCCCCTCCATGCTGGTGCGGTATTCATACACATCGTCCATCCGAAACGTGAACAGCACGCCCCTGCGCCGTTTCTCCATAACGGCGCTGCGGATTCCGGACACATCTCCCTGCACGGAGCATGTCTCATAAAATTCCTCTCTTGCGCCCTCCACAAAAATATGGAGCATCCGGTTCATATAGCGGTTCTCTACCGCCACATCCTCCGCCTTGGCGCCTTTCTCCACCGGAATCAAAAACACGCCCGTCTGTTCCTGCGTACTCTCGATTTCCAGCCGTTTCTCCCCTTCCGCGGTTCCGGCGCTCTCCTTGATCGTTCCCTGTCCATAGGAATCGCCGGCAATCACAATCGCCTTGCTGTTGGCGGTCGCAATCATCAGATACATGGAACCGGCAAACAAAAAAATCCACCAGACCGCGGTGAGTCCCATATGAAATTGCTCTTTCTCCGCCATGGCGTCCCTCCGTTCCCGCTCGCCCTTTCCGCCCGCTAATTGCTTCCGCTCTTTCTGGAAGGCGGTTTGGGGCCTAGAAACTGATAATAATAAGTCTTCATCATACCGTTATAAATTTTGCGGTTTTTATCCGCTTTGCGCCCGATATCCCGCTCCGCCTGCTCATAGGCGGTAATCAGATACATGCTCCATGCGTCCAGAGCGGCGAAACGTTCCCCGATCGTCCGATAGAGCGCGGGCAGTTCCTCCTTCTCCTTAAGCCGCTCGCCATAGGGCGGATTGGTGATCAAAAACCCGTATTTCTTGGGATGGCTCAGTTGTTCCAAGTCCCTGCGCTGAAAATGAATCAGCTGATCCACTCCTGCCATTTTGGCATTCTCTCTGGCAATCTGCACCATTTTCTCATCCGCGTCATATCCCTGAATATCGGTCTCCACCTGTAGATCCACCAGATCACCGGCCTCCTCCACCGCGTCATACCAGACGCTTTTCCCGATCACATGCCCCCAGTTCTCAGCGGTAAAACGCCGATTCATCCCCGGCGCCATATGGGCGGCCATCATCGCGGCCTCAATGGGAAACGTGCCGCTTCCACAGAAGGGATCCACCAGAATCCTGCTGCCGTTCCAAGGCGTGAGCAGAATCAAGGCCGCCGCCAGATTTTCAGCGATGGGCGCCTTGGCGGTAAGCTTTCGATACCCCCGCTTGTGCAAGGACTCTCCCGTCGTGTCCAACCCCACCGTAACTTCGTCCTTTAATAGAAACACACGGACCGGAAACGGTTCCCCGTCCTCCTCGAGCCGACTGGTGTGACAGCTCTCCCGCATACGCTCCACCATGGCCTTCTTCATGACGGACTGGATATCCGACGGGCTGAACAGCTTGGACTTCACGCTGGCGGCTTTCGCCACCCAAAACCTGCCGTCCTTCGGTATGTATTCCTCCCACGGCAGGCCTTTGGTACCCTGAAAAAGCTCTTCAAAGGTCTCCGCATGAAAACTTCCCACCTTAATTAAGATGCGCTCCGCCGTCCGCAGGAAAATATTGGCGCGGCACACCGCCTCCTCGTCTCCGAAAAACGTAACGCGCCCATCCGACACCTGCGTGACATCGTATCCCAAATCGATGATTTCCCTTTTCAAAACCGCTTCCATGCCGAAATGGCAGGGCGCGATCAGATCAAATTTTCGCATACGACCATCCTTCCCGCTGTTTCTTCCCATACTTTCCCATTTTAATTTGTATTTAAGTATACCCGTTTTGGGAATCGATGTAAAGTCCCGGCGCAAAATTACGATTCAAAAGCCGCTTAAGTATGTCACCAGACATGTCAAAAGGGACGCCTCATTTGGACGCCCCTTTTGACTCTGCCAGACTCCGCAGCCGTATTAGTAGTTGTTCTTCTGGTTGTTGTTCTGGTTATTCTGGTTATTGTTCTGGTTGTTCTTCTGGTTGTTGTTCTGGTTATTCTGGCTGTTCTTGCAGTTCTGGCTGTTGTCAGAATTGTTGGTGCTGTTGTTGTACTTGTTATTGTCGTAATTATTGTTGGACATAACATTTCCCTCCTGTTGATTGTTAGTTACAGGAGTAGTATGCCTGATAAATTCCGAAATTATCCCTATATGCGCAATTTTTTTATTTTGCATCTCTTTTCTGCACTTTGGAAAGTTCTTATTGTGAGATTTCTCAGTTGAGCCAGTCCCGGAAAAGTTTTACCAAAAAGACCACCGCCAGAAACACAATGAGAAACGGCGCAAGAAAAGACAGCACCGAGAAGACGACGCTGATAATCAAAAAAACAATCACGATCACAAGAACCGCCAGCAGCCATCCGGGAATCCGCAGGCTTCTGTGGGCGGCGGTATTGGTATACCGCTCCTCGGCGCTCTCCTGCTCATAGACATGCTCCGAAGCGCCGCTGGTCTGCACGATGGTCCGCGCAATCAGCCGGGGATCGCCCAATGCCTGCAGCACCTCCTCCTCGGTTCTGCCCTTGCGGATCTCCGTATTGATATAATCCTGATAATAATTGACGGTATCCTCCACCTGCGACGCAGGGATTCTGCCGTTCAACGCGGCACGCAGCCTGTCGATAAACTCCTGTCTGCTCATTGCAACTGATCCATTCCCTCTCCCGATGTGAGCCGCCTTACATAGACGGCCGGTTCCTGCTGCATACGAAACATCGTGTAAAAAGCGTTCAGCACCATCGCTTCCTTATTGCAGCATTCGGTGTTTTTCCCCACCTCCCGCACCAGATTATAGCGATCCATCTGCCACACATAAAGATCCGTCAGCGCATATCCCTCACACTTTAATTCGTCCAAGAAACCGTGATGATCCAGATAATACATGAATTCTCTCAGCAGCGCGCCATCAAATACAATGCCCTCCCAGAGCATCTCAAGCCATCCGGCATCCTTGCCCGCGTATGCGCCCAATGCCTTCAGTCCCTCATAGGCCTTGATGCGTCTCGCGTCATAAACGATTCCATTCATTCGCATTTCCCCCGTTGAAATCTATTCTATCACGCCGGACTTTTGCCGTAAATAATATTCCGGAAAAGGCTTTCTAAATTTTTTATAAACCGCTCCCCGGATCTCCTTTCTGAATGCTCCTGCCCGCCCATTGAAATCCGCCGGGCTAACGCACAAAAGCCCTAAGAATCATAGGATCCTTAGGGCTTCTGGCACATACGCTCTACCGTGCGCATACTCACTACCGTGCGCAAGCGCTCTACCGTGCGCTAGAGGATTCGAACCCCCGACCTTTTGGTCCGTAGCCAAACGCTCTATCCAGCTGAGCTAAGCGCACATCTATCGCAGCAGTATCTGCAACGTATTATATTATATATGTCATTGCGCATAAAGTCAAGCATTTTTCGTATCTTTTTACTATTCTTTTTACTATTCTTTTTTAATCTATTCCTATCTATTTCTACCTATTTTGACCTGTTTCTCTTTATTTTAATCTCTTTTTTTAATATATTTTTTAATCTATTTCCAGCGCCGTTTCCATTGCTATGAATTACCGGAATTATATAAAGCGGTTCTTCTTCACCAGATTGACGAATTCCACATTGCTTCTGGTGCGGGCGAACATGTCCAAAATTCTGTCCGTCGCCTCGTCGGACTTCATCCCGTTCAAGGCTTTCCGCATAATATTAATGGCCTCCAGCTCATCTCCGTTTAACAACAGATCCTCTCTTCTGGTGCTGGACTTCGCAAGATCAATGGCCGGGAAAATGCGTTTCTCGGACAGCTTTCTATCCAGAACCATCTCCATATTGCCCGTGCCTTTGAATTCCTCGTAGACCACATCGTCCATCTTGCTTCCGGTCTCCACCAGCGCGGTGGCCAGAATGGTCAGGCTTCCGCCCTCCCGCATATTGCGCGCTGCGCCGAAGAAACGCTTGGGCATGTGCAGCGCCGCCGGGTCAAGACCGCCCGAGAGCGTCCGGCCGCTGGGCGGAACCACCTGATTATAGGCCCGCGTAAGCCGTGTAATGCTGTCCAAGAGGATCACCACATCCTTTTTATGCTCCACCAGACGTTTCGCCCGCTCGATCACCATCTCGGACACCCGCTTGTGATGTTCCGGCAGCTCATCGAACGTGGAATAGATCACTTCCACGTTCCGCCCCACAATCGCTTCCTTAATATCGGTAACTTCCTCGGGACGCTCGTCAATCAAAAGAATCAGCATGTGCATCTGGGGATTGCTCCGCAGGATAGACTTTGCCACTTCCTTTAACAGCGTGGTTTTTCCCGCTTTGGGCGGAGACACGATCATGCCTCGCTGTCCCTTTCCCACGGGACTCACCAAATCCATCACCCGCATGGACACACCGCAGCCCGGCGTCTCCAATTTAATGCGCTCATTGGGGAAAATGGGCGTCATATCCTCAAAATTCTTGCGTCGGGCGCACTCGTCCGGCGCATATCCGTTGATCGATCGCACGAACAGCAGCGCACTGAATTTCTCCTGCTGCGTTTTTACACGCTTGTTGCCGCAGAGAATGTCGCCGGTTTTCAAGCCGAATCGACGAATCTGGCTGGGCGCCACATAGACGTCGTTCTCGCCCGGCATATAATTTTCACAGCGAATAAACCCATACCCGTCGGGCATAACTTCCAAAATCCCGCTGGCTTCCAGTCCGCTGTCCAAATCGCGGGGAATCTGCGTCTCCTCCGCATTCTCCTGCGGCCTTCTCGTCCGCTCGCCGTCCGCCCGGCTCTCCTGCTCTTCCTGCGGCTTTTTATTCCGCCCGCTCTCCGTCCGGCTCTCCTGCTCTTCCTGTAGTTTCCTTTGACGTTCGTCCTCCGCCAGCATGGCCTCCACCAGTTCCGCCTTCTTCATGGTGGATGTGCCTTTTAACCCGCGCACTTTCGCCAGCTCTTTGAGCTGCAACAATGCCAGTGATTCATACTTTTCTCTCATAAAATGCCTCCCGGTACGGTGATTGACCGCCCATTTATTTAGATTGTCTGGTTATTCATATTCCGATTGTTCCGCAGGGATTGTGTCTACAGATGATATTTGGATGTGTCCTTGACTGTGCGGCCGCCTCGCCGCATGTTCATTATAATACATTTTTCCTAAAATAGGAAGTCCCAATTTTTATATTTCTTATAATATTTTGATTTTATTCAATTATAATTATTTTATAGTGCTTTATTTTATATTGTTTTCCTTTTCTCTTGCTTCATTTCGGGGAACAGACGCTGTGCGCCGCAAATTCTTAAGATTATCTTTTGTTTTTTAAAGAATCCTAAAGATTATCAAAATACCATTGCATTTTCCAATATTTCGATTATACTAGAAAGTGTTTAGGCATTAGCCCACACAGGGAGGAATACAAATTTGTGCCTGCGATAGCATACAACAAAAAGCTTGCGCTTTTCGTTGTCAAGAATTTGCAGGTTACGGAAAGGCATGGTTATTATTATGGAAAAGTGCAAGGCACTTTGGGCAAAGTACCGTCACGCGGTGCCGCTCATTGTCTACGGCGTCATTTACTGGGTATGGTTCTGGCATCTGGAACAGACCGTCACTTCACATTACCATGTGATCCACATGAATGTGGACGATTACATACCGTTTTGTGAGGTATTCGTCATTCCATATTTTTTGTGGTTTGCCTATGTGTCCGCCACGGTGCTATACCTGTTTTTCACCGACAAAACCGATTATTACAGAACCTGCGTGTTCCTGTTTACCGGTATGACAATCTTTTTGATCATATCCACGCTCTGGCCAAACGGCCATCATCTGAGGCTGCATGAGATGCCCAGAGACAACATTTTTACCCGGATGGTAGCCTCGCTCTGGAGTACGGACACGCCCACCAACCTATGGCCGAGCATCCATGTGTATAACTCGCTGGGCGCGCATTTCGCCGTGATGCACTGTGAATCGCTCTCGGACAAAAAAGGAGTCAAGATCGGATCGTTCCTGTTGGCAGGTTCCATCATCCTGTCCACGGTGTTCATCAAACAGCACTCCGTTTTTGACGTACTCACGGCCTTCTGCATGGCCGCGGTAATGTATGCGGTGGTATACCGCTTTGATCCGGTGCTGGCCATCCGTACTGCGCGCAGCCGCCGCAAAAAGGCCAATCCTCAGATCGTCCGTTAAGATGTAATATAATGGATTGTAACACAGTATTCCTTTGCTTATAAACGGAATTGTGATAAACTTTGGAAAGTTTTCGGCGAACATGGGAATACAGAACTTACGTCATACGAGATAAAAATGAATAGAAATGCAGGTAAAGAAATTATATTTTTTTACAATTTATATATTTTGTTTTTCTATCCGGTATCAATCTTTATGATACACGGTTGGTCTTTGGAAAGAACCAATTTTTCAGGGCGCGGCTCCGGAATGCCAATAGTGGTTCTTCTTATTTTTCTACCGGAAATATTATTGAGCATGGGTTGTCATTTGAACACTACTTTGGGTGGGCGGATCTTTACGATTTTAAGCAGCATGGTAACCGGTTGGATACTCAATAAATTATTTCATCATTATTTTATGATAAAGACATTTGCGCCTATCACCTATTATGCGGAAAACATAATGCTTGTATCCGGCATAATCTGGACTATCGTGATTGAATTCAACCAAAACCTGCGGAATCATCTATTGCTGTACCCAAAGGAGCAAAGGCTGGTTCCCAATGCTGAAGACGAAACTGAAAATAGGTATTGGCATGGGATAGCACAATGTCCTATTTCACACTTTCCTCCCCTAACTCGACAAACTTTTGCCCGTCCGCAAATATGGAATACTCTTCAGTTGAACTTAAAAATTCTCTGGCAGATCAGATAAGCGTCCGTGGAAATCTTTCGGCCGCTTCTGCCCGGCAGATTCATGGTGCCTCCCATGATCCCGTGCCTCATATACAGATACAGACTTTTGTCTTTATCCTTCAGATATCGCCAGAGGGCTTTTTTCATCTCCAAATGTTCCTCCGTGCCGGAACGGATCAGCAAAGCGGAAGACACCGTCATAATGATCTCCAGATAATTGCGCATATACTGGTACAGCCGCTTATTTCTGGCGATCTCCGCCTTGCGCTCGCACAGATAGTCGATCATCAGCCGGTTGACTTTCAGCTGCTGGTCAATGCGCCCGATCATCACGTTCTCGTTTACGGACTGATCCTCCCTGCCGATATAGTAGCGGTAGAAATTCACGTCCAGATAATACATATTTTTCACATAGGGCAGCGGCTCAAACACATAGAGATTGTCCACATAAAAGGTGTGTTCGGGCAGCTGCATACCGCATTCTTTCAAAAGTCTGGTGCGGAAAATCACGGAATGCATCAGAATATAATGCCCCTTTATAAAATGATGGCAGTCCTTCCATGTGAACATTTCGTCCCGCGGAAGGGTGCGTCTGTGGTGCATTACTTTCTTGCGATTCTCCCCCTCTTTTTCATAGACATAATTGCTGATGAACATATCCAGCGCGGTAGCTCCGCCGGTCAATTCCTCCAACTTATCCAGAATCTGCAGATAAGCCTCTTTCTTGACCCAGTCGTCGCTGTCCACCACTTTAAAATAAAGCCCGGTGGCGTGGGCAATCCCCGCGTTCACCGCCGAGCCGTGGCCTCCGTTTTCCTTGTGAATGGCTTTCACGATCGTGGGGTAATTGGCCGCATACTCGTCTGCGATCTCCGCGGTGCGGTCTTTGTCGGAGCCATCGTCCACAATCAGGATCTCCACATTCTCCCCCCCTGCCAGCAGGGACTCGATACATTTCCGCATGTAATTTTCAGAATTATAGCATGGAACCGCAATAGACAACAGTTTCATCACTGATCCTCCTTAAACTTCTCTTTCCCGAGCCGGATACTCAGCATCTTTGTATAGGCCGCAAAGGCAGCCGGCACCGGATATTTCTCCCGGATCTCCTCCGGCCTGATATACAGCCAATCCGCCGTCTCCCCGCAGGGAATTGCAGGCTCCAGCTCGTCCACCCGCACCATGTATCCCTTCATATGCCATTCCCTGTGGGTAAAAATATGTCTGGACTCCTCCAGCGGACGGATGCGGATCGCTCTCAGGCCGTTTCCGGCAAGATACGCCGTCACTTCCCGCACCGTGCAAAATCCCTCCATGGAAGGAAATTCATACATCCCCGCAAGCAGTCCCTTATCCGCACGTTTTCTGAGAGCGATCCGCTCCGCGTCCCGAATGACCAGAACCGTTTTCTCCTCGATCCTGCGCGCGGCTCTGGATTCCTTCTTCGGATAGGCCGCCTCCACGCCGTCTCTGTGCGCCATGCATAGCTTTTCCAGCGGGCAGCTCCCGCAATGGGGCGCTCCGTTCGGTACGCAGACACAGGCTCCAAGCTCCATCATGGCCTGATTGAAATCCCCGGGTCTGTCCGCAGGCATCGCCTCCCAAAGTTCCCGCTCTATCTGCTGCTTCACCTTTGCGTCGGAAATCGGTCTCTCATCCCTGCGGATTCGGGCGAGAACCCGCAGCACATTCCCGTCCACCGCCGGGCGGCGCTGCCCCCAGACGATGGATGATATGGCTCCCGCCGTATAACTCCCGATTCCGGGCAGTTTTAAAAGCGCCTCATAATCCGCCGGAACCTTTCCGCCGTATTGCTCCACGATCCGAAGCGCCGCTTTCTGCAGATTGCGCGCCCGGTTATAATAGCCAAGGCCTTCCCAGAGTTTTAAAAGCTTCTCCTCCTCTGCCGCCGCCAAATCCTCCACACCGGGAAAGCTTTGCATAAAACGCTCAAAATAGGGTTTCACCGCCTCCACCCGGGTCTGCTGCAGCATGATCTCGGACACCCACACCCGGTAGGCCGTCGGCTGCTCCCGCCAAGGTAAAATCCGCCTGTTCTTATCATACCAGTTTAGAAGCGGCAGGGGAATAGCAAAAAGGGCTTCCAATCTTAAGTTTTTATTAGGATTTCCGGAATCTTTTCCAAATACCGCTTCCTTCTCCTCTTCCCGCATCAAAACAGGCACTTCCGCGCCGATCTCCATGCGTTCCTCCGTCACCTCGCAATCGAAGGCATACAGCTCCACCCCCGCCTTCCTCGCCCGCTCTAACGTCTCCGCAAAAGCCCGGTGCGTATCCCAATTCGGAAGGAAATACCGCACACCCTTCATCTGAATCACAAACAGGACACAGGCTCTGTATCCCTCCCGCCTGGCTCGCATCAGCTCCTCCAGATGCTTGACCGCCCGCTCGGAAGGCGCATCCGGAAAGCGCGCCACACCATCCTCCTCCAGCGTGACCCCCTTGACCTCCAGAAAAATCTTCTCGGAACGGGTCTCCACATAGAAGTCAAACCGCGATCTGCCGTATACGGTCTCCGGGCGCACGCAAACAAGGCCGGGGAAGAGCCGCTCCTGCAAAAGCCACTCTCCCACAACCCTGTTGGGCGCCTGCGAGTCAATGTTGATCTTGCGCCCGTTTTTTTCCACCGCCACCAGATCATAGGCGGTCTTCCGCTCCTTCTTATCACTCTTTTCCAGCCAAACCCTTGCTCCGGGTATGAGCAGCTCCCTGCACCTTCCGGTATTTTTCACATGCGTCTCCACACGTTCTCCGAAAAGCTTCACATAGGCCACAAACCGATTGGGCCGCTCTATAAATTCAGCCGGCACGATCATCCGGTATTTCATGCAGACAATTCTCTCTCCTCTTATTTTTGCGATAGGGTACTCTAGCGGCGGGAACCGCCTGCGCCGCACTCATCGTGTGCGCCGACTGGTCGTCGAAAAAAATCTGCGCCCCAAATGCCGCCAGCACGGCCTTTTTCTCCAGACCGCCCAGAAAAAAAGCCTCGTCCACCCGCACATTCCACGACCGCAGGGTTCTGATAACGCGCTCATGCGCCGGGGCGCTCCGGGAGGTCACCAGAGCCGTGCGGATCGGACAGACGCCCAGCCCGTCCCGCAGGACATTCTGCAGATCCGAGAGCTTTCTCAGAAAATTTGCAAACGGTCCTTCCGCCAAGGGATTTCTGGCGTTTCTCTCCTCGTTCTCCTCAAAGGCGTGAAGCCCTCTGGTCTGGAAAATCTGCTCCGACTCGTCTGAAAACAGCACCGCGTCGCCGTCGAAGGCAATCCGGATCTGCGCGGGTTCCTGACCCTTTTTTAGGCCAAAGACACCTCCCGGCTCCGTGCAGACAATGCCGGCGGCGATCCCGCTGTCCACCGCGGACTGCACATCCTCCTCACAGGCGGACAGATACAGATCCGTGTGGAAAGCCTCCAGATACGGAGCCAGAGATGCGCCGCTTGCCAGCACCGCCCGGGTGATCCCAAGACCGTAATGCCGGACGGTATGGAACACGCGCAGGGAAGTGTCCGGGCTGTTGTGGGACATGATAATGACTTCCACCAGCGGCTCTCCGCTCAGCGCATTCAAAGACAGCAGCGAGCGGATCAGCCCGAATCCCGGACCCGGAAGCAGCGGCTCCTGCTCATGCTCGATCTGGTAACGGCAGTAGGCCTCCACCCCCTGCTCCTCATAGAGCGCATGTTCTTTGGTCAAGTCAAAAAGCGCCCGCGCCGAGATCCCGACCACCATCTTATTCTGTCCCGCCTGTTTTTTAATCGTCATAAGCCGCTCCTTTCCGATAAAACCGCAAAACAATTTCAGAAACGGCTTAGGGGCGCTAACGCAGACGGTTGCACTCGTACTTTTCCAGCGTCAGCAGACAGGAGCGGAGCGAAACGTACCGGCTCTCCGTATCTCCCTCCGGCACCTCCACATCACAGGCCACCGCCATGGTGGTGATCATCTCGTCCGTGATGCGGTGGTGAAGTCCCGCCAGAAGATTCAGCCTCTCCTCATAGGAGTCTGCATCCAGAAACGCAAGCACCTGCGGGTCAAGATTCAGCTCCTCCGCCTCTGTGCAAGTCTGTTCCGCAGGTTTTGCGCATTCCTGCGCTCCGTCCGCAGCCTCGGCCTGACCGTCCGCCGATTTCTTCGCCGTCCGGGAACCCGCACTGTCCTGTTCCCGCTCCCGTTGTCTGTCGGCATTCTCACTCTGAAGCTCAAAACGGTATTTCTGCCGGACGTCCGGATATTTCTCCCTGTCCACTTCGCTCAGAAACATCTCCAAGGGTCTCGCATAGGTCTGAAAGTCGCCGTAGAGCGCCTGATACACCACCAGAAGTTCTTCCGTCTCCGTATGCCTTGCCACCGCCGTTATCTGATATAGATTTCCTTTAAAATGTTTATAGATCTCATGGGGTATGGGAATAAATGCCATTTACAAGACTCCTTTCGGACGCCGCCCGCGCGGATTCGTCTAGTAAGAGTATACCCCTATTTCCCGTAAATGTCATGCAAATTTTACCGCATTTTCCGCCTTTGCGGACTTTGGGTCTCTCACCCGCCTCAGAAGCCAGACGGCAGATCATCTGCGAGCAAAAACCGACATTCCACACAGCCGCGTTCCGCCGAGCCGCTGCCGAACCAGCTTCCGCACACCTCCTCCAGCTGTCCGCCAAGCCGCGCCCGCTCTTCTCCGCCCATCCTGTCGATGCGCCTGTGATGAACGGTAACCGTGTAGCTTCTCCCGCGCCCTTCCTCCACGGTACGGCTCAGGGTGACGCCGCTGTCCGAAAATCCCCGGTCCGCCAGATAGGTCCTGACTTGCTCCAGAAGTTCTTCCTCCCGTTCCCGGCAACGCCTCTCCCGTCCTTCCTGCGCCGTCTGTCTCTGGGCTTTCGCACTTCCCGCCGCGCCGAAGAGAACGATACAGATCACCGCCAGTATCATAATGGCCAAACGTCCCGCTTTTCTCCTCATAATAAAAATACCTCCTTATCAGCCTGTGTCCGTTACGACTCGTTCTGATAAGAAGGTATCATATAATTAGTCCAATAAAACTACCTGAATTTTCTGCGCCGCCTTCCAAACCACATCAGCGCCGCAAAACAGCAGATGCTCACCGCGCTGACCGCCATTCCCGCATACTTTCCGTAGGGTACATAGCGCATCCGGAGTTCATAGTTTCCCGGCTGCAGGTCAAACGCCATCAAGGCGCCCCCAAAAAGCTCCGGCTCCACGCGCTCCCCATTCAGCGTCACGCTCCATCCCTTCTCATACGGGACAGACAGAATCAGCCTGCCCGCCTGTTCCAGCTGTAGGCTTCCGGCGATCCGGGTGCTGTCATAGGACACCTCCTCCAGCTGATTCCGCGACAGAACCGAGATCGTTTCCCGCAGAACCGCCTCGTCCATTCGATAGATATCTACTTCGATCTCCTTGGTCTGATCGTCCTCGTCGCCGTTTTTGAGAAACAGCAGATTGCCCTGCTCCAGATATCCCAGATACAGCACGGAACCTCTCTTTAAATCCTGAAAATTCTGTTCGCTGAGCGATCCGCCCGTCACCTTGACCTTTCTGGTGCCGGAAGCGCTGATGATGCCGTAGTAGACGCCGTCCTCCGGCGCGGCAAACCGTATATTTTCCCCCGAGAAATCCCCGTCGCATTTCACAAAAAGCTGTCCCTCGATCCCCAGATCATGCACCATCTGGTTCTGCAGGCGCAGTCCGCTGTAGGAAAAGCCTTCCGGCAGATCATACCCGGTGGGGGCCACATACCCGAAGGGCAGCGCGTACTCCGCGCGGTAGAGGCTTATGCCGCCGCTTTCGTTACAGACGCGGTAGAGGGCGTTTTCGTACCCGTCCGATTCGCCGAAGAGATACTTCACATTTAAGAGCGCGGAAGTGAGCGCCGTTGCGCCGTCATATCCGTAGAACACTTTGCTGTGGCGCATACCGAGCCGCTCGTAGAGATCCATCACTGCGGAATTCATCGTGGAGGAAAATACGGAAGCCGTGGGGTATCCGGTCAACGTGCCGTCGTTTTTGGTCTTTCTGGTAAATTTCTCCAGACGGTAAAATCCCTTCTCCTGTTCCCGCGTCCACTCGTACAGGGAACGGTAATCCTCCTGATACTCCAGATAAGCCGCCCGGCTCACATTGCTGACGCTGGTGCAGTAGGTGTTGATTCCCGTCTCCGCCACCACCGCCGTCATGGCGATCCATCCAACCGCCGTGCGCCACCGCTTCGTACCGTGAACCAGCCCCAGATACAACAGCGCCGCATACAGCGTGACGAACAACAGCGTCAGCCATTCCACGCCGGGCAGGAAATCCTCATGCTCCACAAATTTTTCCACGAACAACAGCGCCGCCACCGCCCCCAGATAAATATGTACGACGCGCTCCTTCGCCGTCTTTTCTCCCGGTTCCAGATACACGCAGGCGTCTTGGCACATGGCCAGCACCAGCAGAATATAGATGAAGGACTGCCTTGCGGGCAGGGAATCCGGATAATTCAACCCGTGCCAGATAAAATTCAACACCGAAGTGCCAAATCCCAAAAGAAAGACGCCCGCCAACGCCAGCATACCGAAACGCTTGCGCGCGGGAATCCTGCCGTTGAGCGCATAGAGCGGCACAAACAAAAACACGCCAGCACCGCAGTAGATATTCGGCCAGTGATCCAGCCCTTTTTCCACCGATACCGCCACACAATGTCTGGCCAGCATGTCCAGCACAGAGAAATAGCTTTCCACTTTGTCCGGGAAACTGATGTCCCCGAAATCCGTGGCCAGCAGGGCGCAGACTTCCGGAAGCAGCAGCACGGCCGCCATGCCTCCCGCAAGAAGGGAATACAGGGCAAACTGCCCGATCGGCTTGATATGAGCCGCCCAGCGCCGCGCCCGGCCCGCGTTCCCGTCAGGCATCGGGTGCCGCTCCGTGCAATACAGCACCAGAAAATACAGCACCAGAAAAATACAGATCATAATCGAAATGTAAAAGTTCGTAAAGATAGAAAGCCCCAGCGCCACGCAGTAGAGACCCGGCCTGCCCTCCCGGACAAGCCTCTCCACCCCCCGCATAATAACCGGCAGCAGAATCACGCAGTCGATCCACATAATATTCCAGTTATAGGCCGCGAGAAACCCCGACAACGCATAGCACAGGGAGAAAAACAGCGCCGTTATCCCCAGCTCCGCCGCGCGTCCCTTGAAATACCAAAAGGCACTCAGCCCGCACAGCCCGATTTTGACCACCACCAGATACGTCAAGAACTCCATCAGATACTGCTCCGGCACCAGAAATCCCAGCCAGTGGAACGGGCTGGCCAGATAGTACACATACAACGCCAGAAAATTCGTTCCGATTCCCACATTCCATGTATAGGACACTCCCTGCCCGCTCTTCACCGCCCGGACAAATTCGCTGTAGAACGGCATATACTGGTGATACAAATCCGTACTCAGAAAACTTCTCCCGCCGAACGGATAAATTCCCTTGATGATAAAAATCACGAGCATGACCGCCACCGGCAGCACAAAAGACAATAGCCCCAAGACCATATTTTTCCGTTGTCGAATCCGCATTTCATCCACCTTTCCGGCCGCGTGCAAAAAACAGGCCGCGCCGCATATACTAATGTATACACTTTTGTGTCAGGAACAACAAACCATGCCGCAAAACCTCAAAATCGCCATTCTCGGCCGCCCCAAAGACACGGCCAACTACGAACGCTTTCTGCAGGAAAATGCCCTGACCCCCGTCACCACCTTAAATCCCGGGGAAGTCTCCTCCTGTCAGGGGCTTCTGCTGCCCGGCGGCGGCGACATCACCCCCGCCTTCTTCGGGGAAAACAACCGCGGTTCCCGCAGCATCGACACGGAACTGGATATCCTGCAGTTTCAAGCGCTGGAACTGTGCATCCGGAACAAGCGTCCGGTTCTTGGCGTCTGCAAGGGGATGCAGCTCATCAATGTCGCCTTCGGAGGCACCATCATGCAGGACATGGACTCCGCCCGCCTGCATCTGTGTCCCGGCCAAGATCTCTATCATAATACACGCATCCTGCAAGGCTCTCTCCTGCATGTACTCTATGGCGGAGAAGCCGTGGTCAACTCGGCCCACCACCAATGTCTGGGCAGACTCGGAACCGGCCTGCGGGTCATCCAATTCTGTCCGGAGGACGAATGCCCCGAGGGGATCGCCCATGAAAGCCTTCCCATTCTGGGGCTTCAATGGCATCCTGAACGGCTGGATCCGCGCTTTACTACGCTGTCGGGTGTACCGCTTCTGTCTTTCTTCCTGCAGGGCGCTTGTCCTTCGTGAGTTTCGAGGCTTTTTGCACTTTTTGTAAAGGCTTGGCAAGTTCCTCCCGCACATGGATCTTGGCCAGCTCGAACAACTCCCGCACCGTCTCCTGCAGCATTCCGGCAGTATCTTCATCCAACTCCTTCATGGCGGTAACCACCCCCGACATGCTGCGCTTCCAATCCGCCGTCATGGCAATCAGATCGTCTGCCTGCGAGGCGGAGATCACCTGATAAAGCGTGTCCACAAACGTCTTAATCCGCTTCTCGTCCTGCGAGATAATCCATTCGTTGATGGTGTTGTCCGTCCGGCGCGCCCTCTCGTAGAGTTCCTCCGCCAGCACAAACGCCCCGTTCTTGATCTTCCAATTAAAAGGATTGTGCTGTGCCAGACCGAAACTTCTCGACTCCACCACCTGATACCGGGTATCCCACTCAAAAATCATGCCGACCATGGAAGAATGCGGCAGCAGCTTCACCACCCGGTCCGCAATCCGGTCATAACCGCAGTTTTTCAGCACCTCCGGCCGAAATCCCGGCCCGTCCATGCTGTATATCTTGATAATCCGTTCCTGTACGGCGGGTACGCAGTTCATGGCGCTGTACACCGCCAGATTCCCGCCCTTGGAGTGGCCGCCCACATAAAAAGAATGAGGAAACCGCGCCGTCACCATGTTCAAATATTTTACACTCAGCGACTGTCCGGGAACCGGGGAGAGGAACGCCATGTTAAAATCCTCTTTCCAGCCCACGATCGTCTCGTCCGTCCCCCGGAAGGCCACATAGATGGTGCCGTCCTCCAGCAGACAGGTGATCGCCGCAAACTGCGTCTCCCATTCCTTTTCCACCACATTGATATGGCAGTTCAGTTTCATGCCGCGGAAACGCCTGCCGGAAAGCATTCCCTCAAAAAGCGCGCGGTTGTCCTTCTCAAAACGCTCGTCCGCAAACAGTTTTTCCGCCTCGGGATGCGCAGCCAGTTCTTCGAGAGATACGGAGCTTTTATTCTCTCTGATGCCCGGAACCAGCCCGTCGAATTTCAGATAGGCAAACTGGCACAGCACCAGACTGTCCACGTCATTCATAGGCCGCTCCGTGAAAGGGATGTCGCCATACTCTTTCAGATAAGTGTGCATGGTATCCATCACAAATCTCCTCCATATTCTCATATTTTACCACATCTCCTCCAGACTGCAATACCTTGTATCTATTATGTCTGAACTTGCATGTGGTATACCGGCGCAGGCAGAAGCAAAAAAATAGAGCATACGGAGAACCGACTTTCGGTTTTCTATACGCTCTAACGCCGTTTTCTGATATTATGCACTCAAATTGATACTCATCATGCGCACTCCTCAGCATCCGCCTGCAGCAGCAATAAATGCCGCAAAAATCTTACCGCTGTTTTCATCCGATAAATAGGAAAGCTCCGGATGCCATTGTATTCCCCATATAAATCTCTTTTTCGGCACACAGACTGCCTCGACCAGATCATCATCTGAAATCGCCATGACTGACAATTTGGGAGCCAATATCCGAATTGCCTGATGATGATAACTGTTGACCATGATTCTTTCTTTTTTTAACGTGTTGTATAAGGGACTTTGCTCTAATATCTTGACCTGATGAATCGGCACATCATATGGCGGCGTCTGATGGTGTTCCGTGTGAGACGGATGTTCCGACGGCAGATCCTGATACAAGGTTCCTCCCATGATTACGTTAATATATTGTATCCCCCTGCATATTCCCAATACCGGTTTATCCAATTCATAAACCATGCGAAATAATACTGCCTCCATTTCATCCCGTTCTCTACAGCATTTTCCGCACAGGGGCGAATATTCCTGCGCATACATGTTTGGGGAAATATCCTGTCCGCCGGTAAATAAAAATCCATCCATACCCTCTGCCGCCTGCTGCAGGTCTTTTTCATCTGAAGTCAACGGCAGCATGACCGGAATCCCCCCGGCTTGCTCCACTCCCTTCATGTATCCCGGGTGCATCCAATAACTCTCTCTTTCCATATCTACAAGCGGGATGATCCCTATCATCGGTTTTTCCATCGCTTTACACTCCAATCATCCTATTATGCCTTTTACCCGCAGCACGGATCTTATAACCTGCGCCGCGCCTTCTATGCCAAAACTGCCGCTGTCTACGGCCAGATCCTTGCCTGTGAGTTCATCCTGATATCCCTTGCAATAACGCCTGTGATATTGTATCCGGGATTTGTCCACATTCTTTATCATTTTCTCCGCCACGGACGGCGCCATGCCCAGTTTCCGGATGCAGTTCTCATAGCGGACACTATATGGAGCATAAACAAAAACGCTGAGACGATGCGGGTGGTCGGCCAGAATATCGTCACTACACCGTCCCACAAAAATGCAAGATTCCCGTTGCGCCAGATCCCGAATGATATTCTGCTGGATCATATAAATTTCATCCTGCATACTCTGTATTCCCATGCCCAGCGGATACTGCCTCCTAAAATAAATGGAACGGGCATTCTCCTCCTCTTGACTGATCATGGATACTGGCAAATCCATCCGTTTAGCCGTCTGTTCCACAATATCCCTGTCATAAAAGGGAATTCCCAATTCTTCCGACAGGTTTTGTGCAATACACCGTCCCATACTGGCAAACTGTCTGGATATGGTAATCACATATTTTTCCATCATTTTATCCTCCGACTCCTATACTCCGGCCGACTGCACCGACGGGCGTTTATGCCGTTTCTGTAAGGAACGCACAATACAGGACAGCGTAAAATTTATGGCAAAATAGATTAACGCAGCGAAGCCAAACAAGACAAAGACATCCGAAACATTCGTGGTACCCAATCCATTGTATTGATGGGCGCCGTTCATAATCTGCCTCACTCTGGCCATTAACTCAATGACCGCAACATTGGCCAGATAAGAAGAATCTTTCACCGTCGTTATCACCTGACTCAGCAATGTCGGCACAATGTTCCGGTATGCTTGTGGCAGAACAATATACAGCATGATCTGTATCATGTGAAAGCCCTGAGCGCGTCCCGCTTCAAACTGTCCCTGAGCCACGGAATTCAACCCGCCCCGGATGATTTCTGCAAGCACAGATGAGGTAAACAAAATCAGCGCCACCGCCGCCTTGAACAACATCCGCACTTCCACTGTGGAAATTCCAAACATTTTATGGTTTAAAAAGCTTGGGCAGGGACAGAATACCACACAGACAAAAATCCATAAGAGCAGCGGCGTGTTCCGAAACACTTCTATGTAGACGATCGCCAGCCATTTGAAGATCCGGCTTATCCTGCCATTGCAGTAATTTCTGGCTAGAGCCAAGATAGACCCGATCAAGATGCCCAACACTACCGCCGTTACCGCAATCGCCAGCGTAAAGGCGATACCCTTGCAGATATATTGGAGTACCCCCGCATTTGATACGATTTTCAGACTTCCCTTGAATTCTCTCATTTTCCCTTCTCCATCTTTTACCTCATTTCTGCGCGGCTTTTAAGTTGAAACATATTTCTTTCAACCTTATCCCTTCGCTGCGGTGTTCATTCTGGCATCACGCTTTTTCAAAGAACTCTCCCATGTACTGGCCAGCGTGGACAGCGGAAAACAAATAATGAAAAATAGCAGCCCGCTTACAAGATAAGCCGGAGCATATGCTCCGCCGGTATTCACCCCTGTCACAAAGCTATAGGTCACTGAAATCAGATCCGTGCCTCCCACAATGTACAGACAGGAAGTGTTCTTGATCAAGTTCACCACCTGATTGACCATGGGCGGCAGGATAATCTTGATACTCTGGGGAAAGATAATATAGTACATCCGCTGGATATATCCGAATCCCTGTGCCGAAGCCGCTTCAAACTGCCCTCTGGGAACAGACTCTATACCGGCTCTGATCACTTCCGCCATATAGGCTCCCGTATAAATCCCCAACGCCAAGATCCCCGTAGGAACGATACCGATACTATGTCCCGAAAATGCCAACGCATAGTATAAGAAGCACATTTGCAGCAATATCGGCGTATTCTGGATGAATTCCACATATATGCGGGCCAGCGCCGCCAGTATCTTCTTCCCACTGGTTGCCATTAGTCCTACGACAATCCCCAGAAACAATGCAATGAGCAGCGCAAAAAAAGAGGTTTTTACCGTATTTCCCAATCCGTGTAAAAAAGTGCTGCGGAAAACCCATACTTTTTGCCATGCATCTGCCGAAAAGAAACCTGCCATACCTATCCCTATTCCTTTCCGGTGTCCCGCTGTCAGGCGGGACACCTTCGGAAGTTCACATCAATTCTATTCAAGACCATAATTGTCTATAAAACCGCTGATCGTGCCATCGTTCAACCATGTATTCACCAATTCGTCACACAGCACAGAAAAGTCGGAACCTTTCTTGGTGGCAATACCGTACTCCTGAGGCGAAAACCTTTCCTCGATATAGGAACGTCCCTCTGTCTTGTATATTGCCAGAATGGATTTATCCACACAGAACGCATCCACCTCACCTGCACTCAATGCCGTGGAAATTGCCGGGTAATCCTCATATTGCTGATACGAAATGCCGGTGGTCCAGACTGCCGGGTCAAAGGTGTCCGGGTCAAACCCACTCCCATCAATCAGACCGGCTTCCACCATGGCCGCAGTCAGCGCTCTCGCAGAGGTAGAGCCGGAAGAAACCCCCACTTTCTTGTCAACAAGTTCCCCAAGGGATGTGATTCCGGATGCATTCTCTACCAGCACAGTCACCGCGTCCGTGTAGTAAGGCGTGGAAAAATCCCAGCTTTCTTTTCTCTCGTCCGTGATCGTAAAGGTGGCAAGCACACAATCAATATCCCCGGAATCCAACAGCTCGGTGCGGGTTGCAGCCGTCACGGTGGTAAACTCCGCTTCCACGCCCAGATAGTCCGCCAGCTTTGTTGCGATATCAATCTCCATACCGGAATACTCTCCGGTCAGCGTATCCTGAAATCCAAATCCGGGTACTGCATTCTTCACTCCTACCCGCAGTACGCCTCTGTCAATGATCGCCTGAGTATCTGCTCCAAAAGCGCTCGCCTCTCCCCCTTCTGACTGTTGCGCTGATTCCACTGTGCCGTTTGCTTCAGAGTTCCCTGCACCTGCTGCAGCTCCCTGCTCCTTACTACAGCCTGTCAGCATCGTCACAGCCATCAGACATGACAATAGTAACGCCAGTTTCTTTCTCATAACCTCTCCTCTTTTCTGCCTGCTTATTGGGTAGCACCCAGACATATGTAAGCAGGACGCCCATATGCCGGGATATATCTTAAAACATACGACAGTAAAATATGAGAAATACTGCTGCCGTGTTTTAAGCGGATAAAATATTTAGCGGATAATTTTCCCCAAAAATTGTTTCACTCGCTCATTCTCCGGATTATCAAAGAAATGCTCCGGAGTTCCCTCCTCCACAATCTGTCCATCCGCCATAAAGACGATTCGATCTGCTACTTGACGGGCAAATCCCATCTCATGCGTAACCACTACCATGGTTATATTTTCTTTGGCAAGCCGTATCATCACATCCAGCACTTCCTGTATTGTCTCCGGATCCAATGCCGAAGTCGGCTCATCAAACAGGATGATCTTGGTTTGTGCGCATAATGCTCTGGCAATGGCGATACGCTGCTGCTGCCCGCCGGACAGTGTCGTGGGATATACATGCGCTTTATCCCGCAGCCCCACTACATCCAGATAATGATAAGCCAGTTCCTCTGCCTCCGCCTTACTTTTATGATACAGCTTTGTGGGCGCTAGTGTCAGGTTCCGCAGCACCGTCATATGAGGGTACAGATTAAACTGTTGGAATACCATAGAAGTCGTCTCACGGACTAAATGCACCTTGTTTTTATGATTCAGTTCCTTCTCATCCAAATAGACTTTTCCGGAGGATGGTTCCTCCAGAAAATTCATACAGCGCACCGTGGTGGATTTGCCGGATCCGGAAGGACCGATAATGACCAGTTTTTCACCCTCTGCCACCTCAAGATTGACATCTTTCAGTACATGCAAATCTCCAAAATATTTATTAACATGCTCCAGTCTGATCATTGCCATTGCTTTTTCCTCCCGTCACGAATCCTTTGACCATTCTTCAAGTACAACAAAAAAAGTACAAACAAAAATGGAGCTGATACTGTGGTCAGCCCCATTGCCTATCTGAAAATATTTCATTTTCTTCTTATGGTTGAGATTGTATACTATGATACAATGTTTGTCAACAGGAAATTTGACTTTTTTGATTGCATCCCTCACAAAACTGTGATAGGATAACTGTTGGAATATTTGTGACAATGAAGTCCATGGCGGGAGCTATGGACTTTTGTTTTTGAGGAAGTTCACCTATGAGAAAAATATGCTTTCCTAAGATAGGCGCACGCATCATTAAATCTGGTACGGCCGTCTTATTCTGCTTTTTGATCCACCAAATGAGTTGCCGCAACGGTATCCTTTTCTACATGGCGCTGGCGGCACTACAATGTATGCAGCCGGATCTCACCGGCAGCAAATCCATAGCAAAACAGCGAATTTGCGGCACTTTCATCGGCGCTCTATATGGCCTGCTGACCATCTTGCTGCAATATGGATTTCTATTGCCGCTACAGTTCCCCTATGTCTGCTATTGTGCTATTGTCACACTATGTGTTATGGCTTCTCTCTATACAGCTGTAGTATTGAAATTGCAAAGTGCGGCGTATTTTTCCTGTGTGGTGTACCTCAGCATCACCATGGTACATATCGGGGACGAAAATCCCTGCCTGTTCATAGCAAACCGCGTGGTGGACACTCTGTTAGGAGTTGGAATCGGTATGCTGGTCAACCGCTTTCAGCTCCCCCGCCGTAAACAAAAAGATACTCTCTTTGTGGCAGGACTGGATGATGTGCTTCTGTCACAGGATTCCCATTTATCAGATTTCAGCCGGATAGAATTAAACAGAATGTTAGAGGAAGGGCTGTCCTTCACCATTATGACAATACGAACGCCAGCCTCCTTTTGGGAGGCTGCACAAGGCATTCGCCTGAAACTCCCGGTCATCTTGATGGATGGAGCGGTTATTTATGATCCCCTGCAAAACAGTTATCCCTATAAATGTGAAATGTCTTATCTGCAAGCGTCTGAAATTGTGCTTTCGCTGCAATCCATGGGGTTGGAAAGTTTCCAGAACGTGGTTGACAACGATAATGTGTTTATCTATTTTCAACAGATAAACAATTCGGGGGCAGCCCAAATCTATGAAAAATTGCGTCGTTCCCCCTATCGGAATTATATCCGCCGTCCCCTGCCTGATGGAGAACCTGTGGCCTACATCATGGCTGTGGATTTGACAGAAAAAATAGAGACCGCATATCAGACGCTGGCCGCTGCGGAAAATGCTGCACAATATAAGTTCCTGTGCTATTCCTCCCAAGACTACCCCGGATACGCCTACCTTAAAATCTACCACAAGGACGCAAATAAAACAAAAGCGCTGGAATATTTAAAAAGCATGACAGGTTTTCAAAAGACCTGCACTTTCGGCACCGTCCCGGACATGTATGATGAATTAGTAGAACGCCTTCCAGCGGACGATGTCATAAGACTGCTAAAAAAACGCTATGAGCCGCTCATCTGGCAGCAACACGTTTAGACTGCCTTCTTTTATCTGTGTTCCCCTCTCTCCTCCATGGGGATATAAGAACGCTCTTCCATCACGCTCTTGTAGGCGGGACGGATAATTTTGTCCATGTTGATCAGCTCCTCGATGCGGTGCGCGCTCCATCCCACAATCCGGGCGATGGCAAAAATCGGCGTGTACAGTTCCAGCGGAATCTCCAGCATACTGTAGACAAAGCCGCTGTAGAAGTCCACATTCGCACTGACGCCCTTGTAAATGCGGGATTTCTGTGCAATCAGCTCCGGCGCAAGCCTCTCGATCATGGAGTACAGGCGGAAATCCTTCTCCCGCCCTTTGGCCATGGCGAGCTGTTCCACAAAGCCTTTGAACACCTGCGCTCTGGGGTCGGAAAGGGAATACACCGCATGACCCATGCCATAGATCAACCCCTTTCTGTCAAAGGCCTCCCGTCCCAGAATCTTCTGGAGATAAGCCCTGACCTCGTCCTCGTCCTCCCAGTCGGACACATTGGCCTCCAGATCGCGCATCATCTCCACCACTTTGATATTGGCGCCGCCGTGCTTCGGTCCCTTCAAAGAAGAGAGCGCCGCCGCAACCACCGAATAGGTATCCGATCCGGAGGAAGTCACCACATGTGTGGTGAAGGTGGAGTTGTTACCGCCGCCGTGTTCCATATGCAGCACCAGCGCGATATCCAGCACCCGCGCCTCCAGTTCCGTATACTTTTTGTCCGGCCTAAGCATCATGAGGATATTCTCCGCCGTGGACAGCTTTTTGGAGGGACGGTGGATGTACATGCTGTCGTCGTTGGCATAATGGTTGTAAGCGTGATACCCGTACACCGCAAGCACCGGAAACAGGCTGATCAATCCCATGCACTGGCGCAGCACATTCTCCACCGAGGTATCGTTACACCTTCTGTCATAGGAGGCCAGCGTAAGCACGCTTCTGGTGATGGAATTCATGATATCGCTGCTGGGCGCTTTCATAATGACATCTCTGGTGAAATTGGTGGGCAGCGTCCGTTCCGACGAAAGAATCTGGCAGAACCGTTTCAGCTCTTCCTCCGTGGGCAGCTCCCCCAGCAGAACCAGATAAGCGGCCTCCTCAAAACCGAAGCGCTTCTCGCGGAATCCCCGCACCAGCTCAATGCAGTCATATCCCCTGTACCACAGTTTGCCCTCGCAGGGCGTCTTGACGCCGTCCACCATTTTGAACGAATCGATCCGGGATATATTGGTGAGACCCGTGAGTACACCGTTTCCGTTCTTGTCGCGAAGCCCCCTCTGCACCTCGTATTCGTCGTACAGTCCCAGCTCTATCCTGTCTGCCGCCTGACATAATGCCGCGTATTCACCGTAATCAATGCCATTTTTCTTCATGCAATTCCTCCTTGCCTTTTTCCTCTCCTGCCGCAGGTTCGCTCCCGACTTGCAATGCGGATCCTTTCCGCCCTACGGCGCCTCCCTGCGGTAGACCCGCACATAGGGATAATCTTTCACTTCCGTCGGCCGGTAAACCTCCTCCAGCCATTTGAAAATATAATCGTCTTCCGAAAAATAGGACAGATCGCCGTAACAGCTCTCCATCACCACCACATCCGGGAAACGTTCCGGATGCAGCTCATAATAAAGCTCCAAATACTCGTCATACACGGGCGTACTGATGGTATTGGGCGATGCCACCCGACAGTCTCCCAGCATATAATAGAAAGAGGACGGACCAAGATACAATACCATGCTGCCCTCCGGCACAATCTCAGAGAACAGCTCCCGGTTGTTGTTATAGCGGTAGGAATTCATATAGGAAGTCAGAATCCCGCCCCGGACTCCCCCTCTGCTGATTCCCCGCACCTGAAACGTCATACTGCTTCCCTCGTCGCCGCCGATCATCAGCAGACAGCGCCCGAAGGCCTCACTGAGGATAAAGAGGACGCAGACTGCCCTGATCATCCTAAGCCCCGCCTCCCCCCGTCTCTCCAGAAAATACTGCCGCCAGCAAAGCAGTCCTCCCAAAAGCCCCGTCACCAGATAGACGTTCAAACTTGCAGGCCCCCAGTTGGATGTGAGGTTCAGCGCCAAATAATTGACCAGCGAGAAGCCCGCCAGATACACACCCGCCCGCTCTCTCCGCACACATCTGCCCGCGCACCACAGACCGGACAGCGGAAGCGCCAGATAGAGGGTCTGCGGATAGCCGGAATTGTAGTCGCTTTTCATCCAACAGGCGATCTGAAAAACTGTCTGTACCGCAAACCAGACAAACAGCCAGCCCGCCACCCTGTCTCTCTGGCGCTCCGCAGGAACGGCTTTCCTCCAAACCGCAAGAACAAGCGTCGCCGCAATCCCGCATCCGGCCGTCATCACCAAAATCTCCCCGATTCCCGCTCCCCAGACGCCGAGCTTCTCCCAAATCCCCGTCTGATGGGAACCTTCGCCCAAAATGGCGGGCAGTACCAGCGCCAATTCCTGCTGGCTCATGTAACTGCACAGATAACCCACAAAAATGCCCGCGCCGATCACACAGGGCAGCGTGAACGCCAGAAAAGCACGAAACCGCTCTCTTGCGGAACCGGACTTCCACAGAACCACTCCCGCGCAGAACGGATACAGGAGAACCATCCCCGGATAGGAAAGCACGTCACAGGCAAGCATTCCGCCCGCCAATACCAGATACAGGCTCTTGCCATGATTCCGGGACTCCCGGCAGAAATACCGCATCAGAAACAATACGAGCATAGTGGAAAACCACATATGCAGATTGGAATACTCAGGTACATAGATACACTTTGGCGTGGTGATGTAGTAGGCCATGGCCAAGAGCATCCGCTCCCATCGACTTAGAAAGGGCAGACATTCTTTGAAACTTTGATAAAGATACCATGTGATACCTGTCTGGACAAGAAAGAAACAGACCCTCAAAAGAATCGTCATATATTGCAGGCTTCCGCCCGTAAAGAGAAGAATCAGACGGATAAACAGGGCCGTAAAGATCGCGGAGGTCTGATGCGGTTCCCACATATCCCATACAAGGCGGTCGCCCTGCACCAGCCGGTAACCAACCGTCACCCCGTATGCCTCGTCTATATCCGCCCCCACAAATATGCTTTTTATGGTATATAGCGCAAGCGCCGCCACAAGAACCGGAAACCACTTTCTCTCTCTGTCAGATCCCTTCATCCCATCCTCCGAGCCAATCCCTCCTATTTATCATAATGCAAAACTGCGCTCATGGCAAGAAGAAAAAATCTCCCCGCCATGACGCGTCCGCCAAACTGCCCGCCGCCCTAATGTCCGGACCGGGGCGCGTCGGCCAGAATTTTCTTGAGCATGGCATACATTTTATCGATCTCCACCGGTTTGGACAGATGACCGTTCATGCCGCATTCCACCGACTTTTTCAGATCTTCGTCAAAAGCGTTGGCAGACATGGCAATGATCGGGATCGTCCTGCAATCCTCCCGCTGCATTCCTCGTATGGCTCTGGTGGCGTCGAGTCCGTCCATGACGGGCATCATGATATCCATCAAGATCAGATCATATGTCCCCGGCTCCGTCTCGGCGATCCTCTTGACCGCCTGAGAGCCGTCATAGACGCAGTCCACCTGAAAATGGGATTCCTCCAGAAGCGTCCTCGCAATCTCGGAGTTCAGCTCATTGTCCTCCACCACCAAAATGCGGTAACCGTCGAAGGAAATTTCCCCTTCCTCCCGTCCGCCGTCCTGCGCCTTGCCAAAAGGCATGGAGAGCGTGAAGAAAAAGGTGCTTCCCTCCCCCGGGCGGCTCTCCAGCTCGATGGAGCTTCCCATCATCTGGATCAGCCGGTTGCTGATGGACAGTCCCAGCCCCGTTCCTTTCTGTCTGGACTCCGTGGTGGTTCTAGCCTGTTCAAACGCCCTGAATACGCGCTCCTGATCTTTCTCGCTGATGCCGATTCCCGTATCGCGGACTCCGAAATACACCCGCGCCGAGCCGTCGCCCTGTTCCTCCTCGCGGATCGTCAGAAAGACCTTGCCATGCTCCTGCGTGAATTTCACCGCATTGCCCAGCAGATTGATCAGCACTTGGCTGAGCCGGAGTTTATCCGCCACGAACCAGTCGTGCCGAATATCCACGTCCCGCGCAAACTCGATGGACTTGGCCTGCGCCTGCGGGCGGATCAGCTCCTCGATGGTCGAAAGCATCTCCCGCATGGAGAAATCCGCAGGCTCCAGATGCATCTTGCCGCTTTCGATTTTGGACATATCCAGAATGTCGTTAATCAGGCTCAGCAGATAATCCGAGGAAGTCCGGATCTTCTGCAGACAATCCTGAACCCGCTCCTGATCTTGTCCGGCCTGCAGGGCAATGGCGGTCATGCCGATAATCCCGTTCATAGGCGTGCGGATTTCGTGGCTCATGCGGGAGAGGAAATCGGATTTGGCTTTGCTGGCCAGATCATGGCGCTTCTGATTGATCTGGCTCTGGATGACGCTGCAAAGCTCCAGCAGATTCTTGACGGCGTCCGACTCTTCCTCCTCCGGCGCCCTGCCGTTCAGAATCGTGAAGATTCCCATCACATTCCCGTTGTCATAGAGCGGAACCGCACAGCCCGACGCGGCATCCTCCGCGCGGCAGAAGGCATATTCCAAAGGATTCAGCGGCTTCTCTTCGTCCCAGACCAGAATCCGCTCCTCGCCCAGCCGTCCTACGAACGCATTCCATTCGTCCTCCCGATAGAGCATGGTCTGAGCGGATATGTGCCGGGACGGATCGTCATGCCACTGATACTCCAGATAAACCGTGTGAAAATCCGGCTGGACGGTCACAAGCAGCACATCGCTTGCGCTATAATAGCGCCCCAATTTCTGGAAAATCAAATACATCTGGGCAGCCAGATTCTCTCCCCGTCCAAACAGGGTCAGCGCAAGGGATACCAGACTGACATTCTCGCCGTAATCCACCGTCACAATCTGTCTTCCCTTCCATCCCGCGCCAAGCTGTCCCTGTCTCTGCGCCTCCTTGCCGTAGCGGCAGTATCCCGTGCCGTCCGTGGCCTTGGACGCCGCCATCTGAGCCTGTTTGGCCATGCGGGTCAGCTCGTTGGTGCTGCGGTTCTTATTCCCTGCCACAATGCCTGCGTGCAGCATAATCTGAAACAGCTCGGGATGGAACCGCTCCTCAATCTGTTCAAACAGCGTTTTTACAAAATTCCGGGCGTCTTCTTCCGTCCTGCCGGGAAGCCATGCGCAGAACTCGTTTCCGTCAAAGCGGATCAAAATACTCTCAACATCCGCATTTTTCCGTACAATCCGGCCAATCTCCTCCAGAATCATATCCCCGAAAGTGATCCCGTTCTGTTCGTCAATCTGCCTGAGATTATCCAGCATAAAATAGACCATGACTCCGCCCGGTACGTTTTTGCGCGCTTCTCCCAGACGCTCTTTGCCCGCCACATACGCCCAGAATCCCGTCACGCTGTCTACGGCAACCTTCCTGCGCTCCTGCTCCTCCCGGTCTTTCTGCGCCTGAATGTTGTGCAGGCTTCCCACGGCTCTCCGTCGTTCTCCCTCCGCGTCGCGGATCACATTCCCGGACAGGCGCATCCATTGGTAAGGGCTGTCCGCCGAACGCCTGATCCGGCACTCCAGCCGCCATGCGTCCGTCTGCAGCTTCAGGATTTCCCGCACCTGCTCCCGCTCCTCCTCATGCACCATATCCAGTTCCGCCAGCGCGGTTCCGTATTCCCTGCGGCTCCAATGACCGCCGAATGTGCTATCGTTGATGATGTCGATGGTATCGTCCTTGAAATTGTAGGAGAAAAAGGTGTCTTTCGTACTCTCCAGCACCAGTCGATAGAGTTCCTTCTCCTCCCGCAGTACATTCTCGCTCTCCAGCTGTTTCTCCGTCAGATCAGCCACCACTTCATACAGCGCATCCACCTCCAGAATATCGGTGGGTACAAATTCCTGCAGGCCGCTCCTGCCCCGGCTGATACAAGCCATTAAATGCTTGATGGGGCGGGTAATCCGGTGTACCACCAGATAGATTCCCGCCAGACTGAACACAAAACCGATCAACAGCGCCAGAAGCATCCACAGATAGAGCGTCCTCGTCATGCCGAACAGCTCTTCCTCGCTGTTGAGGCCGATCAATACCCATTCCGTGTCCTCATACGGCGCATGGCTGCCGTAAATTTTCAAGGGACAGCATACCGCAAACATATACTGGCTTCCAAACTTGGCATGTTCCACCGCGTACAGATTCTCGTATCCGGTCTTATGCATGGTAAAGAAGCCGGCTTCGTTCAGCGCATCCTGATAAAGCACCCCGCTGCCCACCAGCGCGGTATAGCTGCCGTCCCCGTTGTCCACGGCCAGACAATATCCCGCCCGCTCCTCTTCATCCAACTCCTGTACTGGCAGATACTCGCAGAGATAGCTGACCGCGATCTCCACTCCCATCACGGCATACACTTCCCCTTGATAGCGAAGAGGAATCGAATATGTAATCATCTCATGGGAATCTTGATCGGGTTCTCCGAGTACAAAAGGCGCCGACCAATACCCCAGATCCTTCGACGCCGCATAAGAATTTTCGCGCGCCGCCCGCCAAGGTTCATAGAAAAAATTCTCCTCCTGTCTCTGCCCCTGCCCGCTCATCGCAAAGGCGGTGGTCCAGTCCGTATCCAACGGCACCCGATAAGTTCTCGCAAGCCGCTTGTTTCCCCGCTCCATCAGCAGATCCGAATAATTGGACTGGCTGGTGTAAGGATTGGAATCCCGGATAAAGAATCCGTCGAACTCCTCCGCCTCCTCAAATTCCCCGTCCGTCAGAACCAAAAACACGCCCGTGGTCAGATTGTTTTCCGTCTGCGCGATGCACTGGGGAAACAGTTCTTCCAAAAGACGATCTCTCAGTTCTTTCGACGAGAGCGCCTGCTCCAGCGTCACATTATGTCTCCTCAGGAAGCCTTCCAGAACGGCATTCATGGCGTCCTCCTGCGCAGAGACGGCCGACCACCTCTGTGTCATATCATTCTGCAGGATCACTTTGCGGTTCTCCACCATGCGGGACATCATGCTCACGGAGTAATTCTGCAGCATGGCTCCGGTATTGCGGAACAGCAATGTCCCCAGAGCGACCAGACTCTGCGCAAGCATCACAGCCGTCAACGGCACAAGGAAAATACGGAAGAGCGTGTACTTGTTCTTCCTGCCAAAGTCCTCCTGCGTTTTGAATTTGCGCTTCATTTTCTCAATGATTTCGTTCCCTCTGTCACCCGTGTCTCCGCTCTCGAATTTGTCCTGTCTCATACAATCCCGTCCTCACTTATTCGACTGCCTCTTCCAATTCTTTACAGAAACTTCGATACCACTTTTCAAACGCTGCATCCGTCACAAACGCCGCACATGCCTCATCCAAGGAGGCTCCCGCCTCCATCCGGGCCTCCACCTCCGCCCTGTCCTCCTGCGCTTTGTCCGAGAGGTGATATTCCAGCACCTTCCGCGCGGTGGAACCGTTCCGGAAACATTTACTGGTATACAGCGTCACATCCTCCATCTCGTCGAACACCTGCCTGATGCAGTCATAGGTTTTGCCGGACATCTCGATTCCCTGTTCCGCCACCGCTTTGTCCAGAATCCCTTTGTCGTTGGCCTCTTTCATGACGGGCAGATAGCCCGAACCGCCGCAAAACACCAGATTGTTCTCCGGCTGGGTAAACCATTTCAGGAACTCAATCGCCGCATACTCATGGCGTCTGTCGGATTTGCAGACCACCATTCCGGCTCCCTGCTGGACGGCATAGCGCCCGCCGCCTTCAAACCCCGGCGCAGGAAGCACCAGATAGTCGATCTCATAGCGCCCCTCGTCCAGCTCCACCGCATCCGGAAAATACATCGCGGAAGTCGTCGCACCCGTATACGCCAGCAGATCCCCCGTCTTCACATCGTCCGACCGAAACGAACCGTATGCCCCGAAATACCCCTTTATCATCGGTACATAATAACAATCCCACAGACGTCTGGCAGCCGCCTTGTCCACCTGAAGTTCCACTTCCCCCTGTTCCACCCGGAACATTTCGTTTCCCAGCTGCATCATGCCGATACAGAAATAGTTGGCCATGGAGTCCCTGCCGTAAAAAGCTTTCCCGTCGCCCGCAACGCCGGGCGTCAGAGCGTCCGTCCACTCATAATAAGCCTGCGCCGTGGCGGCCACGCCCTCTATGGTTGCAAGTTCCTCCAGAGAAGCGCCCGTCGCCTGCGCGAACACGTCCCAGTCCGTCTTGTTCAAAATCATGGTCTCCGTGGATTTCGCCACCGGGAAAATGCGCAGAGAGTTGTCCGCCGCGATCCGTCCCTCCTCCACATAGGAATCCACATAGGCCGCCAGATCCGCATCGCTTAAATAGTCCGACAAATTGGCCAGCGCTCCCGCCTGTTCCACCTCATACGCCGTGTCCGCATAGGAAGAAAAAATATCCGGCATGTCCGCAGCTCCCACTTTTCCCTCCAGCGAATCCCGCACCGCCGTCTCCAGATCGGACACGGATCCCTGACTGACGCCCTGTACATAGATCCCTTTCTCTTTGCCCACCCCGGCGTTAAATTCATTCACCAGATCGTCAAATGCATTCTTCTGCGCGCCGTGATAATAATGCCAGACGGTGAGGGAGACCGGATTGTCCGGGTCAAGAGGATTTGCGTCTCCTTTCCCACAGCCTGCAAACACAGCGCAAATCAGCGCGCCAGCCGCCAGAACGGCGGCCAGCCGCTTACCCCCCCGTTGATATGTATCCTTCCCGCCAGCCAAACAGATATCTCGTATTTTCATAGCATGACCTCGCATTTTACTTTTTCGAACCGCTGCCCGGGCAGCGCTTTGATTCTTGCTTTGATCGGTGCCTTAAGCGAATCTCTGATCAAAGCTTTGATCGGAACTTGGGATTAGGACTTTTGTAAATGGAACTTGTATAGAACTTGTATGATTTTGAAATCGCATTGGTAAAGGAAATATAAAGACTCTGAAAAGAAGAGAAAGCGTTCAGAACATTCAGAGACGGGCGCCTTGCCGCTGCATCCGCACCCGCCTCTGGCTTTCTATAGATATTATAAGCGATATCGGAGAATTTTACAACTGATTTATAAAGAAAAGGCTTCCATGCCGGGATACACCGCCGCGCCCCGCAGTTCCTCCTCGATGCGCAGCAAACGGTTGTACTTGGCCACGCGCTCGGAGCGGCTGGGCGCGCCCGTCTTGATCTGGCAGGTGTTCAACGCCACCGCCAAATCTGCAATGGTGGTATCTTCCGTCTCCCCCGAACGGTGGGAGCTGACGGCGGTATAGCCCGCCTTGTGAGCCATCTTGACAGCTTCCAACGTCTCGGACACCGAACCGATCTGATTGAGTTTGATCAGGATCGAATTGCCGCAGCCCATCCGGATTCCCTTGGCAAGTCGTTCCGTGTTGGTCACAAACAGATCGTCCCCCACCAGCTGAATCCGGTTCCCCAGCTCTGCGGTGAGCTTCTGCCAGCCCTCCCAGTCCTCCTCGTCCAGCGCATCCTCAATCGAGACGATGGGGTATTTATCCACCAGTTCCTTCCAGTGCGCAATCAGCTCCTCCGACGTGTAGACCGTCCCCGCCTTGGGCAGCCTGTACTCGCCGGATTTGCCCGTCTTCCACTCCGAGGCAGCTGCGTCCATGGCGATGCGAAAGTCCCTGCCCGGCTCATAGCCCGCCTTTTTCACAGCCTCCAGAATCGTCTCGATAGACTCTTCGTCGGAGGAAAGCGCCGGTGCAAAGCCGCCCTCGTCCCCCACGGAAGTGGCCAGCCCCCGCTCCTTCAAGATGGCCGCCAGTGCGTGAAACACCTCTGCACACCACCTAAGCGCCTCCCGGAAAGACTCCGCCCCCACCGGCATAATCATAAATTCCTGCACATCCAGCCCGGAGGAAAGCGCATGGCAGCCGCCGTTGATAATATTCATCATGGGTACCGGCAGGCGATTGCCGTTGACGCCGCCCAGAAAGCGGTACAAAGGAATGTCCAGAGACAAAGCCGCCGCCCGCGCGCAGGCGATGGACACCGCCAGAACTGCATTGGCGCCGAGCCGCGACTTGTCCTTGGTGCCGTCCGCCTGTATCATGGCTCTGTCCACCGCATAGATATCAGAGGCGTCCATCCCTCTCAGTGTCTGACAAATCACCGTATTGATGTTCTCCACCGCTTTGGTTACGCCTTTTCCCAGATAATGCGCCTTGTCGCCATCCCGCAGTTCCAGCGCCTCAAACTCCCCCGTGGACGCCCCGCTGGGTGCGGCTCCAAGCCCCACGGTTCCGTCGGCCAGATGCACCTGAGCCTCCACGGTAGGATTTCCTCTGGAATCCAAAATCTCCCTGCCAATTACTTTCTCGATCGCCAAATCATACATTCGCTCCGTCTCCTTCCGATAAGATGTCTGTGTAGGACGCTTTGCTCTCATTGTAGCCCATCCCATTACATCTTATTCGGAGACACCGGATTTTCTTCCATAAAACGCTCCAAAATAGCCGCGGCCAGACCCGCCAGCTGTGGGCAGGGGCGCTTTTGATAATATTCCTGTGTGCGCCGCTCCGGCACGGGTCCGTCCAACTGTCCGGAAAGTCCCAGAAGTTCCCGGCACACGATACTGCCCTGCCTCTCCCTAAACCGCCCGGCCAATTCCTGTATCCGCCCGTAATGCGCCGCCTTCCCCTCAAAGTCTTTCGGGTCGTCATAGCCGTAGAGCAGCCCCGCCACCAGAAACATGCCCGACACGGTGCCGCACACCTCCCGCAGCCGCCCCATGCCGCCGCCGAAAGACGAACTCATGCGCAGCAGCATGGTCTCGTCCATGTCGAACAAATCCGCAAAGGCAAGCGCCACGGCCTGCGTGCAGTTATAACCCGACAGAAAATATTCCATGGCCGCCCGCCCTCTGGGGCTGTTTTCGATCTCTTTCAGAACGTCTCCGGCATCCGCATCGGACGCCTGATCCGCCTTCTTTTCTCTCTCCATAAAATTCTCCTCTCCGCCCGGTCTGTGCATCGAGAGCATTCCGGCTCCGCTTGTTCACGATCTTCTGCCAGTGTAACACAAAGCGGCTCAAAAATCCATCTCGGAACTGCCGCCTTGTCTATTGACTTCCTACCAGCTCTCCCATGTCCGCAGCAGCGTTTTATTCCCGTTCTCGTCAATCAAGTATAAAAACGAATAATCGCCGCAGGATTCCTCCAGAAGCACCGCCCCGTTGT
>JAMPGV010000018.1 GCA_023663735.1 Muribaculum sp. | reverse complement strand
CAAGGTACAAATAAAAATCAATATTTAAAGTGTGTCTTTTGACACCCGAATCCTATTAAAAAGAGAAAAGCGAGGTATTATAGGATGAAAACATATAAGAAAATAGTTTTGTTGGCGGCGTTGTCTGCTGCCGTGTTGTTCACGGCCGGCTGTAGTGGCAAGACCGGGGAACAGACCGTGGAACTGACCGTGCTGGCGGCGGCATCCTTGACGGATGTCTGCGGCGAGATCGGGGAGCGGTATGAGGCGGCGCATGAGGGCGTCAGGCTGCATTTTTCCTACGGGGCTTCCGGCGCGCTGCAGACCCAGATCGAGGAGGGCGCGCCTGCGGACGTCTTTCTGTCCGCGGCATGGAAGCAGATGAGTGCGTTGGACGAAGCAGGGCTTATGGATACCGGTTCCATCATACCGCTTCTGGAGAATAAGATTGTGCTGGTGGTTCCGGCGGACGGCGGTGCGGATATCAGTTCTTTTGAGGAGGCGGCCACGGACAAGGTGGGAATGATCGGTCTGGGCGAGCCGGAGAGCGTACCGGTGGGGCAGTATTCCGAGGAGGTGTTCGCCTCCCTGAATCTGCTGGAGCAGGTGCAGGCAAAGGCCAATTACGGCTCCGACGTGCGCACCGTTCTCTCCTGGGTGGAGACGGGAGCCGTGGACTGCGGCGTGGTGTACGCCACGGACGCCTACACGACGGAGCAGGTAAAGATCGTGGCGGAGGCGCCGGAAGGTTCCTGCGCGAAGGTGATTTACCCTGTGGGCGTGGTGGGAAGCAGCGCTCATGCGCAGGAGGCGGCAGCATTTGTGGAGTATCTTCAAAGCGAGGAGATACTGACGCTGTTTGAGAGTTATGGTTTCTCGCGGGCGGCACAGTGACGGAGATCGGATAAGTCCGCGGACTGCCCGCGCCTTCTTGGGGCGGGCGGTCTGCGGGATGTGGAGGAATCGGAATGGATTACACACCTTTGTGGATTTCGATGAAAGTGGCGGTGACCGCCACGATATGCACGTTTGTTTTGGGGATTCTTGCCGCAAGGCTGGTGCTTGGTCTGGGCAGATGGAAAGGGGTGGTGGACGGGATTTTTTCCCTGCCCATGGTGCTGCCGCCCACGGTGACGGGGTTTTTCCTGCTGCTGATTTTCGGCAGGAACGGCTGGCTGGGGCAACTTTTGGAGAAAAGCGGAGCGGCGGTGCTTTTTACCTGGCAGGGTGCGGTGATCGCCGCGGTGGCGGTGTCGTTTCCCATCATGTACCGCGCGGCGCTGGGGGCGCTGGAGCAGGTGGACCGCAATCTGATCCATGCGGCGCGGACGTTAGGAATGTCCGAGGCGGCGGTTTTCTTCCGGATCTATCTGCCGTCGGCGCGCCCCGGCATCACGGCGGCGGTGATTCTGGCCTTCGCCCGCGCTCTGGGGGAGTTCGGAGCCACGGTTATGATTGCGGGCAATATCCCCGGCAGGACGCAGACCATGTCGGTGGCGGTCTACACGGCCATGCAGAGCGGCAACCGGACACTGGCCTATCGGTGGGTGGCCGTGATCATGGCGATTTCTTTGGCCACCATGTTCCTGATGAACTGCGCTGCGGGACGGGGCGGCCGGAGCAGGGAGGTGTAGGCCATGTCCCTGTATGTGGAGATTGAGAAAAATTTTGGCACATTCCGTCTGAAGACGGCGTTTGAGACGGAGAATGAAGTGTTTGCGATTCTGGGAGCTTCGGGCTGCGGTAAGAGCCTGACGCTAAAATGTATCGCGGGAATCGAGAAACCGGACAAAGGAATCATCCGGATGGGGGACAGGGTTCTCTTCGATTCCGAGAAGCGTGTGAATCTGCCGCCCGGAAAGCGCAGAATCGGCTATCTGTTTCAAGATTACGCCCTGTTTCCCAACATGACCGTTTTTGAAAATATTCTGTGCGGGGCGCGGAACCGGGAGACGGCGTGGGAGTTTGTCAGACGTTTTTATCTGGACGGCAAAGAAAAGCTCTACCCGGCGCAGCTTTCCGGCGGGCAGAAACAGCGAGTGGCGCTGGCTCGGATGCTGGCCGCAAAGCCGGAGTATCTTTTGTTGGACGAACCTTTCTCCGCGCTGGACAATTATTTGAAATTCCGTCTGGAGCGGGAGCTGATGGAGGTGTTGGACGATTACGGGCGGCGGGCTTTGTTCGTCTCCCATGACAGGAACGAGGTGTACCGCCTGACGGACAGGATTGCGGTCATGGAGGAGGGGAAAGTGGTGGATATCCGGCCGAAGCGGGAGCTGTTTGCATCCCCCCGCACACTGGCGGCGACGCTGCTCACGGGCTGCAAAAACGTGACGGAACTGGAGTACTGGGCGGACGGCGTGTATGCGCGGGACTGGGGGATCTATCTGGAGACGGATGGGACACATGACGGTAGACCGAGTCATGACGGTAGACCGAACCATATCCCCTATCGGTATGCGGCTATCCGGGCGCATTATTTTGAGCCGCTGGAGGAATCGGCGGAAGACATGCCGGAAAATGTACTGGAAAACGTTCTGGAATGCGAGATCATCCGGGAGATCGAGGATACCTTTTCCGTCTCGGTCCTGTTTCGGAACAAGAATGCGCGGCAGACGGGGGATCGTTCCCTGCTCACCGCGGAATTTGGCAAGGAAGAGTGGGCGGATCTGCGCCGCCGGACCATACTCTGCGGACGGCCGCTGCGGCTGCGCATTCCGGCGGAAAAAGTGATTTGGATGGAGAAATAGATGCGGGACGATTTGGGAAGAGTCATCGACTATCTGCGGATTTCGGTGACGGACAAATGCAATTTAAGATGTAGGTACTGTATGCCGCCCGGAGGCGTGGAGCTGATTCCCCACGGGGAGCTTCTGTCGCTGGAGGAGATCGCCCGGGTGGCCGGAATCATGGCGGGGCTGGGCGTGTGCAGCGTGCGGTTCACCGGAGGAGAGCCGCTGGTGCGCAGGAATCTGGTGAAGCTGATAGAGGATGTGCATGGGATGGAGGGGATTCAGGAGATTGCCCTCACCACCAACGGCGTCCTGCTGGAGGAACAGCTTCCGGCGCTTCTGGCGGCGGGCGTCACGGCGGTCAATATCAGTCTGGATACCGTAGATCCCCGGATTTTCCGGGAGATTACGGGCGTGGACGCCTGTGGGAAGGTGCTGTCGGCCATCGAGCGGGCAGCTGCGTCGGGCATCCGGACGAAAATCAATTGTGTCCCCTGCCGGGAATGGAATGCGGGAGAACTGACGGAAGTGGCCGGACTTGCGCGGCGGCTTCCCGTGGATGTGCGTTTTATCGAGCTGATGCCCGTGGGATGCGGCAGACAGTTTCACGGGATTCCCACCGGGGAAGTTTTAAACGTCCTCCGCGCGGAATACGGAGCCGAGAGCAATTCGGCAGATGGGAACAGACGGGGGAACGGCCCGGCGGAGTATTATGAATTTGAGGGATTTCTTGGGAAAATCGGCTTTATCAGCCCCCTGTCACACAAGTTCTGCGGGGACTGCAACCGGGTACGGCTTACGGCGGAGGGATACCTGAAACTCTGTCTGCAATATCCTGCGGGGGTGGACTTAAAGGCTCTCCTGCGCGGCGGCAGTTCGGACGAGGCAATCCGCGAGGCCATCGAGCGCAGCGTGCGAGCCAAACCTGCGTCCCATGATTTTGAACATGCGGCGGGGACGGCGGACGGCGGGGCGGAGATGCCCGACAGCCGGAAAATGGTACAAATTGGAGGGTGATTTGGATGGGAAGAGTGATGGCGGTATGTGTCAGCGAGAAGAAGGGAACGGCCAAACGCAATGTGGGCGAGGCGCATTTGATCGAAAATTACGGGCTGGAGGGGGACGCCCATGCCGGAAAGTGGCACAGGCAGGTAAGCCTCCTGTCCTTCGACGAGGTGGAGCGGTTTCGAGCCAGAGGGGCGCAGGTGGCGGACGGAGCCTTCGGTGAGAATCTTTTGGTGGAAGGATTTGATTTCAAGACATATCCGGTGGGGACAATTTTTGTCTGCGGCGATGTGGCGCTGGAGATCACCCAGATCGGGAAAAAGTGTCATTCGGAGTGCGAGATCTTTCATCAGGTGGGCGACTGCATCATGCCCAGAGAGGGGGTGTTCGCGAGAGTCCTGCAAGGAGGCGTCATCCGTGTAGGGGACGAGCTTCGCATCGGGGACAAACCGTATCGGTTTACGGCGGGGATTGTGACCGCCAGCGACAAGGCAAGCAGGGGAGAGCGGGAGGACGCCGCGGGACCTGCCATCCGGGAGAGGATCGAACCCATGGGCTATCATGTGCGCAGCCAGAAGATTCTGGCGGATGACGAGGAGGCGCTGTATGGGGAGCTGATCCGGCTTGCGGACGAGGAGTGCGTGGATGTGGTGTTCACCACGGGCGGCACGGGATTTTCCCCCAGAGACAACACGCCGGAAGCGACTCTGCGGGCGGCACACAGACAGGCGCCCGGCATCGCCGAGGCCATCCGGGCTTACAGTCTGCGGATTACGCCGCGGGCCATGTTGAGCAGGGGGGCGAGCGTGATCCGGGGGCGGACGCTGATCGTGAATCTGCCCGGCAGTCCCAAGGCCGTGGAAGAATGTCTGGAGTATCTGCTGCCCACGCTGGAACACGGGTTGGAGATCCTGCGGGGAGATGCGGGAGAATGCGCGAGATAGCGGTGCGGCGTGCGGATGGAAGGCGCACAGTTGGAGAATTGCTTGGGAGGTTTGCATGGATTTGGTGAAAAATAGGGGGAATTCCGCGGAGAATCAAGAGGCGTCCGCAAGGCTTGCGGCTGTGCTGGTGCGCAGGAGGCAGACGGAGCGGGAACCTGTGGAACAGGAACTTCTGCAGGAGATCCCGCGGGAGCATCGGCTGGAGCTGGTGGTCAATGAGCGGAGGATCGCGCGGTTGGTCTGTACCCCCGGGGATCTGGAGGATCTGGTGGCGGGACGGCTGATCACGGAGGGGATCGTCTCGGATCTGTCTGAGATTGAGCGGATCTGGATCTGTGAGAGCGGCAGCCGCGCAAAGGTGTTTCTGAATAAAGATGTGGCGTTTGAAGCCGGGCTTGCGGAGGAGCCGACCTGCTGTACCGATAACCGGGTATTTTGGGGCAAGCGTGCGGCGCAGGGGGGCGGAGCGCTTTCCCGGATTGAGAGAAGAGCTGCATGGAAGCCGGAGTGGATTTTTGCGATGGCGGACGCGTTCGCGGAGGATTTTCAGCTGCATAAGCGCACCGGCGGCATTCACGGGTGCCTGCTGGGCGTGGAGGGAAAGGTGGTCTGCCGGACGGAGGATATCGGCAGGCATAACGCGCTGGACAAGGCGGTAGGCTACGGAGCCAGAGCGGGGCTTGCCCCCGGGAAGTGTATGCTGTTCACCACGGGGCGCGTCCCCACGGATATGGTGCGGAAGGCTGTGGCGGCGGGCATTCCGGTGCTGATCTCCAAAGCCGTGCCGACGAAAGAGGCGGTGGAGATGGCGGAGGAGTACGGGCTGACGCTGATCTGCAGGGCGTGGCCGGACAGTTTTGAGGTCTATGCGGGCGGCGGGGAGGACCGGACGGCAGAATGAGACGGTTCGCTGCAAAAATCTAATTGTATAATTGGAAGCCTTATAGTATAATGATTTGTGAGAAGGTTTTTTATTTATCTAATTTTTTCTATCTAACTTATCCTATCTTATACAAGGGAGGTTTTCATGTACTCACAAAACATTATACACAAGAATGAAATGAATGAAAAAACGATGAAATTTCTGGATAAGTTCGTCAAACGCGTGAAGGCGAACCCTCCGGGAGTGTGTCCCATCGCAGTACAGTTGTCCTTCTTACAGAGCGCCAGAAGCCAGACCTGCGGCAAGTGCGTTCCCTGCCGCGACGGGCTGGAGCAGGTGGAAAACATGATGCGCAGGATTCTGGACGGCAAGGCGGACATGGAGACCTTCGACAACATGGTGGAGCTGGCCAAAATGATTCAGGATACGGCGGACTGCGCCATCGGATATGAGGCGGCCAACATTGTACTGCAGAGCGTGGATCTGTTCCACGACGAGTATATGAGCCATATCAACCACCACAAGTGTCAGGAGGAAATCGGGCAGAAGGTGCCTTGTATTTCCCACTGTCCCGCCAATGTGGATATTCCCGGCTATATCGCCCTGATCGGGGAACATCGGTATGCGGACGCCATCAATTTGATCCGCCATGACAATCCCTTCCCCACGGCCTGTGCGTTTATCTGTGAGCATCCCTGTGAGGAGAAGTGCCGCAGGGATCTGTTAGACAGCCCTGTGAATATCAGGGGATTGAAAAAATTCGCGGTGGATCAGATTGCGGCGGATCAGGTGAAGGTGCCGGACTGCAATGTATCCACGGGCAAAAAGGTGGCCATTGTGGGAGGCGGTCCCTCCGGACTCACAACGGCCTATTATCTGTCTCTGATGGGGCATAAGGTGGTGGTGTATGAGGAGCGGGATCATCTGGGCGGTATGCTCCGCTACGGGATTCCCAATTACCGGCTGCCCAAAGACCGGTTGGACGAGGATATCAACGCCATTCTCTCCACGGGCAATATTGAGGTGAAATACAATGTGTCCATCGGAAAGGATATCTCGATGGAACAGCTTTTGGAAGAATACCATGCAGTCTACATAGCCATCGGCGCTCAGGTGGGCAAGTCCGTCAGTGTGGAGGGCGTAAACAGCAACGGCGTTTACTCCGCCGTTGACATGCTGGGCGAAATCGGACGCGGCAATATCCCGGACTACACGGGCAAACGCGTGGTGGTGGTAGGCGGCGGCAACGTTGCCATGGACTGCGCTCGTTCCGCCATCCGCTGTAATGCCAAGGAAGTGACGGTGATCTACCGCAGAAGGCAGATCGACATGACCGCGCTTCCCACGGAGATTCAGGGAGCCATCGAGGAGGGCGTGGAACTGCTGACTTTGAACGCGCCCCGGAGAATCCATGCGGACGCGGACGGAAATGTGTGCGGATTTGTGGCGCAGCCCCAGATTATCAGCGTCTACAAGCAAGGGAAACCCTCCGTGACGGAGGCGAACAAGGAGGAGATCGAGGTTCCCTGCGAGGTGGTGCTTCTGGCCATCGGGCAGGATATCGTCTCCGCCCCGTTCGAGAAGTACAGCGTCAATCCCCGGAGAAAGACCTTCGAGACGGAACCTACCACAAGGGTGAAAGGATATGACAAAGTCTTTGCCGGCGGCGACTGCGTGTTCGGCCCGGCGACGGTGATCAAGGCCATTGGAGCGGGCAAGATCGCGGCGCTGAACATTGACGAATATCTGGGATACCATCACAAGTATCTGGACGACATCAAGGTGCCGGAGCCGAAGGAGAACGACAGGACCCATTACGGCAGAGTACATCTGACCGACCGCTCCGCCCGGGAGAGGAAACATAATTTTGAGCCGATCGAGAACGGCATGTCCTATGACGAGGCGATGCAGGAGTGCAATAAGTGCCTGCGGTGCGATCACTTCGGATGCGGCGTAGTGGAAGGAGGCAGAGTATGATGGTGAAATTGACGATTGATGGAAAGGAAATTTCTGTAGACGAGAGCTTATCGATACTGGAAGCCGCTCAGGAAGCCGATATCAAGATTCCCACGCTGTGTTATCTGAAGGACGTAAACGAGGTGGGAGCCTGCAAAATGTGCGTGGTGGAAGTGGAGGGAAAGGACAGCCTCACCACTTCCTGCAACAATAAAGTGTCGGAGGGGATGGTGATCCATACCAACTCCGAGCGCGTGGTCAACAGCCGCAAGCAGGTGCTGAACATGCTGCTGGCCAACCATGACGTGCGGTGTTTTTCCTGCGGGAAATCCGGCGACTGCAGACTGCAGGATCTGGCCAACGAATACGGGATTACCAAGTCCTGCTATGAGGGCAGCGCCGCCAAGTACGAGGCGAAGAAAGAGAATCCGTTCCTCACTTATTATCCGGAGCTGTGCATCAACTGCCAGCGATGCGTGAGTACCTGTAACAAGGTGGCGGGAAACGGCGTACTCCACAACGGGAAGATCGGCACGAGGACGCTGATCGACGCGCCGTTTGGGCCGGATTGGAAAGAGACGGACTGCGAGTCCTGCGGCAACTGCGCCAGAGTGTGTCCCACGGGTGCGCTGGTGGCCAAGAACCGGAAGAAATATCAGGTGGGCAAAGTGGAGAAAGTGCTTACCACCTGCCCTCACTGCGCCACCGGATGCCAGTATTATCTGGTGGTCAAAGACAACGAGATCGTGGATGTGGAACCGGCCAACGGACCTTCCAACAAGAATCTGCTCTGCGTGAAAGGAAGATTCGGATCTTTCAATTTCGTGCATTCCCCGGAGCGGTTAAAATATCCGCTCATCAAAAATCATGAGACCGGAGAGTTTGAGCGGGCTACATGGGACGAGGCGCTGGATCTGATCGCTTCCAAATTCAACGAGATCAAGAGGCAGTACGGCTCCGATTCCCTCGCAGGTTTCGCCTGTTCCCGTTCGCCCAACGAGGACTGCTATATGCTGCAGAAGATGGTGCGCTGCGCGTTCGGCACCAACAATGTGGACAACTGCGCCCGCGTCTGCCATTCCGCCACGGTGGCGGGACTTGCCATGACGCTGGGTTCCGGCGCTATGACCAACCCTATCGGAGATATCACCAATGATGTGGACGTCATCATGCTGGTGGGTTCCAATCCCGAGGAGGCGCATCCGGTCATCGGAATGCAGATCCGTCAGGCGGTGGACCGCGGTACCCGTCTGATCGTGGTGGATCCCAGAGACATCGGCCTCTCCAAGCGGGCGGACATTCATTTGAAAATCAAACCCGGCACCAACGTGGCCTTTGCAAACGGCATGATGCATGTCATCATCAACGAGGGGCTGGCGGACGAAGAGTTTATTCGGAACAGAACGGAAGGCTTTGAGGAGCTGAAAGAGATTGTAAAAGACTATACGCCCGAGAAGGTGGCAGAGATCTGCCATATCGATCCCGATCATCTCCGGGAGGCGGCGTTGATGTACGCCAAGGCGGGGAAAGCGCCCATTATCTACTGTTTGGGCGTGACGGAGCATTCCACCGGCACGGAGGGCGTCATGTCCATGTCCAATATGGCGATGCTGGTGGGGAAACTGGGCAAGTCCGGCTGCGGCGTGAATCCTCTGCGGGGACAGAATAACGTGCAGGGCGCCTGCGACATGGGCGCGCTGCCGGGAGATTTCCCGGGCTATCAGAAGGTGACCAATCCCGAGGTGGTGGCCAAGTTCGAGCGGGCGTGGGGCGTGAAGCTTTCCAACAAGCCCGGTATGCACGCAACGGACGTCTTCGGGGCGGCCATCCGCAAGGAAATCCGCGGACTCTTTATCTTTGGAGAGGATCCCGTGGTGACGGACGCGGATCAGAATCATATTCGGAAAGCGTTGGAGAGTCTGGATTTCTTCGTGCTTTCGGATCTGTTCATGACGGAGACGGCGCAGTATGCAGACGTGATCCTGCCCGGCACCAGCTATGCGGAGAAGGAGGGAACCTTCAGCAACACCGAGAGAAGAGTGCAGCGGGTGCGCAAGGCCGTACAGCTCGAGGGCGAGATGCGGCTGGACACCGATATCTTTATCGACTTGATGAACCGTATGGGCTATCAGCAGCCCCATCTGACCTCCGAGGAGATCATGGATGAGATCGCCTCCGTGACGCCTATTTTCGGCGGCATCAGCCACAGGAGACTGGATCGGGGAGAGTCCATCCAGTGGCCCTGCCCGGACAAGAACCATCCCGGCACGCCCATCCTCCATGTGGGGAAATTCTCCAGAGGCCTCGGCTGGTTTTACCCCGCCGAGTATGTACCCAGCGCAGAGCTTCCCGATGAGGAATACCCGTTCATTCTGATGACGGGGCGCATCCTCTATCACTATAACACCAGAGCCATGACGGGCAAGACCCCCGGACTGATGGAGAGAGAGGGACATTCCTTTATCGAGATGAACACGGAAGACGCGGCGAGACTGGGGATTGCCAACGGTGAGCAGGTAAGAGTGTCCTCCAGACGCGGCAGCATTGTCTCCACGGCCAGAGTGGGCGAGAAAGTTTCCCCGAAAGAGACTTGGATGCCCTTCCATTTCCCTGACGGCAACGCCAATGTGCTGACCAACGCGGCTTTGGATAAGTACGCAAGGATTCCGGAGTACAAAGTGTGCGCTATCAAGGTAGAGAAGTTGGAGCAGGTTCCAAACTAGAGTGGGAACTCCGTTTCTCATCGCTATAGACGGCAGATGTGCCGCGGGCAAGACAACGCTCGCGGCACATCTTGAAAAACAACTGGACTGTGCGGTTTTCCACATGGACGATTTTTTCCTGCAGCCCGGCCAGCGCACGCCGGAGCGCTTGAGTACGCCCGGTGGGAACGTGGATTATGAACGCTTCCGAAGCGAGATTTTGATACCTTTAAAGGACGGAGCCGCAGAGATGCTCTACCGCGTCTACAACTGCAAAACGCAGACGCTCTCGGATCCCGTCCGGATTCGAACCAAACCTGTCTGCATTGTGGAAGGCTCCTACAGCTGTCATCCCGCCCTGTGGGAATATTATGATCTGCATGTGTTCCTCACGGTGGAGCGGGAGGAGCAGATGCGCCGTATCCGAGAGAGGGGAGGCGCGGAGGCGGTAAAGAGTTTCTCCGAAAAATGGATTCCTCTGGAAGAAACCTATTTTGCGGCCTGCGGCGTGGAGCAAAAGTGTGAGCTGCAGCTGCGCGGGGACTGACGCGGTTCTCAGGAGGGATCTTGAGCCAGAAGCGTTTCCATTTCCTGAATCCCTCTTGTCTGAGAGCGGATGATCGCCTCCAGAATGGGATGCAGTTCGGGGCAGATGCAGAAGCGCAGCGCATTTTCCGACATGGCAATGGCGCCGCGGTGGTGCGGGATCATTTCACGCATGAAACTGTTGTCAAGGTTGTTGGTGGAGCGGGCAGTGTCCATGCCCGAGAACATGGTACGGACAATCCGGCAGAAATGTCTTTGGTACAGAAAAAGATCCTCTTTGGAATTGCAGAGCGCGCCGCAGGCGCATTCCGCAGCCGTCATGTCGCGGATGCTTCTGGTCTGCTCTTCGATGATATGGGATGCGATGCGCTGCAGCGGGACGCAGTCGGTGTATTGCAGGATATTCCGGGACATCTCGATGGCGGCCTGATGATGGGGAATCATCTGGATGATGAAGTTGAGTGAGAGACTGTCCGTGAGGCGGGCTTGTTCCATTCGGCTGACCATATGATCGAGAATGGAATAAAATTCGCACAAATATTGTTTGGTGCGGTCTGTGAATCGATCTTGTTCGGTCATGGTTTTCCTTTTGTCTGCGGGCGGACGCCCACAGGGGATTTGTTTTCTTTATAGTATGCGGCCTGCGGCAAAAAGAGGCAGGTCTGCGTCTGCAAACCTGCCTCTCGCTGCGGGGAGCCTTTTATTTCATGCTCTCTTCCTGCTTCTTGATCATACGACGTACCATCTCACCGCCGATGGAACCGGCCTCCTTGGAAGTCAGGTCGCCATTGTAACCATCCTTCAGGTTTACACCCAGCTCGGATGCAACCTCAGTCTTGAAACGATCCATAGCTGCCTTTGCTTCAGGCACTTCTACTCTATTGCTTCTGCTTGCCATTTTCTGTTTCACCTCCAAATACAATTTTTTTCATATTTTTATTTTCTATTTTCAAGATAAGAAATGACATTTCATCGCTTATCTTGGTCTTAGTATGGGCATGAAAAAATTTTTTATGAGAAAAAAAGAATGGTAACTTTTTCATGTGAAATGCCTCAAAAAGGACTCTGTGCTTGCAAATCCGGCGGAAACTTGTTATAATGTTAAAATGACTGTGACTATGTCCGATGTCTGCAGGGCGGGTTTGCGCAGACCATGGCAGATTTGAGATAGATCCGGTACAGGTATGAAGGAGGAAGCGTAAATGAGTTTACAGGTGGAAAAATTGGAAAAAGGTATGGCGAAGCTCACGATCGAGGTGCCTGCGGAGGAGCTGGACAAGGCCATAGAGACGGCGTATCGGCAGAACAGGAACAAGATCAGCATCCCCGGTTTCCGCAAGGGCAAAGCGCCCCGCAAGATGATTGAGCAGATGTACGGCAAAGAGGTTTTTTATGAGGATGCGGCGAACGAGCTGATCCCCGGGGCGTATGAGAAGGCGCTGGACGAGTGCAGCGAGGATATTGTGTCCGCTCCCAGAGTGAGAGTGGTGCAGATTGAGGAAGGCAAACCTTTTATTTTTACAGCGGAGGTGGCTTTGAAGCCCGAGGTAACGCTGGGCAAATACAAGGGCGTGAAGGTTCCGGCGGCTGATCTGGCTGTGACGGACGATGAGGTGGACGCGGAGATCGCGAGGGAGAGGGAAACGAATGCCCGCACGGTCAATGTGGAGGACAGAGCCGTGAAGGACGGCGATATGACGGTGATTGATTTTGAGGGATTTGTGGACGGTACGGCTTTCGAGGGCGGAAAGAGCGAGAATTACCCGCTGACCATCGGCTCCGGCCAGTTTATTCCCGGCTTTGAGGAGGCGTTGATCGGCGCCGTTTTGAATCAGGAGACGGATGTGAACGTGACGTTCCCCGAGGACTATCAGGCCAAGGAACTGGCAGGAAAGCCCGCGGTGTTCAAGTGTACGGTGAAAGAGATCAAAGAGAAAATCCTTCCCGATCTGGACGATGAGTTTGCAAGCGAGGTATCCGAGTTTGATACCATGGCGGAGTACCGCGAGGATGTGAAGCGCAAACTGGCCGAGCGGAAAGCGTCTGCGGCGAAGGACGCCAAGGAGGAAGCTGCCATCGACGCGGTGATCGAGGACGCCAAGATGGAGATTCCCGACGCGATGCTCGACACCCAGCAGAGACAGATGCTGGATGAGTTCGCCCAGAGAATCCGTATGCAGGGTCTGTCCATGGAACAGTATATGCAGTTTACGGGCATGACGTCCGATGCGATGCTCGAGCAGGTAAAGCCGCAGGCGTTGAAGCGGATCCAGTCCCGTCTGGTGCTGGAGGCGGTTGCGGCTGCCGAGAAGATGGAGGTGTCCGACGAGGAGTTTGAGGAGGAGATCAAGACCATGGGCGAGGCGTACCAGCTGGAACCCGACAAGGTGAAAGAGATGCTGGGCGAGAGCGGCGCGAAGCAGGTCAGGGAGGATATCTGCATCAAGAAGGCGGTAGAATTTGTAGTGGAGAACGCCAAGGAGGAGAAAGCTTCCAAGTCCAGAGCTAAGAAGAAGGAAGCGGACGCAGAGTGAGAACGGCATTCCCGCAGGTCTTAACTTTTTATGAAATCTGCTTTTGTTCCATTGAAAAAATGTATACGGTGGAATAAAATGGTAAAGATGCAAGTAAAATCGGCAAATAAAACGGGAATACTAGAAAGGCATTCCGCAGACAGGAGGAAAGACAATGAGTTTAGTACCTTACGTCGTTGAGCAGACCAGCAAAGGCGAGCGGTCTTACGATATTTATTCCAGACTTTTGAAGGACAGGATCATTATTCTCGGCGAGGAAGTCAACGAGACCACGGCCAGTCTGGTGGTGGCGCAGCTTTTGTTTCTGGAGGCGGAGGATCCCGAGAAAGATATTCATCTGTATATCAACAGTCCCGGAGGCAGCGTGACCGCGGGTATGGCGATTTATGATACCATGAAATATATCAAATGCGACGTGTCCACTGTCTGTATCGGAATGGCAGCCAGCATGGGGGCCTTTCTTCTGGCCGGCGGAGCGAAGGGCAAGCGGTATGCGCTCCCCAACGCGGAAGTGATGATCCATCAGCCCTTGGGCGGCACGCAGGGGCAGGCCACGGAGATCGAGATCGCGGCAAAGCATATTCTGCGCACCAAAGAAAAGCTGAACCGTATGCTGGCGGAGAACACGGGCCGGGATTACGAGACGATCTGTGCGGATACGGAGCGCGACAACTGGAAGAGTGCGGAGGAGGCTCGCGAGTACGGGCTGATCGACAAGGTACTCACCTTCCACGCGCCGCAGGACGAGAATTGACGGACGGGGCGCGCCGGACAAAGCCGGATCTTTCCGGAGGAAAAGTAGAAAAGACAGGAGCAAATTATGGCAGGAAAGAATACTGACAACAGTATCAGATGTTCCTTTTGCAACAAGGCCCAAGGGCAGGTGCGCAAGCTGATCGCAGGACCTGCGGGCGTGTATATCTGCGATGAATGCGTGGACATCTGCGCGGATATTCTGGAGGAGGAACTGGAGGACGAGGAAGAGGAAGAGGCGCAGCGCACCGAGATCAACGTGCTGAAGCCGCGGGAGATCAAAACCTTTTTGGATGAGTATGTCATCGGTCAGGAGGCGGCCAAAAAGGCTCTGTCCGTGGCAGTTTATAATCATTACAAGCGTGTGACGGCGCCCAAGGATCTGGACGACGTGGAGCTGCAGAAGAGCAATATCATCATGGTGGGTCCCACCGGTTCCGGCAAGACCTATCTGGCGCAGACGCTGGCGAAGATTATCAATGTGCCTTTCGCCATCGCGGACGCCACCACGCTGACCGAGGCGGGTTATGTCGGGGAAGATGTGGAAAACATTCTCTTAAAGCTGATTCAGGCGGCGGATTATGATGTGGAGAGAGCGCAGTACGGCATTATCTATATTGACGAGATCGACAAGATTACCAAGAAGGGCGAGAATGTGTCCATCACAAGAGATGTGTCCGGGGAGGGCGTACAGCAGGCTCTGCTCAAGATTATTGAGGGAACCGTGGCCAGCGTGCCGCCTCAGGGGGGCAGAAAACATCCCCATCAGGAGCTGATTCAGGTGGACACCTCCAATATTCTCTTTATCTGCGGAGGCGCTTTTGACGGGTTGGAGAAAATCATCGAGACCAGACTGGACAGAAAGTCCATCGGTTTTAACACGGAACTTACCGCCAAGTCCACGAAGGAGAGCAGCGAGCTGCTCAAGGAAGTGACGGCGCAGGATCTGGTGAAATTCGGCCTGATTCCGGAGTTTGTGGGAAGAGTTCCCATCTGTGTGTCGCTGGAAGGGCTTGACCGGGAAGCGCTCGTGCGGATCTTAAAGGAGCCGAAAAACGCTTTGATCAAGCAGTATCAGAAGCTTTTTGACATGGACGAAGTGGAACTGACTTTCGATCAGGAGGCGATCTCGGCGATTGCGGATCAGGCTTTTGAGAGGAAGACGGGCGCCAGAGGGCTGCGTTCCATCATGGAGAGCATCATGATGGATATTATGTATGAGATTCCCTCCGACGACAGCATCGAGTCCTGTATCATTACGAAGGAGGCTGTGGAGGGAGGAAATCCCCTGACTGTCCGCAGAGAGCCGGCATGATTATCAAAACAGTAAATCTGGAGACCGTGTGCGGCGTCACCAGTAAATTGCCCGAGAATGTCCACCCCGAGGTAGCGTTCGCGGGCAAAAGCAACGTGGGGAAATCTTCTTTAATTAATGCGCTGATGAACCGCAAATCGTTGGCGCGCACCAGCTCGCAGCCGGGCAAGACGCAGACCATCAATTTCTATCACATCAATCAAGCCATTTATCTGGTAGATCTGCCGGGATACGGCTATGCCAAAGCCAACGAGAAGGTGAAAGCACAGTGGGGGAAGATGGTTGAGAACTATCTCTACAAGTCAAAGCAGTTAAAATGTGTGTTCCTGCTCATTGATATCCGGCACGAGCCGGGTACGAACGATGTGGTCATGTATGACTGGATCAGACGCCATGGGTATCAGCCGATACTCATTGCCACGAAGCTGGACAAGATCAAGCGGAGTCAGGTGGAGCGGCAGCTGAAATTGATCCGCACCACACTGAAAGCGGGCGGCGATACCGTCATCATCCCGTTTTCCGCCGAGACGAAGCAGGGCAGGGACGAACTATACGAAATTTTGGATGGTTTTGTGGAGGCGGATCTATGAAAAAGTACCTGAAAGCGTTGACTAATCTGGCGGTTTCGGTGGTGATCTTTCTGGCGGTGATCTTTCTTGCGCCCAAACTGCTCGTGTTTTTTGCACCCTTTGTGGCGGGTTGGATTATCGCGTGGATCGCCGGGCCTCTGGTACATTTTTTTGAATCCAAACTGAAGATCAAGCGGAAAGCGGGCAGTGCGGTGGTGATCGTGTCCGTAATCGGCGTGGTGGTGCTGGTGCTTTATCTGGTGGGCGGGAAGCTCGCCAAGGAGGCGGTAGGGCTGGTGAACGCCCTTCCGGACATGTGGGAGAACGCGGAGGAAGATTTCCGGGAGATCTCCGAGAATTTCAGCGTCATATATAATCGTCTGCCGCAGGATCTCAAGCAGAGGCTGTCGGGTGTGGGCGATGAGATCAACACGTTTCTGGGCGATCTTATGGGAAGCGTGAGTATGCCCACCATCGCGGCGGTGGGGAATTTTGCCAAGCAGCTTCCGTCCATTTTGATCGGGATCATCATGGCCATGCTCTCCGCCTATCTGTTCGTGGCGGAGCGCAACCAGATTACGCTGTGGTTCGGGCGGGTGATGCCCAGCGCCGTGCAGAAACAGTACCGAATCATCAAGCGCAGTCTGGTGAAGGCGGTGGGCGGTTACCTCAAGGCGCAGCTTCGGATTGAATTGTGGATGTATCTGCTGCTGGTCATCGGTCTGGCGCTGCTGCAGGTGGATTATGTACTGTTGATCGCTTTTTTGATTGCGTTTTTGGATTTTATCCCTTTTTTCGGGACGGGTACGGTGCTGGTGCCTTGGGCGGTTTTAAAGATTTTGAGTGCGGATTATAAGATGGCCGTGGGGCTTTTGGTGATCTGGGGCGTGGGACAGCTTGCAAGGCAGATCATCCAGCCCAGAATCGTGGGGGAATCCATCGGCGTTGCGCCGATTCCCACGCTCTTTCTCCTCTATATCGGTTATCGGCTGGGCGGTGTGGTCGGAATGATTGTGGCGGTGCCGCTCGGCCTGATCGTGTATACCATGTATAAGGAAGGCGCTTTTGACACCACAAAGAACAGTATTTTGATTTTGATCAACGGCCTGAACCGCTTCCGCAAATTGGAGCAGGAAGATTTGAAAGACCTGCCGGATGCGGGAAGCCGTGACAGGGGGAGGCCTCATGCGTAATATCAGGATGCGGCTGCAGTATGAAGGAACAAGATATCAGGGATGGCAGCGGCAGGGTTCCACGGACAATACGATACAGGGGAAGCTTGAGACGCTGCTCTCCAGAATGTGCGGGGAAAGAGTGGAGTTGACTGGAAGCGGCAGGACGGACGCAGGCGTCCATGCGCTGGGGCAGGTGGCCAATTTCCACACGGAATGCAGTCTGTCCGAGGAGGAGATGCTCTCCTATATCAACCGGTATCTGCCGGAGGATATCGCGGTGACGGAGCTTTGCGAGGTCTCTCCCAGATTTCACAGCCGCTTGAACGCCCGCGGCAAGCACTATGAATATCGGATTGTCAACAGCGGGATCCGGGACGTGTTCCGCAGACGGTATGCCTTGGAGGTTCCGGAGCGGCTCGACGTGGACGCCATGCGGCGGGCGGCGCGGATTCTGCTGGGGGAACACGATTTCAAGAGCTTCACCTCCGCCAAGAAGTCCAAGAAATCCACGGTGCGCAGAATCGATGAGATCCGGATTGACCAAGAGGGCAGTCTGCTCTGTGTTTCGTTGAAAGGGAACGGTTTTCTGCACCATATGATCCGGATTCTCATGGGGACGCTTCTGGAGGTCGGCATGGGAAAGCGGACGCCGGAGAGCATGGCGGATCTGCTCGTGGCAGGAGACCGGGCACAGGCCGGACCGCTGCTTCCCGCGAAAGGACTGGTTCTGGTGGAAGTATATTATTGACTCCCCAACCTGATCGATAAGATGCATAAAATCAGATAAATAAAAGTAAATAAATAAAATCAAATAAAATCAAATAAAATTAATCCGTTCCGAAACTTTTATCCCCTCTATGACGTCTTATAGATAGAGGGGATTTTTTGCGGGATTTGTCAGTTTATAAAAAATTAATATTTATTTTGCAAAAAATATGCAGGCCTTTGCTAGACTTATTATAAAGGAAAGAAAGGCATTGTTCTGCAATCGCGGAATCGGAGCCGCGTGGAAGCTGCGAGAAAGCCGCATAAAAGCTGAATGAAAACCGAGTTAAAGCTAAATTTAAGATGGATTAAAGCGAAATTAAAGCCGAATTAGAGACGGATTAAAGGGAGCCAAAATAAAGTGAAAATAAGGCAGAACCTGCTATCCTATTGTGCAGGCGGTGGAATTTTGCTAAAATGAGGTGAAGGGACATGGAGAGGAACATCGTAATATACAATGACAACACCGGAATTTCGGAGAAGATGCGGCCGCTTCTCGCCGGGGAGGGAATGCAGGTGAAGGTGGCGGCCACGCTGGAGGAGCTTTTCAGGCTCCTGCGGGAGGGGCGGATGCATTTGGTGCTGACGGATGTGGAACTCTCCGGAAAAGACTGGTGCAACGGGGTGGAAGTGCTGGCGCATATCCGCAGAGAGAGCAGCATCCCGATCGTGGTGGTTTCGGCCCAGGGGGCGGAGGCCGCCAAGATCATGGCGCTCAACGCAGGGGCGGACGACTATGTGATGGCAGACTGCAATCCGCTGGAACTGCTGGCTCGGATCAAAGGGCAGCTGCGTCGTTACCAGCAGCTGAAAAATGTGCGCAGCAATATCAACAGGATTTATAAGGTGGACGGGCTGGAAATCAACGACATGTGCAGGAGGGTGACTGTGGACGGCAGAGAGGTCAAGCTCACGCCCATCGAATACAAGATTCTCAAGCTGCTGGTGCAGGAGCGGGGAAGGGTGCTGTCCATCAGCCAGATCTATGAGTCCATCTGGCATATGCAGGCTATCGGGGCGGACAATACCATCGCGGTTCACATCCGCCATATCAGAGAGAAAATCGAGCGCAACCCCAAGGAACCCTATTATCTGAAAGTGGTGTGGGGAATCGGCTATAAAGTAGGATGAACCGATCGAGCATTTTGCAATGGGAGTTTGAGATAGGAAAATGGGAGTTTGAGATAGGAATCAGATAGACAAAAGATAGGCAGAAGCGTAAAAGATAGGAAGAGGCAGGAGAGAAAGAGAAAAATGGAAACGGAGACTCTACAAAACACGCCGAAGGGCGTCAGCGCCGGCGTGCTGAAACTGTTCGCCGTGGCCACCATGCTGATCGATCATATCGCCGCGACGGTGCTGGTGCGTATGCTGCGTGCCGGGGCGGGGCAGGAGGTTTATCTGTTATATAACGCAATGCGTCAGATCGGGCGCATTGCGTTTCCCATTTATTGCTTCCTGCTGGTGGAAGGGGCGGAGCGCACCAGAAGCCGGTGGAAATATGCGGCGAGGCTGGGAGCGTTTGCCCTGCTCAGCGAGATTCCGTTTGATCTGGCGTTTTCCAGCAAGGTGCTGGAATTGGGCTATCAAAATGTGTTTTTCACATTGTTTATCGGGCTGGTGGCGGTCACGGCGCTGGATGGTCTGGAGCGGCGGCAGAGGGGAAGGGAGGCGACGGCCTTGTCCGCCTTGCTCGGAACGGTTCTGAAAGCGGGGATCATCGGCGCGGCGATGGGGCTTGCCGCATGGCTCCGCACGGACTATGACTGGCGCGGCGTGGCCTGTATTCTGGTGATGTATTTGGCGCGCAGGAACCTCGCGCTGGAGCTGATGCTGGGATATGCGGCCTTCGTGGCGCTTCTGGGAGAAATTGTCGCGCTGCCGGCGTTTCTGGCGCTGGCGTGCTACCGGGGCAGGAAAGGGGTGTCTTCCAAGTTCTTCTTCTACGGATTTTATCCCGTGCATTTGCTGCTGCTCTATTTGATCTGCGTGCTGCTGCGGATTGCGAGATATCCGGCGGTATGATTCCTGAAATGTACAGAAAATGTCGGCAAAGCTGTCACAATTTTGTAATATTTTAGGAATAGGGGATATTCTCTCGTTGACTTCAAGAGGAAAGTTGTGTAAAATTAAAGATAAGTCTATATTTACATAATTCACATAAGTAACGGAGGGTGTCTACATGCAAATGCCAATTTTTGAGAAGTATATTGATGAGTTGATTGAGAAGAGTACCTTGGATGTTCCCGCATGGAACATTGAGAAAGCGAGGGACGGGAAGGTTTCCGGGTGGAATTATATTGACGGATGCATGATTTTAGCGCTCTTAGAGATCTACAATGCCACCGGGGAGAAGAAATATTATGAGTTCGCCGATGCTTTTATCGACCACCGGGTGCAGGAAGACGGGTCTATCAACGGTTACTCCGTGGAGGAATATAATATCGACAATGTCAATGCGGGCAAGACGCTGTTCTCCCTGTATGAGATCAATGGCAAGGAGAAGTACCGGAAAGCCATCGACCTCATCTACAGTCAAGTGCAGAACCAGCCCCGCACGGAGGAGGGGAATTTCTGGCACAAGAAGATTTACCCCAATCAGGTATGGCTGGACGGTATGTATATGGGACAGCCTTTCTATATGGAATATGAGACCAAGTTTAACAATAAAAAGAATTATCAGGATATCTTCCGGCAGTTTGCCAATGTGGTGAAGTACATCCGCGATGACAAGACCGGCCTGTATTACCACGGCTATGACGCTTCCAAATCCATTTTCTGGTGCGACAAGGAGACGGGATGCTCCCAGAACTTCTGGCTGAGGGCGCTGGGCTGGTATTCCATGGCTCTTCTGGATACCTTGAACAAATGCGAGCCGGGTGAGGAATGGAAAGCCGAGTACGACAATCTGAAGCAAGTGTTTGTGGATCTGATCGATTCCATGCTGAAGTTTCAGGACGAGAGCGGCATGTGGTACCAGCTGCCGGCTCGCGGCGGCGAGGAGCCGAATTATCTGGAGACCAGCGGCAGCGCAATCATGGCCTATTCCCTGTTAAAAGGCGTGCGGCTGGGATTTCTGCCAGAGCGTTACAGAGAATACGGATTGAAAGCGTTTCATGGAATCTGCGACCGTTATCTGAAGGAGAAGGACGGGCATTTGAGTCTGGGCGGCATCTGTCTGGTGGCAGGTCTCGGGCCGGAGAAGAATCCGCGCAGGAACGGTACTTTTGAATATTATATGTCGGAGCCGATCGTCGAGGACGATGCGAAGGGCGTAGGCCCCCTGCTTCTGGCCTATACGGAGATGCGCAGACTGGCAGACTGATTATGATTTGCGGTGTCACAAATTTAATAGGGAAGGACAGATGATATGAAGAGCAATTTTTTCCGTTCCTTGAAGTTCAAGCTGGTGGTCATGACGGTTGTGATCTGTGCGCTGCTGTCCGTTACGCTGACGATTTTTCTTGTCCGGTCTGCCAAGGGGAATTACAGTGAACTTGCACACAATTATATTTATGATCTGGCGGAGTCCTACGGAAGCATGGTCGAGGATCTGATCGCTGTCGAAGGTGCGGATACGGCTCTGCAGACGGATGTTCTGGCGGAGACGCTGCAGGATGCGCAGATTATCGGTATGGATTCTTCTTACGCTTATGTGGTTGCCGCCGACGGAATCATGCTCTATCATCCTACCGCGGAAAAAATCGGCGAGAAAGTGGAAAACGCCGTGGTATCGGATGTGGTGCAGGATCTGCAGGCAGGGGTGCGCCACGATCTGGAAGTGGTGGAGTATGATTACAAGGGCGTTCGGAAATATGCGGCTTATTTTGTGGACGAAGCGCAGACGTTCATTCTGGTGATCACCGTGGACGAGAGCGATGTGATGGCGCCGTTTACTTCGATTGTCGCAACAGCCAATGCCTTTAATATCTGTTTCGGGCTGACTGCCGTTGCGGTAGTCTTCGTGGTGGTCAGGATTCTGCTTGCCTCCCTGCAGTTTGCGGTGGATTCTGTGGGCAGGCTGGCCGAGTTGGATTTCACTACGCTGGATGCGCGGAAGGAAGAGAAATATGCCCGCCGCAAGGACGAGGTCGGCGACATCCTTCATGCGGTCATCGGCTTGCGGGGCGGTCTGGCAGAAGTGTTGGGCGGACTGCAGAAGCAGGGGACGGATTTGTACGGCGAGGCGGAGAGGCTGAGCGAGGCGGCAGAGGATACCATGTCCAATGTGCATGAGATTGAGAAAGCCGTGGCGGAGATGGCGTCGGGAGCCAGTATGCAGGCCGACGAGACGCAGCGTGCCACGGAGAACGTGATCGATATCGGCAATATGATCGAAACCACTTACGGCAGTACCAAAGAGCTGTCCAAGGACGCGGACAATATGAGGCAGCAGGGGCAGGACGCCAACCGGATTCTGAACGAGCTGGTGGCGGGGCAGCAGGTCATGGTGGACAATATCAACGTCGTTTACGCCAAGACACAGGAAGCCAATGTTTCCGCCAAGAGAATTTCCGAGGTGGTGGAATTGATCACGGAGCTGGCCAGCGAGACGAATCTGCTCTCACTCAACGCGTCCATTGAGGCGGCGAGAGCCGGAGAGGCCGGAAGAGGTTTTGCGGTAGTTGCCGAGAATATCAAGAAACTTGCGGAACAGACGACGGAATCCGCAACGGATATCAACGCGATTATTCAAGAGTTGGAACTGCGCTCCGAGGAGACTGTGGAGAAGACGGACGCGGTCAAGACCATCGTGGACAGACAGGAAGCGGAGATGCAGCGGACTGCTCAGATCGTACATGACGTGATTTCCAATATTAATGCGTTAATCGAGAGAATCAACGATATCGCCGCCAATATCCAGCAGATTGATCAGGCGAAAGAGAATGTGGTGGACGTCATCCAGAATCTGTCCGCAGTATCCGAGGAGAATGCGGCGGCTACGGAGGAGACCAGCGCTTCCACCGTGCAGGCCATGGAGACCATGGAGACGATTGCAGGAAATGCCGTGAAACTCAAAGGAATAGCGGAAGCTCTGGAGATCAGCGTGAAACGGTTTAAATTCCAGTGATTTCCGCCCGTTAAAGAATCCCGAGATGTTCTAACAGAATTTTGATTCCCATACAGATGAGCAAGACGCCGCCGGCCAGTTCCGCGCGGCTCTTGTATTTTGCGCCGAAAACATTTCCGACCTTCACGCCCACGGCGGAGAGCAGGAAGGTCGTTGTGCCGATCAAAGCCACGGCGGGGAGGATCCTTACCTGCAAAAAGGCAAATGTGACGCCGACTGCCAGTGCGTCAATGCTGGTGGCCACCGCCAGCAGGAACATGGTTTTGGGATCCAAGGAATCATTGGCGTGCGTTTCGTCTTTGGAGAGCGCTTCTTTGATCATGGAGGCGCCGATGATCCCCAACAAAACAAAAGCGATCCAGTGGTCTACGGATGTGATATAGCGCTCGAACTGGGTTCCCAGAAGGAAGCCCAGAGCGGGCATGAGCGCCTGAAAAGCGCCAAACCAAAGTCCTACGATGCAGGATTTTTTCAGAGTAATTTTGCGCATTGCCAGCCCCTTGCAGACGGAGACGGCAAAAGCGTCCATGGATAGTCCCACGGCGATTAGAAATAAGCTCAACAGACTCATCAGTTTCTCCTCTTGAAAGAAAAACGGCCTCTGCAGGATCTGGATGTATCCGGGTCGCTGCAAAAGCCGATTCTTTATGTTCGTCTTGCGTTTGCAATTAAGCTACAACAGATACGTTGGTAGCGCGAACTTTGCTGCTGTTCTGAGGATCGCTCTCGGTATCAAAAGTAACCTTCTGACCTTCCTCAAGGGACTTAAATCCCTCAGCATTGATTGCGGAGAAGTGTACGAAAACCTCCTCGCCGGTTGCATCGTTGGTGATGAAACCGTAGCCCTTCTGAGCGTTGAACCATTTTACTGTACCGTTATTCATGAGGTACCTCCTTCTTTTGGGGCAATGCCTGTTTCAGTATTGGCGATTCTAAATTATAGGACAATAAAATCACATATTTTTGTAAACCATTATTTCATGAAAGCAAGCATAATAAGACAGCAACAATGACTTACAAAAATATGTGAGTTCAATGACTTTCATTTAGAATACTTTGACAGTATAGCCCACTTTTGCGCTAATGTCAAGTATATTTTCACATACTTTTGCAAAAATTATTTTCGGAAGACAAATGCGGTGCCAGATAGGCAAAAAACTGTCGGAAAACTGCAAAAAATAGGGTAAAATGACATCGAAGTAGAATAAAATGCGGGAGGAGTACATTGATGGATATGTTTGTGTTGGCGGCCGTTGCAATTCTGGCGGCGATGGCCGGATTCTGGGCAGGGCGAAGCATTCAGTGGCAGCTTGCGGAGGCGGCGGAAGCGGGCAGCGGGGAGGAGTATGCCGCGCCGTCGGAACAGCCGGTCGGGCCGCAGACAAAGGATTCGCCCTATAGCCCCCCACGAGTGGACAGCGGAACACCGCAGCCTGTGGCGGATGCGTTCCCCCGTGTGGGTCAATTGACAGAACCGCGCGGGATGGCGTATGGGATGGTGGGGACGGCATATGAAATGTCATACGGAATGCCAAGACCGGCGGAATCCGCCGTATGGGTGCGCGCATATGCCGAATCGGGCGTCCTGCGCGCGGACTTGTCCGACGGACGCGCCGACGCCGGAAGGCGCGTCCGCAGAGGCAGGAGGTCGGACAGGCGCAGACAGGTCAAGACCGTCTCACTGGGAAGGGAGATTGGCAGTCCCGTGGCAGGGCAGATGGGAATCTTTGTGGAGGACGGCAGACAGAAGCTGCGGCTGTTGCCGGATCAGGGAAAAGTATACGCGCCCGCGTCCGGCAGGATCCAGCGTTTATATCCCATGGGCAGAGCCATGCTGCTGCACACGGAATTTGGAGCGGATCTCCTGCTGCAGGCGGGGAGCGGGGCGGACGAGATGTGCAGCGGATTTTACCATTGCCGCGTGATGGAACATGAATATGTCCGCAAGGGAACGCTGCTCTTGGAATACGATCCCGCCGGAATCCGGGGGGAGGGAGCTTCCCCCGAGGTCATTCTCAGCATAGAAAACGAGGGAGATCTGGGCGGCGTGACGGTGATGGGGCAAGGCCGTGTCAAAGTGGGCGAGACGATTTTGTATATTGCCTGCGGAAGGCATTCGGAGTCATATGAAAAGCTTTCCTAAATTCCCGGAAAAAGCTGCGGGAACTGCCGAAACCGGATTCCAGCGCGATATCGGTGACGGAGGTTTCCGTGGCGGAGAGCAGATAGCGGGCATACTCCAGTCTTCTGGAGTTTACATAGTCGGGAAAGGAAGTATGGAGCTTCCGGGAGAAGAGGCGCGACAGCCGGAACCTGCTGACGCCGAATTCTTTGGCCAGAAACTCCAAGGAGAGCGCTTCGGCAAAGTGGCTGTCCAGATAGATCAAAATGCGCTGTTCCAGCTCGGGATTTCCTTCGCCCGAGGCGTTTCCCGGGCGGATGGGCGCGCAGGCGGAGACCAACAGATCCGTGAGGAGCAGCGACAGATAGGCTCCGGCCAGTCCGCCGTCATAGACGGAGACGGCCTCCCTCCGGTCGATGGAATCCGCGAGGGTCACAAGTCTTTCCACGGCCAGACGGCTGTGGAAGGAGAGCAGGCGCAGGTCGAAAGAGTTCTCATCGGGCGGCGCGCCCTGCAGGAAGCTCCGGTACTGCGGGCAGAAATCCGGTTCAAAAATACATAACAGGATGCGGCTTTCGGATCCTTCCTCCGTACACAGGCTGTGCAGACAGTTGGGGAAGACCAAGAGTCCCCGCCCGGGCGTCAGGACACAGGAATTTTGCCCCACGGCAACGCTAAGGCGGCCTTCCAGCGCCACGATCAACTCCGCCTGCCGGTGCAGATGCGTGGCGAAGGTATTGTTCCGCGAGCTGTAGAGCCGCAGACGTTCCTGATGGTTCTGGTAAAAAAAGCTCATGCGGTATTCTCCCCAAGACGAATCACGATGCAAAAAATGACATTAGCAAATTTACAAAAATCTCTTTATATCATAACTTTACAGAGATCAAAAAGCAATAGAAAGTGCAAAAAATGGCATAAATCTATGAAGATATGGCACGAAAAGGAAAGGAGAACCTGCTATACTGAATTTGATAAGGAAGCCCGGAACCGTGCGCCGAGGGATCCGGCTTCCCGAAACGGTCAAAATCGGTCAAAATGTCAAAATCGGTCAAAATATAGAAAAAGTACGGCGCAGAAATGAGGTATGCGATGGACAAGTCAAAGATTCAGAAAATGTGGATTGCAGATCAAGGGGACGGCACCTATACCAATCCGATTCTCTACACGGATTATTCCGACCCGGACGCCATCCGTGTGGGAGAGGATTATTTTATGATTGCCTCCAGTTTCTGCAACACCCCGGCGGTGCCGCTCCTGCACTCGAAGGATTTGGTAAACTGGAAAGTCATCAACTATATTATCGACAAACTCCCTTTTGCGCGCTATGAGAAGCCGATTCACGGATGCGGCACATGGGCGCCCGCCATCCGGTTTCACGACGGAGTGTATTATGCGTTTATTCCATTCCCCGACGAGGGGATTATGATGTGCAAGACCACGGATCCTTGGGGGCGGTGGAGCGAACCGGCTTTTGTGCGGCAGGTGACCGGGTGGATCGACCCCTGTCCGTTCTGGGACGACGACGGGAAGGCCTATATGGTGACCGCTTTTGCCAGAAGCCGCATCGGATTTAAAAGTTTCCTGTATCTGTCGCCCATTCAACCGGATTGTTCCGACGTACTCGACGACGGCCGCTTTATCTATGACGGCCACGCCACCCAGCCTACCATCGAGGGACCCAAGCTCTATAAGCGCAACGGCTACTATTATATTTTTGCGCCCGCGGGCGGCGTAAAGCCCGGCTGGCAGACCGTGCTGCGCTCCCAAAATATCTACGGGCCTTATGAGGAGAGGATCGTTCTGCGGCAGGGTGGTTCGCCCGTAAACGGACCGCATCAGGGCGCGTGGGTGGATACGCCAAGCGGCGAGAACTGGTTCCTGCATTTTCAGGATGTGGGCAACGCGGGACGGATTATCCATCTCCAGCCCATGCGCTGGGAGGATGACTGGCCGATCATCGGCACGAACGACGTGGACGGATGCGGCGAGCCGGTACTGCGCTGGAAGAAGCCGGACGTGGGCGGCGAATACCCCATCGATGCGCCGGAGGACAGCGATTTCTTTGAGGGAGAAAAACTGGGATTACAATGGCAGTGGAACGCCAATTATCGGGAGGAGTGGTATGCGCTGCAGGACGGACAGCTTCGGCTCAACGCTCAGGCCACGGATCCCTCCCTGCAGCTCTGCGACGTCCCCAATCTGCTGATTCAGAAGTGGCCCGCTCCGGATTTTCAGATTACAACCTGTCTGCATCTGGATGGGATGGCGGAGGGAGACGCGGCCGGCATGGTGTCACAGTGCGGGCATTACACGGGACTTGCGGTGGTGCGGCAAAACGACGGATACGAGCTTTGGCAGCGCACCGGGGACTGGACCAAGGATAATGAGGTGCGGACGAGGCTGTGCGCGCTGCAGGAGCCGGAAGCCGGAGGCGCGATCTGTCTGCGGATGCGGGTGCGGGATGAAAAGTATGTGTCTTTTGAGGCGGGAGCCGATGAAGCGCACTTAAAGCCTGTGGGAGAGACGGTGGAGGCGACGCCGGGACGCTGGGTGGGCGTCAAGGCGGGACTGTTCGCCATCCATGAGACAGGCGGAACCGGCGGCAGCGTGGCGGCAGATTATTTTGTGTTTGAGCGCAAAGAGTCTTGACAAATACCCTGCGGGGGTATATTCTGTAGTGGGATGCAGATATACCCCTGCGGGGTATTTTGACATAGACGATTGCGAAACGCTACATTTCGTAGAGGGTCATTGTGCTAATTGCACATTCAACGCAGATGTCCCACCCTCACCGCAAGCGGTCAAGGTGAGAAGCGCTTCTAAGGCTTGCACCATAGGGTGCTTCGCCAAGAAGTGCTAAATCTCACCTCAAGATGCCAAAATACGGCATCAGTCGTAACGAAGTTACGTTGTGTACCGGCGGTTCGCTAGGGTCTGCTTATGAATATACAATCTGCACAATTCGGATTCCGAAAAATGCAGTTTCGCAATCGCTTAGTGTTTTGATATGAAGGGAGGATAAAATTAGATATATGGGAGACCGTAAGAACCGGAATCACAAAGATCAGAACTGCGAAGCTCCGAATGGTTTAAACTGCTGTACCTGTTCTCACCAGAAGGCGACGCCGAGACAGCCCGAGGATCTGAAGAAACTGAAGAACCGTCTGAGCCGTATGCAGGGACAGCTGAACGGCATCGGAAGGATGCTGGACGAAAACCGCTACTGCGGCGATATCCTCACCCAGATTGCGGCGGTGGAGAGTGCGCTGTGGGCGTTCGGACATGTGATTCTCAAGGAGCATATGGAAACCTGCGTACAGGAGAAAATCAGACAGGGTGACTCGGAGGTCATCGACGAGACGCTGGAGCTGATCAAAAAATTGAGATAGGGCTGAAATAGGCGCTGAAAGAATCAGAACCGGAATAATCAGAACCGGAATAATAAGAACCGGAATAATAAGAACTGGAATAATAAGAACCGGAAAGAATGGAGGAGTGACTCGATATGCGGGAGCGCTATCATATTACAGGGATGACTTGTTCCGCCTGTTCCTCTCATGTGGAGAAAGCTGCCAACAAGCTGGAGGGCGTGGAGAAGGCCTCCGTCAATCTCCTGACGGAGACCATGGACATCACCTATGATGAGAACAGGCTGGGAGAAGCGGATATCGTAAAGGCTGTGGAGCAAGCGGGATATGGAGCTATGCGAATGTCCGGCGGAGACCGCGGGCATACAGACGGCGGTAATGCCGTGGACGGCCATGCGGGGGGCGGAGCTTCTGGGAGTCGGGACGCGCTTGCCCGCAAGGCGCGGGAGGAGGATCATGCCATGAAGCGGCGGCTGGCAGTTTCCGTCCTGTGCTTGATTCCGCTCATGTATGTGGCCATGTATCATATGATCTACAATCTGCTTGGCATTCCTGCGCCGGGCTTTATGACCGCGTTTTTTCACGGCAATGAAAATGCCATGATCTTCGCAATGACACAGTTTTTATTGTTATTGCCGATCCTGTATATGAACCGGAAATTTTTCTCCGTGGGCTTCAAGACGCTGGGGCATCTGTCGCCCAATATGGACAGTCTGATTGCGGTGGGCGCATCGGCGGCCATAGGGTACGGACTGTTTGCCATGTACCGGATCGCCTACGGGCTGGGGCATGGCGATATGGCGCTGGTAGAGCATTATTCCCACGATCTGTATTTTGAGTCCGCAGGTACGATTTTGACTTTGATTACGGTGGGCAAATATCTGGAGAGCCGCTCTAAAGGGAAGACCGGTGAGGCCATTACCAAGCTGATGGATTTGTCGCCCAAGACGGCTCTGCGCATCCGGGAGGACGGAAGCGAGGAGGAAGTACCTACGGAAGCGCTTCGGGCGGGCGATCTTTTTCTGGTAAAACCCGGCAGCCTGATTCCGGTGGACGGTACGGTGCTGGAGGGAACATCCGGGGTGGATGAGGCCGCCATCACGGGCGAGAGCATACCCGTGGAGAAACGGGCGGGCGACAAGGTGATCTCTGCGACGCTCAACAAAGCGGGATTTCTCAAGTGCCGGGCGGACCGGGTGGGCGAGGATACCACCCTCTCCCAGATCGTGCGGCTGGTGGAGGAAGCCTCGGGCAGCAAAGCGCCCATCGCACAGCTGGCGGACAAAGTGGCGGGTGTGTTCGTTCCCGTCGTCATGGGGATTGCCCTGCTCACGCTGCTCGGCTGGCTGCTTGCGGGGGCGGAGGTAGAATTCGCCATTTCCACGGCCATTGCCGTGCTGGTGATCTCCTGTCCCTGCGCGCTGGGGCTTGCCACCCCGGTCGCCATTATGGTCGGCACGGGCGTGGGAGCGGGCAACGGCATCCTGATCAAATCGGGGGAGGCTCTGCAGCGCGCCAGAGATGTGGACACGGTGGTGCTGGATAAGACGGGGACGATTACCGAGGGAAAGCTGACGGTGCTGGATCAGTTCGGATATGTGAAGGGGATGTCTCTGGAGACCGTACTGGCGGCGGCGGCGGCGCTGGAGCGAAAGAGCGAGCATCCGCTGGCGGAAGCCGTGCTGCGGGAGGCGGAACAAAAAGGCTGCCCCGACGTCCCGGTCGAGGAGTTCCGGGCGGTGTTCGGACGCGGCATCCAAGGGGTCATGGCGCAGGATGTGCAGGTGGGAGGTCAGGAAGGCATCCGGGCAGGTGCAACGGTGTATGTGGGAAATCTGGCGTATCTGAAAGAACAGGGAATCTTGGAGCGAGCGGAGGCGGGGCAGACGATAAGCGGCTCGATCGAACAGGCGTTGAACGATTTGGCCGACGAGGGCAGAACGCCGCTTCTGGTGGCGGACGAAAGCCGTATCCTAGGAGTCCTCGGCGTGGCGGACGATGTGAAGCCAAGCTCCGCGGAGGCCATCCGCGCATGGCGCAGGATGGGCGTGCGGGTGGTGATGCTCACCGGAGATAACAGGCGGACCGCGGAGGCGGTGTGCAGACGCATGGAACTCTCCGAGGTGATTGCGGAGGTGCTGCCCCAAGACAAAGAACAAAAAATTCGGGAATTGCAGGAAGCCGGGCGCAAGGTGGCCATGATCGGCGACGGCGTCAACGACGCACCCGCTCTGGTGACGGCGGACGTGGGAATGGCTATCGGCGCGGGGACGGATGTGGCCATCGAGAGCGCCGACATCATTCTGATGAAAAATGACCTGCGGGATGCGGTGACCGCCATGCGCCTTGGGCAGAGTGTGATCCGCAATATCAAGCAGAATCTGTTCTGGGCGTTTTTCTATAATTGTATCGGGATTCCGTTGGCGGCGGGGCTGCTCTATCCGTTGTTCGGCCTGCGGCTCACGCCGATGTTCGGCGCTGCGGCCATGAGCATGAGCAGTATTTTTGTGGTGACCAATGCGCTGCGGCTGCGGGGGTTCAAGAGCGGTTTCGACAAGAAGACCACGAATAAAGAGACGTCGAATAAAGGAGGCTCAAACAGAGGGGGATTGCAGGCGGAAGAATCCGCCGCAGATCCGGTGAAGTCCGCAGGCGCAGGGGTGGAAAATGCTGGCGGGAAAAAAGAAGACGGTCCTACGGCCATTCTTTTGAAAGCGCATAAAGCAGAATCGGCAGTCCCCAGAGATCAGGAAGAGAACAAAGCAGAACAAGGAGAAGAGGAAGCAAAGAAAGAAAAAGAGACAAAGAAAGAAAAAGAGACAAAGGAAGAAAAAGAAGCAAAGAAAGAAAAAGAGACAAAGGAAGAAAAAGGAAAAAAGGAAGAGCAACAGAAAGAGAATGAAAAAAAGGAAGAAAGAGAAGGAGGAGACAAGATGAAGAAAGTGATTACGGTGGAGGGTATGATGTGCGGACATTGCACCGGCAGAGTGCAGAAAGCCTTGGAGGCGGTGGACGGCGTGACCGGCGTGGCCATGAGTCTGGAGGAGAAGACCGCCACGGTGGAGCTTGCCGCAGATGTGGCGGACGAGACGCTGAAAGCTGCAGTTTCGGAGGCAGGCTACGAAGTGACAGCCATCGCCTGACGGGCAGATCGGCGGATGCGGGCAGAACCGGAAATCGGTTCTGCCTGTTTTTCTTTGCGGTTTTCTTCAAAAGTCGGATTGGATGATATCAGGATCAGTTTCGACATTGCAGTGGCGGCGTTTGCATCGCTTGATTGTAATGATTGTATGAAACGTAAAAGTATCATCGTTGTAATACATCTGTATATTGCCATGGTATTTTTTGACCGTTCTGCATATGCTTTTTAGGCCCAAGCCATGCCTGTTTTTATCGTATTTTTGGGTGCAAAGCTGTCCGGATTTATCAAGGAAAGGATTTGTTCTGCATGAGTTGATAACAGTTATTACAACAAATGGAGTCTTTTCACGTTTACTTGTATTGATTTCAATAAAAGAATCAGGAACAATCCCGGCCGCTTCCATGGCATTATCAAGTAAATTGCAGAACAGGGAAGTAAGATCATTGTCGGCAATGAAATCCGTTGTTCCACTGCGTATGTCGGCATGAAAGGTTATGTGATTTTTGGTGCATTGCTGCATATAGCGACATAAAATGGAATTGAGCAATTCATGGCCGCATAATCTGGAAACCTCCTTTAAATCGGAAGAACGTATCAGTTGCCGGATATAGGCTTCTATTTTATCATGTTCCCGCTGCTCATTCAGCATGGCAACGGATTGCAGATGTTTCTTGATGTCATGGATTAAAATGCGCTGGTTCTCGTTTTGCAGACGCAGCATTTCGTAATACTCTGCGGAAGCGGACTCCTGCTGCAATAATAGCTGCATTTGTGTAAATTCCTCATTTTTCTTCTGATGATACTGATGAATCCCAAACATAAGCAGATTGGATATCAGCAGAAAAACAGCTCCGGCAGCCACCATCCAATCAAGTGACGACGAAAGAGAAAACGCCTCGCCAATGCTTACGAAAATATACATGATAAAGACAGAGGTTAAGGGAATAGAAACAAGAAGAAAAACGGATTTATCATACTGTTTCCTGCTTTTCTCATGATTTTGCATCAGGTGTGTCAGTACATAGATGACAGAGAAAAATATCAGCTTGCTGAAAATCGAAAAAATGAAAAGGTGGAGGAATTTTCTTCCGTTTTCAAGAAAATGAGGGGCAAAATACTTGGTGATTCCATATACGATCAGTTCGCTCATGTCCATCACAGCTGTCAGCGTGGAAGAATAAAAAAGTCCGGTGTAAAAATTCAAATCGTACTGAGTAACTAAGAAAATAAGATTAAGCGCAAAATACAAAGCCGTATTCAACCATATAGACTCATACAGCGATACCAAGAACAGGATCAAATAAAGCCCGCACAGTGCGATAATCCTTGTGCATGTCTTTTTTCTGGCGCAAAAGAGGCTGGAGGAATACTGCCAAAGGATGACTGCCTCTACAAAATAGCAAAACAAATAGCAAACGGCGTTTTTCATGCGATTACCTCGTACTTTCCAAGTAGAGAAGATAGGCTTCCTTGAAAGCGCTGTACTTTCTTTTTGTCAGATAGGCCTGAAACTGATGATCGCTCATGTGTACAAGCGTATGGTCGAAATCTGTGACATGCTCAAAATTGATAATAAAGCTGCGATGTGTTTGGAAAAAGCGGTTTTTCGGAAGCAGCTTTTTCCAATACTCCATGGTATGAATGGATTCAAAATCGCATCGGACGGTATGCACCATTACTTTCCTGCCAAGCGCTTCTACTGCGATAACAGAGGAGGCGGGCAGAGTGTGTACCCCCTGTTTTGTTTCGATTGGAATTTTGACTGTCATGGAGTGATACAGATCAACGACATCTTTCATATTCCGGAAAAACCGCTGTTTATTGAGCGGCTTTGAAAGATAGCGAAACACATGGAAACGCATTGCATCATCAAGGTATTCGGAATAAGAGGTCACAATAAAAATAATGATATTTTCATTTCTCTTTTTTAATTCGTTTCCCACATAGATACCATTCATTCCGGGCATTTCCACGTCAAGAAACAGAATGTCTTTTTCCCCTTTGTCTGACAACAGAGATTCCCCGTCGGAAAAGCAAGAAAGTTCCGGGCATTTCACACTGATGTTTTCAAAAAAATCTTTTATATAGTTCTGAAGCTGTTCAACGATCAGCGCATCATCGTCACAGATGAGTATTCGCATTTTCGTACCTCTTTTCATTTGTTACGTTTACATCCCTTTGCATTATACAATAAAGGGCAGGGGAATACAAAAGATTTGCATGAAAAGACATTTTTCAGCGGATTTTGGGATAAAAGGCCCTACGAATGCAAAAAGTGAGACGAATATTTGTAAAATGACCAAAAAAGAACAAAAAATGTCGTTTCACGAAAGGCGGGTTGAAATTGCGGCAAAAATCGGGATAATGGAAAAGAAGATATTGTTGATTAAATAGGGGGAAAATTTTATGAAGCGAATTAGAAATAGGAAAAAGAGTACTTCAAAAAAGATGTTTGCATTGTCTGCGCTTATGTCTGCCGGTATTCTGATGACCGGCTGTTCCGGTACGCCGGCAGAACCCTCGAAGAATACAGAGGCGGTGCAAGTCATTGATGCGGAGGGCGTTTTGCCGAAAGAGCAGGCATATAGCGTGTATGCGTTGACAAAGAAAGTGTTTCCGAGAGAAGATTTAGATGTTTTTTTCGGATTGTCGGAAGTAGCCGTAACGGATCACCCGGCATGGACGGGGAGTTATTTTGCACAAACGAAAGAGGGCGGATACTTTAGTACGGATCCTCAGGGTAATTTTACCTATGCGAAGGACGAGGAGAGAGACGAGTACGTCGTATATTTGGTGGAATCCGCATATTATGATGCCGGCAGTTGTTCTTTCCGGGAGGAAGAACTATCGGATTTGTCCTTCTTAACTGCAGAGGAAGCCATTCAGATGGGAAAGGAAAAGATAAAAGAGCTGACCGGACAGGATTCGGAGGTTCTTGCTGCCTATGCTCTGAACCCGGAAAAACTGACAGAGTTGGAGGAGAAGTATCGGCAGACGAAAGGATATCAGGAGGATGCACAAAGAGGGAAAGCAGCTGCGGTCGATGACTGGTCGGACGCAGATGAGATCTATTATATGGAGTATGAACTGACGAAGGATGGTCTGCCAATCTACAGCGGCGTCAATGAGCCGGGCATATCCATTGCGGTGGAAACCTTTTGGACAGCTGAAATCAGAATCACTATGCTGCTTGATCAGGATGGGATTCGCTATATAGCCGGCAGAGGTGTGCTTTTTGACGCCAGTCCGGGAGCGGAGGCGCAGACGATTATCTCTGCGGAGGCAGCACTGGAAACGGTAAAGGAAATTTATGTGAATACCCTATGTGATTCGCAGGTTACCATCTCCCGGATCTGGCTGGAGTATGTCGTTGTACCGGACTGGAAAGAGAAGGAACAGTATCAGTTGGCGCCTTATTGGTGTGTGCAGATAGATTCGCCTTCGGGAAACAGCAGTGTGGAGCGGATCAATGCGATAACGGGAGGTAATCTGTCCTATGGAGAATAGGGTATTGCCCCGTCTGTTCGGCGCTGAATTTAAGAGGAGTCTGACGGTGAGATTTTTCCTTGTACCGGTTGGCGTAATGTTGTGTATCTGTCTGGATACTTGGAATCAGATACCATTTATGTGGACATCTCCTGAGACGGTGGATGTATACTATTATTGGTGCAATTCTTTTATATTTGGCGGCTTTTATGGTATCTATGTGGTTCCGATGCTGGCGGCGGTTCCCTATGCGGTAAGCTATTGCGAAGAATACAATACAAATATGCTGAGGGTGCTGCTTATGAAAGCAGGGAAGAAGAAATACTGCATGTCCAAGGTACTTACGACGTTCCTCTCGGGAGGTCTCTCGGTATCGGCAGGCGGGATTGCCTTTATCCTCTTGGCAAATTCTTTTGTTCCGTTGTTTCATCAGGCCAGATTGCCGGAGACAGAAGCCTTTCCTTTTTATGAGTTTTTGCTGCAAGGTAATGTTGTCTGCTACTTTATGGCAGTTATCTTCCTTTTGTTTTTGACCGGAGGGTTCTGGGCAACGGCAGCTTTGCTGGTATCGTCCTATTTCCCTAATATCTATGTGACGGCGTCGTCTCCTTTGATACTATCCTTTTTGACAGGCAGGGCTTATTTGATTTTGAAGATTCCTGTCGGACTCCGGCTGGATTTATGGCTGCAGGGTAGGAGTTCTGCCGGTACGGATCTGCTCACCATTTTGTGTTCCGCGCTCATGGTGCTGGGACTGACGGTGGGATTTGGTAGTCTGTTTTACCGGAAGCTGAAAAGGAGGGTGGAGAATGAGTAGAGGACTTCGGGTGTTTTGTTTTCAGCTAAAACAGGAACTTAAGCAAGTCAGGGTGCTGATCCTGTTTATAATTCTTGCTGTGTTTATCTATTCCTATCTGGAGCCGGTGGCAGATCTGGCGCAGGCAGCTCAAGAGCAAGTGAGTCCGTGGGCTTTCCCGCATCTGATGAATGATTACATCTGCCAGATGGTTTTTATGGTGAGTGCAGTCTTTTTGTTTAGCACAGCACCCTTTGAGGGGACGGCTCATTACTATATTGTTCAGCGTTCCGGGAGCTTTTCTTGGCAGTTGGGTAATGTACTGTATATTCTGGCATCTTCGTTTTTGTTTGTGGGGTTTTTATGGGTGCTTAGTGTTATCAGCCTGCTTCCATGGACCAAGTTTAGTGGCGATTGGGGAATCATCTGGGTGACGCTTGCAAGAACGAACGCAGGGAATCAGTATGGCGTCCCGTTTACGGTGTATGCTTATATTGTCGGCGTATTTTCGCCGGCGGAGGCCACTGCGATCAGCTTCCTGCTTGAGTGGGCGTGTGTCGCATGGATGGGGTTGGTGGTCTATTTGTTCAATTACATCACAAAAAGGATGACAGGGATATTGGCGGCATCCTTTTTTGTCTTTCTGGATGTAATGATCTACAATTCATGGACGCCCAAGGCATATCTTTTTTCGCCGGTGACGTTGGCACAATTGAAGGCGATGTCAGGAAACAACCTGTCCTATGGCGTATCTTTGAAATATGCGGTGGTGTTCTTTGCGGTGACAATCACGCTTTTTATTGTGATCTGCTTGGGGCAGGGAACTAAAAAAGTAAAGAAATGGGGACTGAAAAAATGAATGATAGGAAGATTATCTTTAAAAATGTCTCTAAGACAATAGGGGATCAGACGATATTGAAGGACATCAGTCTGGAGATACCGGAGCGGGGGATTTATGGGATCGTGGGAAGGAACGGTTCCGGGAAGACAGTGTTGATCAAGTGTCTGTGCGGGTTTATGCCTGTCACGGAGGGCGAGATATGGGTCGGGGAAAAACAGGTCGGGCGAGACGTGGAATTTGTTGAGGATATCGGCTTCGTCATCGAGACACCGGGCTTTTTGCCCAGAGAATCAGGATTTCGGAATTTGAGATATCTTGCCTCCATACGAAATGTGGTTGGAAAGGAGCGCATCAGGGAGTGTATCACCATGGTCGGTCTTGACCCTGACGATCAGAAATGGGTTGGGAAATATTCTCTGGGGATGCGCCAGCGGCTGGGTATCGCACAGGCTATCATGGAGAACCCTGATCTGATTATCCTTGACGAACCCATGAACGGGCTGGACAATCACGGCGTGGAGGAGATACGAAAGCTCCTGCTTGGACTGAAGGAGGAGGGAAAGCTCATCCTCATCATCAGTCATAACCGGGAGGACATTAACCTGCTCTGCGACAGAGTGTATGAGATGGATATGGGAGCGCTGACACAAGTAAGGTAAAGTTTGAAAATGGATTTTCCAACGTAATCTTCCCTATTTAATTTGTGAAAATCATTGACAAAAAGGGGCAGAATATATTATATATGTTATATAACGATGATTATATAATGGCGATGATACAAAAAGAAAGCTGCCGAAATAAATCATGCCTGAACAATCCTTTATAAAAGGGGGAGATACCATGTCGCGGAGAGCGAAAGTCACAAAGGAGATGGTCGTAGACGCGGCCTTTGAGGTCGCAAGAGCCGCGGGTGCGGAACAGGTCAACGCGCGGACCGTCTCCCAAAAGCTGGGCTGTTCCACACAGCCTGTGATGTACTGTTTTGCAACGATTGAAGAATTGAAAAGGGCTGTTTACGAAAAAACCGGCGGTTATCACACGGAATATCTGATGCGGGTTCCGGCGGCACAGGAAGATGTCATGTTGGGAATTGGGACAAATTATATCCGCTTTGCGGTGGAAGAACCTTATTTGTTCCGATTTCTTTTTCAATCGGGTTTCGCTGTTGAAAACAGTCTGCTCGAGATGATCGATTCAGAGGGACTTGCGCCTGTTCTCTCCGTCATGCAGGAGGCGATGAAGATGAATCTGGAGCAGACCAAAGAAGTGTTTATAACGCTTGCGCTGTTTGTCCACGGATACGCCAGCATCCTCGCCAACAATTCTTTAGAATATGACGAGCAGCTTATAATCGCACATTTAAAGCGGGTCTATACGGGAGCCGTCTTAGCCATACGGGAGGAGAGCGGTCTATGAGGAAACCGCACGGTGGGCATTGCTTTTTGGAACAAGCATTCTGGTTTTAAGAATCATTTTGAAAGTAAGTTTGAATATCATTTTGAAAATAATTTTACCCGGGGAGTTGACAGATGGGTTTACAAGGTGTAGACTTATGCTCAAGAGGTCTACAAGTTGTAAACTAACCGGATGAATCGATTCCGGCATTGGCGGCCGTGTCCGGAGAGCGGGATCGTTCCGGACGGGTGTGAAAAGGAGGACATATGGGAGATTTTAGGCTTGCGGAGACGGAGAGCCGTTTTGTGGAGCTGGTCTGGCGGCGGGAGCCGATCGCTTCGGGGGAGCTGGTAACGCTGTGCGAACGGGAGTTGAATTGGAAGAAATCCACCACCTACACGGTATTACGGCGGCTCTGCCAGAAAGGCATCCTGCAGAACGAGGATGCGGTGGTGACTTCCCGGATCAAGAAGGAGGAGTACATGGCTCGATGCAGCGAGCAGATGGTGGAGGAGACCTTTGAGGGTTCGCTGCCTCGTTTTGTGGCGGCGTTCATGAGCAGACAGAAGCTGAGCAAGAAGCAGATTCAGGAGATTCAGAAACTGATCGACGATTACGGGGGATGAGGGAAATGAAGATGGATATGTTTTACATTCAACTGCTGGTATTACAGCTGCAGATTGCGGCGGCGGTGGTTCTTGTGCTGTCGGTGCGCTTTCTCATCAGAAAACTGCCCAAAGTCTATTCGTATCTGCTGTGGCTTCTGGTGTTTGCAAGACTTCTATGTCCTGTGGTGCCGGAGAGCCATTTCGGGATTATGCCCTCTAGGACGGAGAGCGCCGCATGGGTGGAGCAGGCTCTGCGCGACGGGGACGACGCCCCGGAAGCGGGAACCGGCCTGACGGCGGGAACGGTTCCGGCGCAGAATCCGCAGGGGGCAGGCGGAGATTGGGCGCAGCCGAATCCGGCGGACGGCGGTTTTGGGGGAGAGGCCGGACAGCTCCACGCAAAAGATGCGGGGGAGCGCGATGTGCCTTCCGGGTTTAACGCTTCCGCAGGGTATTTGAATCTGAAATCTGTGTTGGCCGGTGCAGCGTTGTTGACAGTCTGGGGGCTGGGAGTTCTGGCCATTCTGGGCTGGAACGGTCTGGCGCTGCTGCGGATCCGCAGGGTTCTCAAGAGTGCCCTGTGGGTTCGGGAGAATATCTATGTTTGTGAGGGGATTGCGGCTCCGTTTACACTGGGGATGATCCGCCCCCGAATCTATATACCGCGGGGGCTGTCTGAGGGGGAGCGGGATTATATTATCTGTCATGAGCGGGTACACATCCGCAGAAAGGATTATCTGGTCAAAAATCTGGCGTTTCTGCTGACGGCGCTTTACTGGTTCAATCCCTTTGTGTGGATCGCATTCTATTTTCTGGAGCGGGATATGGAGATGTCCTGTGATGAGCGTGTGATCCGGCTGATGGGGACGGACATCAAACGCCAGTATTCCCAATCCCTTCTGAACTTTGCGGAAGGAAAGGGACAGGCGGCGGTGACGCCGCTGACCTTTGGCGAAAACAGTGTCAGACAGCGCGTGAAAAACGTCCTTTCTTATCAGAATGTCAGTCAGAATGCCAAGAGGTGGAGCATCCTTTTGGGGGCAGTGATTCTGTTGGCGGCAGGCGTCGCTCTGTTTACCACGCGGGCGGGACGTCCGGACGACGCGCCGCAGGGCGAAGTTCCCGGAACGGAGCGTCAGGAGAATGGGGAATCTTGGGAGGATGAGGAGCCGGGATCCGGGGAGCTGATCGAGAGCCGGGAGGACTTTGAACAGCGGTATGGAACCGCAGGGGCATATGATTTTGGTTCCGGCAATACAGATTTTTACACGGATTCTTATCAGGTGATTCTGCGGAACCTGACTTTGGGTACGGATGCGCAGTCCTATGAGTGCTATACGGATCCCGTGGCCGCTGCGGTGCAAATTCTTCGTCTGGGAGCGGGAGAGGGACAGGTGAGTTATGACCTGATTCCACTGACCGTGGAAAGCTATGAAATTCCTTGGCTGCAGGATCTGGGTTTGCCGGGGGAGGGCAGTCGGGCGGCTGTCACCTACACCTTTGCAAGCGACGGCTCCGCCGTGGAGATTCCCATGGTGCTGATCGAGAGCAGCGCGGGGATCTGGGCGCCTGCGGATACCAGAGTCCGGACTGTGTACACGACCAGAGCGGTGGATTCCGACGAGGGCGGAGAACCCGCATACTATATTCAGACCAGTCTGGATGGGGTTTACCGGCTGGATCGTTCGGGGCTTCGCTGTCTGTATCCCTATTATCTGCCGGATGTGGCTTGGGCGGAAGCGGACGGGAAAATGTATTTTCCTTCCAGCACATCCTATCGCGATGGGGACTTGGACTATGTGGAGGATGTGATCTGCATTTTAGATCTGGAGACGGGGGAATACGATAAAGAGACTTATCCGATCACAAATAAGATCAGCGACACGGCGCCTTTTAGCTGGATCAGCGTGTATGGCGGATTTCTGCACATGTATGGAAACGGAAGCAGAGCCGTACACTTGCCGTTGATCAACACGGGCAAGACGGCTTTGAGCAGCGGCAATCTCTGGAAGGGGAAGGCGCTGGCGGATCTTTCCGAGGAGGAGTGCGACGTCTATGGTTCGCAGGTGCGGGATTATCTGCTGAACCACCCGGGAGTGCTTGTGGAACTGTCCAACCGCACGTTCTCGGAGAATTATGTCTATGTAGATTTGGACGGAGACGGCAGGACGGAGCGGGTGAGCCTGACCGGCAAACCCGGGACGGAGATGGATTCCGAATGTCCCTACGACACTTATTTGCTCCGGGAGGGCGGCACGGTCTTGGAGGGCTGGTACGAGGCTATGTACAATGGCATCTGGGCGGTGAGTCCGGACGGAGAAGAGATCGTGCTGGCATTGTACGGGGACGGTCCCAGCGGCGATCCGATGACTTTCCTGTACGGATATACGCAGGGAACGCTGAAAGAGGTGGGTTCTTTCTCCGATGATATCCGCAGCTGTACCATCGAGGACGGCGTGATCAGCGGAAGCCGGAGGCAGGATGTGGTTCAGACCGACTGGGTGAAGGCACAGTGGCGGTTGGTGAAGGGAGAAAATCAGGAGATGATACTGGCGCAGGTTGCGCAGAATACTTATGATTTCCAGACTTTGAACGACATTCGCCTGACCGCCAGACTGAACGTGCATACGACACCCGACCGGACTGCGCCCAGCCATGTGATGGAACCTGCAACCGTCCGGTTTGTGAAGACGGACGCCACTTTCACATGGATTTATGCGGAGACGGAGAGCGGAGACGGCGGCTGGTTTGCCACGGAAGAGAGCGGTCTGCTGATTCCGGAGGCGGAAGGGAAATCGGAGGCTCAGGAAGTGTTTGAGAATCTGAACTTTGCGGATTGATTCCCGCGGGCAATGAGCAAGTCAATGCAGTTGACTTTGTGCGAATGCCGCGAGGTTGTTGACTTTAGGGATGGGAGGGTTATATCATGAGCAAGAAGCGGAGAATTTGGAAGGCATCTGTGGAACGGATCATAAGAGGCAGGATCGGGCTGCTTTCTGCGGTTCTGACCTGTGCGGTTCTGGTATGCGCCGGGTGCGGCGCTGCTCCGAAATCGCTCTCCGAGGAGGAGATCGAGCGCTTTAACACGGAATTTTTCAACGGTGGAACCTATAATATGAACAATATGCTGCTATCCGGCGAGTATGGGAAGCCGGAGGAAATTGATCTGTTCCAACTGTTCTATAATGGAATCGGAGGGGCGGCGGATCAGGAATCTGAGGAGGAATTGGCGCAGCTGGCGGAACTGGACGAGAACGCTGTGAATCTGGATGTGATGAAGGTCACGGCGGCTGAGATGGATGCTTTCCTGAAAGAGAAGCTTGGAATCGGGCTTTCGGAGACGCAGAAGATCGGTCTGGATCGGTTTTATTATCTGGAGGACTATGACAGTTATTATCTGGTGGCGGGGGACACCAATTTTCAATGGTGCCGCGTGGCCTCGGGGACTTGGGAGGATGAGGAGCTTCTTGTGCTGGAGTATGAGAAAGAGGACGAAGAAGGAAAGTGGCGGGTTACGCTGAGGAAGACGGACGCGGGGTATCTGTTTGTGTCGAATGAGAAGGCGTGAAGGTGAAGGAGCCAAGGAAGGAAAGCGCCAAGGAAGGAAAGTGCCAAGGAAGGAAAGCGCTAAGGAATGAGAGTACCAAGGAAGGAAAGTGAAAGCCATATGAAAAAGGGATTCAATGCGAAAGCTATGCTCGGCATTTCCATGGCCATATTTGGCACTCTCGGCCTGTTTACCAGAAATATCTCCGTAAGCTCCGGAGAGCTGGCGTTATACAGGGCGGTTCTGGCCTCTGCGTTGATTGCCGTTTATCTGGTCTTCTCCAAGCAAAAGTTTGATTTCAGGATGATCAAAAAGGAAATCCCGCTTTTGCTGGCGTCCGGCATAGCCATGGGGATCAATTGGATCCTGCTCTTTCAGGCGTATCGGTATACCACGATCTCAGCCGCCACACTGAGCTACTATTTTGCGCCGGTTCTTGTGACGGCTGTGAGTCCTTTGCTGTTTCATGAGAAGCTGACGGGAAAACAGGTGGTTTGTTTCGGCATGTCAACGTTTGGGTTAATTCTCATTATCGGGGCAGACAGCCATACCGGGTGGGGAGGAAGCGGGCTGTCCGGCGTTCTATTGGGGCTTGGCGCCGCCGTTTTTTATGCGGCGGTGATCCTGCTCAACAAGAGGATTCAAAATGTGACGGGCATCCACAGGACGTTTTTGCAGTTTATGGCGGCAATTGTGGTTTTGATACCCTATGTGGCCTGTACGGGGGGAATGCATTTGTCGGGACTGGACGGCGTGGGATGGGGATGCCTTTTGGCGGTGGGGCTGCTTCATACGGGAGTTACATACTGCATGTATTTTTCGGCGCTGAAGGAATTGCCCGGTCAGGAGGCGGCGATTTTGAGTTATATAGATCCGCTGACGGCGGTTCTGGTCTCGGTGGTGTTTCTGGGGGAGGACATGAGTGTCCGGCAGGTGGCGGGCGGAGTCCTGATTCTTGGGTTTACGTTGTGGAATGAACTGCATAACGGCGGGAGTTCCCAAAGTGCATAGGCTGAGAGGCGGTTATTTTTCTACACATGAGTAGTAGAATCCCCTTTCCTGCATCAAATGAATTACAATGACGGTAAGCGGCCGGTTCAGAAGGCCGGTGCGGATACCGGTAATCATTTGACGTGGGAGGGGACTGTATGCATACGGTGGTACAGAAGAAGCCTGAGCGGAGAAAGGCGAAGGCGGAGCGGAAGGGGAAGGCAGGTGGGAACAGGGATGTTGCGGTGGAGCCGACCTTGGCTTTGGAGGATATGCCAATATCCTATCGACGGCAGCCGATTGCGCAAATGCGGAAGCGCAAGAGATCAGCAAACATGGTTCATAGAAATAGCAGAGCAGAAGGTGAAATAGCGGTCAGGAGCATTTCAAAACATGCTGCTAAAAGAAAAGGGGAAAAAAGGGTTTCAAAAGAAGCTATTGAAGCAGCTCTGAGACATCCGCTAAACATAGGGCCAATAGTGATAGATGATAACGGAAGAAAAAGCCAAAAGGTTATAGGTAAAGTCGCTACAGTAGTTATAAATCCCGATACCAAAAAAATGATAACTGTATGGAAAACCGGAAGTAAAACCAGAAGTAAAATCAGAAGTAAAACCGGAAGTAAAACCAGTAGTGAAACGAAAAAGAGATATATGGAAGGCGGGGTATAATCATGTTTAGCGACAAGCAAATTGAATTTATGAAATCAATAGGCGTCAGCGTTGATTTTAATAATTTATCCGATAACGCTTTTGTAAAGATAGAAGATATTGTTTCTGAAAAACTGCAAAAGTCGGGATTTGATAGAGAAGACAAAATCACAGAAATTGGAATCATGTGTGAATCTATACTTGATATGCTTTCTTAAAAAGAGATATCATTGTTTCCGCATATTGTGCCACGGCAGTATCCTGAAATCTTCCGGAAAAGCCTGTAAAATCAATGGTTTTATGGAAAACTCAATATTTTTTTGAAAATATAGTATTTTATAAAAAATTTTGGTATGATATGAATTGGGCAG
>JAMPGV010000017.1 GCA_023663735.1 Muribaculum sp. | reverse complement strand
TAGGCGTTTGCGAAACGCTCTAATTTGCAAAGAGTCATTGTGCTAATTGCACATTCAACGCAGACCCGCTTTCGCTCCCACCTCACCGCAACGGTACATAAGACGCTAAAGTACAGCGTCTAAGTACCGGCGGTTCGCTAGGGTCTGCTTATGAATATACAATCTGCACAATTCGGATTCCCCAAAATGTCGTTTCGCAAACGTCTAAAAATATGCAGTTAGGTGTTTGCGAAACTCTCTAATTTACAAAGAGTCATTGTGTAAATGGTATATTCCAACGCAGACACGCTTGCGCTCCAACCTCACCGCAGCGGCACATAAGACGCTAAAGTACAGCGTCAATCGTAACGAAGTTACGTTGTGTGCCGGCGTTTCGCTAGGGTCTGCTTATGGGATATACCATTCACACAATTCGGATTCCGAAAAATGCAGCTTTGCAAACGTCTGAAAATATGCAGTAGGCGATCGCAAAACGCTACAGTTCGGAAAGTGTCATTGTACAATCTGCGCAACTCATCGCCCTGATTTATGGTTCCGTTCTTGTCATATTATGCAATTTTTTGCGCATTTTAATCGTTTGTAGTTTATCAATTTTTGTGGATGTTGTCAATATTTTTGTGTGCTTCATACATTTTAATTGACTTTTTGCCAAAACTGTTATAAGTTAAGTATATAAAATTGCGTAACCGATTGCGCAGAACGGAGGTATCCCATGACTCATACTTCTACTTTGACACGGCAGTTTGCGGAAGGCGCGCATGACGCCCTGCTTGCGGATATCTATGTGGATCAAAGCCGCATTCCCTACCAAAGGCAGCGCTATCTACAGGCCATAGAGAACTATACCCGGCAGTTCGGAGCAGGGGAAGCCGACATTTATTCTGCCCCCGGCCGGAGCGAGATCTGCGGCAACCACACGGACCACCAGCGCGGCCATGTGCTGGCGGCCGGCATCAATTTAGACGCCATCGCCATTGTCCGGCCAACTGACGACGGACTGATCCGGATTCAATCCGACGGATATGAGCTGCTCACCATAGACACCACGTCCCTCGAACCGTCAGCGGCCGAGAAGGAGACGACCGCCGCGCTCATCAAAGGGGTGGCGGCCGGCATGAAGCAGCACGGTTTCCGCATCGGCGGTTTTCAGGCCTATATCACCAGCGACGTGCTGATCGGCGCGGGACTTTCCTCCTCCGCCGCCTTTGAGGTGCTTGTGGGAACGATTCTCTCGGGACTCTACAATCAAATGCAGGTTTCCCCCATCGAGATTGCGCTCATCAGCCAATATGCGGAAAACGTTTATTTCGGGAAGCCCTGCGGACTCATGGATCAGATGGCCTGCTCCGTGGGCAGTCTGGTTCATATCGACTTTGCGGATGCCGCCAACCCGTCCGTGGAGAAACTGGACTTCGATCTGGAACAGGCGGGCTACAGCCTTTGCATCACAGACACCAAAGGCTCCCATGCGAACCTCACCGCCGACTATGCGGCGATTCCTGCGGAGATGAAGTCCGTCGCCGCCATGTTCGGGAAGGAAGTGCTGGCGGAAGTCCCCGAACAGAAAGTGCTGGCGGATCTCCCCCAGCTCCGGGCGGCGTTGGGAGACCGGGCGGTTCTGCGCGCCCTGCACTTTTACGAGGAAAACAAGCGCGTCCTCTCACAAGTGGAGGCTCTGCGGGGCGGAGACACCGCCGCTTTCTTGAAGACAGTCAAGGCCTCCGGGGCTTCCTCCTTCCAATATCTGCAAAACGTCTATACCCATCATGACGTCGCCTCCCAGAACATGTCCGTCGCTCTGGCCGTCAGCGAGATTGTCCTGCGGGAAAACGGCGTGTGCCGCGTCCACGGGGGAGGATTCGCCGGAACCATTCAGGCGTTCGTGCAAAACAGCGCCGTCCGGGAATATAAGGACGCCATGGACGCCGTGTTCGGCGCGGATTCCTGCAAAATCCTGCAAATCCGCAAATACGGCGGCATGAAAGTGCTGTAAAATGTGAAATGAGAATCGGAATCAGACGTCAAAATCATAGGCGTTTGCGAAACACTACATTTCGTAGAGGGTCAAATCTGCACAATTCGGATTCCAGAAAATATCGTTTCGCAATCGTCTAGTCAAAATCATAAAACGGGGAGACAAAAACGATGGACAAAACAACTCACATCAACAATTTGATTGCGGAACTGACCGCCTACGGAATCCAAAACGGCCTTGTGGAGGCCGCCGACAAGACTTACACGATCAACCGGCTGTTGGAACTCTTCCGGCTGGACGAATATGAAGAACCTCAGAATCCTCCCACGGCGGAAACCATCCGCCCCGTGCATGAAATTTTAGAAGATCTGACGCAGTACGCCCTCGAGCGGGGGATTCTGGAGGAGGACACCGTCACCCTGCGGGATCTGTTCGACACCAAGATCATGGGGCTTCTGACCCCGCCCCCTTCGGCTGTCATCTCCGCATTTCGGGCTTCCTACGCCCGCTCCCCGCAGGAAGCCACGGATTTCTATTACCGTTTCAGCAAAGCCACCAATTATATCCGAACGGACCGGATCGCCAGAGATGAAAAATGGGTGGCAGAGACGGAGTTTGGCCCTATCGACATCACCATCAATCTGTCCAAACCCGAGAAGGATCCCCGGGATATCGCCCGGGCGGGACAGGCCAAAAAGTCGGGCTACCCCGCCTGTCTCCTCTGTAGGGAAAACGAGGGCTACGCAGGTACTTTCACCCATCCCGCCAGACAGAACCACCGGGTAATCCCCATCACCCTCGCCGGAGAATCCTATTTCCTCCAATACTCGCCCTATGTGTACTACAACGAACACTGTATTATTTTTAACGAAAAACACATTCCCATGAAGATCGACCGCGCCGTGTTTGTCAAGCTGCTGGATTTTGTGCGGCTGTTCCCGCATTATACGGCAGGTTCCAACGCAGACCTCCCCATTGTGGGCGGGTCGATTCTAAGCCACGACCATTTTCAGGGCGGACATTACACCTTCCCCATGGCCAAAGCGCCCTACGAATCTTATTTTACCTTAAAAGAGTATCCGGATCTCACCGCCGGTATCGTCAAATGGCCCATGTCCGTCATCCGTCTGCAAGGAAATGACACAAATGTCATATCGAACGCCGCGGATCACATCCTGCAATGCTGGCGCTCCTACACGGACGAGGAAGCCATGATTTATGCCTACACGGACGGCACGCCCCACAATACCGTCACCCCCATCGCCAGAATGCGCGGGGATCTGTTTGAGCTGGATTTGGTGCTTCGCAACAATATCACGACGCCGGAATGCCCTATGGGACTCTACCATCCCCACGCGCAGTACCATCACATCAAAAAAGAAAACATCGGGCTGATTGAAGTCATGGGGCTGGCCGTACTCCCCGCCCGCCTCAAGCAGGAGATCACGGAGCTGGAGGACGCCATCCTGAACCATCAGAAGATCCGGGAGCATCCTAATATTGAGAAACATGCAGACTGGGTGGAAGAATGGATCGGCCGCTATGAGATCACGCCGGACAATCTGCACGACATCCTGCAACAGGAGATCGGCAAAGTCTTCGCACAGGTTCTGACCTGCGCCGGAGTCTACAAAAATACGCCCGAAGGACGCAAAGCCTTCGGACGCTTTCTGCAAATGCTGTAATTGCTGTATACAATATTGTTGTACTGCAAAGTTGTCTGTTATGCGTTCAACGATTCAATTCCGCGGCGACTTGCGCCTCGCAGTCCCGCATGGCGAGGATGGTCTTCTCCAGAAGTTCATCCAGCTCCCAGCCCAGACGCTGCGCGCCGTCTGAAATGATATCGCGGGAACAGCCCGCCGCAAACTTTTTGTCCTTAAATTTTTTCTTCAGGCTTTTCAGCTCCATATCCGACACACTCTTAGAGGGGCGCATCAACGCGGCGGACCAGATCAGACCCGTCAGCTCGTCCGCTGCAAACAGCACCTTCTCCATCTCATGGACAGGCTCCACATCACAGCAGATCCCATAGCCGTGGGAACAGACGGAAGTAATCATATCTTCCCCCACGCCGCCGTCCCGCAGAAGTTCCGGCGCTTTCACGCAATGTTCCTCCGGATAGAGTTCAAAGTCGATATCGTGGAGCAGTCCCGTGATGCCCCAGTATTCCTCCTCGTCCCCATATCCCAGCTCTCTCGCATACCAGCGCATCACACCCTCCACGGTCAGCGCATGTTGGATATGGAAGGGTTCCTGATTGTATTTCTTCAGAAGCGCCAGCGCTTCCTCTCTGGTCAAACGGCTTGTTCTCATCTATGCTTCCTCCTCCAGCTGAATCTGGCAGACTTTCATCGCCTCCAGCGCCCGCAGATGGCTCTCCGGCGATACACCCGCACAGCACTCTGCGTCCACAATCACGGGAACCTCCGGGAGAGCCGCCTTTAAGATCATCGCATTAGAAATGACACAAATGTCAGTACATAACCCGATCAGCGTGATGCTCTCGATCTTCTCCCGTTCCCCGAATTGCCGCAATCTCTCTCCCAACTCCACGCTCCCGAAAGCGGGCTTATTGACCGGCTCCTCGGTGAGCAGAGCCGCCACCTTTGGATGAATCTGCCAGCCATCCGTGCCTTCGATACAATGTTCCACCGGGAGGTTTCTGCCCTCCTGCGTCGTCAGGTAATCGCTTTGGTGCGTGTCTCTGGTGGCGACGACCATCCCGTCAAACTCCCGGATCTTCTGCACCACCTTGGGGACAATCGCCTGCGCCTCCTTGGTACCCAGCGCGCCGTCAATAAAGTCCTTCTGCATATCCACAACCACAAGAATCTTCATATTCTGCCCTTTCCGGCCGTTTTGCGGCCATTGTCCCATGATTCTAAGGCGCGCTTAATTGACCACTTTCACCTTCACCGTGAACGAAGCGCCCGCCGTATTGGCCATCTGCCCGTCGATCAGGGCTTCCAGCTTCAAATTGTACGTGGTATTGGGCTTGAGCAGATCCGGTCTGACCAGCGTGATCACCACTGACTGATAATCAGGATCAAACCCTTCGATTTTTATCGCTTCCTTCAAGGCGCTGGAGTTCCCCTTGCCCCAAACGACGTCGCTGATCACGGCCTCTCCCACCGTGGTCTTATGCAACACCAGCTCCTGCGACCTTCTGGATTTTGTCGCGCCCGCATACAGCGTCGTCTCCGTCACATCCGTCTTAATCTTGGGAAGCGTCTGTTTGGGTTTCACATTGACGTCTTTGCTCCAGATCACCGTTCCCTTCTCCGCATCCACGACCAGACCGAACTGCAGCTTGTAGGTGGGCGCCGTGAGGGTGTCTTGATCCTCGTCGTCCCCCGCCTCCTCTTCCTTCAAGGCCGCAATTTTAATGATCGTCTTGTCCTTCTCCACCTCAAAAGACCGTTCAAAATGCTTCAAAAAGTATTCGCCCGAATCATCCGTGTAGGGAATGTTTCTGCCGCCTGTGGTGTTCAGCTCCCGCACCAACACATTATTCTCATCCGGCGTAATCTTCACATTGCTTGTGGACAGCGTGTATTTGATCGCCGAAGTTTTATCCAGCATATTGATGGATCCGCTCGCCTTGGCCGACACTTTCGCCGCCTTCTCGATCACCTTCACGGTGACGGTAAACGGAGCGATCTCCGCGCCGCCCGCCGTCTGCAGCCCCTCCGCCGACTTGAATTTATAAGTGCCGGAAGACACTTGTGAGGATTTCAGCCTGACATAGATCTTGCTTTCCCCTGCTTCATCTAAACTGAATTCTATATCGTCCGCCACGGCTCTGGAAGCGTCGTTGACGCCTTCCATGGTAATCATTCCCGCTTCAAGACTGTCCTCCGCAGGCATGTTTCGCACGGTGTACGCAATCTCCCGCTTGTCGAGATTCCAATAGAGCCGGTTCAACGTTACCGTGGACGACTTTAATTTCATGGACATCTTTTGTTCAATCACATTCACGGTGACGGTAAAGGGAGTCCCGTTTCCCTCGTCGCCGTTCGCATATTTGACTTTGGGCGTCACGCGGAAGCGGTATTTGCCCTTCTCTTCGCCTCCCGACGCAATCAATTTGCCGCTTTCACTCTCATAGTCTAGCGTAATTCCACCGTCGTCCGGCTCCTCCTCACCGCTTCTCTTGGGAGACAGACAAACCGCGTCTATGCCCGTAATCGTCACATCGTCCGGCGTGACGGTCAGCGGGGTGGATGTGCTTGAACCGGAGGACAACAAATTTAAAGTCAGCGTCGATGACTTGGCCTTGACCTTCGGATTCCCTTTGACGACATTCACTTTCAAGGTATAGGACACCGGCTCGCTCCAAGTCGCCATCTGGACGTTTAAAGTGACCTTTCCGTTCTGCACGGTATCCAATCTCAAATTCACCGTGTTCTCTTCAACATTATACCAGCTTCCGGTTTCTGATGCCTCCTCGGCAAAATCATAGAACAGCCCCGTCGTCGTCTTGGACGAAGAATAGTTGATGCTGATGCCATTGTCCTCATCCAGATTCTCCAAAGAAATCTCGTTCTTCGTCTTCTTGTCGAGCAGTTTCAGCGCAATCACATAGGATGTGCTTCCGGCGCTCACGGTCGCCTTGGTCTTGGAGAGGACATAAGCGGGCTTCGTCGTCTTGGTCGGCACGGTGATCTTCACCCAGCAGAATTCGTCGTATCCGTCATAGAGAATGCCCAGATAACCGCTTGTGACCGCCTTGTTCTTCACTTTGGCCAGATCGTTTCCGGTCCGCACAATCTGCGCATTGTCCTTCACTTCAAAATTATTGGCGAATGCGTCGTCCTGCGGTTCATCGTTCGGATCCTTGTATCTGCCCGCCTTGTAATTCTCCTCGGACAGCAGACGATATTGCGCCACAGTCAGATCTTTCAAGCTCTGCGTGAACGTAACGAAACCGCGTTCATCCGTGCTTGCCTTGCCGTTGTAAAAAAGATTGATCTTCCCGCTGAATTTCACGCTGGGTTTCAATGCTTTGTTCGTCAATACAACGCTCTTGATCGGCACATAGAAAATCTGCGCTTCGTCATCATCTTCCCGCTTGCAGCTTCCCTGCAGGAAAATGTCTTTAAACGTCTGATTGTTCTTGGCGGCAATCTGTGTCTTGCCCGCCTCCGTAAGCTTCAAGTAATACTTATCTTCTTCGGAATGCGTATCGGAAACTTCCGCATACTCCCACTGCTCATAATTGGTCATCCCGTCTTTCTTAACCGCCTGAACCACCCGCAGGCTGCCCGGCACCACGTCATACTCATAAACCGGAAGCAGTTCAAAAGCGGCCTTAGGTTCCGTGCTTCTGGAATTTAAGGTCAACGTCGTCTGCACCAGCTTGGGCGTGGAATCAATCACGCGGACGATCACGGTTCGTTTCTGCTTCCCTACGGTGACGGAGACGGAGGCTTCTCCCGTGACGCCTTTTTTGACGCGCACCACATTTTTGTTATTATAAACCGTCGCCTGATCCACCGTAAGCATTCCGGTGTTGGAGGACTTCCACTCGGATTTGGCAAAATAGTCCATACCGGATGCCGCAGCGCCGGAAGTTTTTTTGTTCTCGACAGTGAATTCCACCGTAAAACTCTGTTCCCCCTGCTGCAGCGTGGACTTGGTATACTCCAAAACCGGATAGGAATAGGCGTCCTCCGCATCGGTCGTCCCTTCTTCCTCCTCTTCCTCACCCGTCTCCGGGGTGTAGGTCTTGGAATGAGCTTTGTTGCCATAGCCGTAAACTTTCAGTTCAATGCCGCCGATCTCAAGATCCTCCAGCACATTCACCGTAAACGTCACTTTCTGTGAGGAATCCGATTTGAGCGTTGCCATGATCTTAGCGCTCCCCTTGCCCAGCGCATAGACAACGCCGTCCGAATCGACTCGAACCAGTTTGGACGAGGTGCTGGAATAGGTAAGCTCCCAGCTGCCGGGCTTGGATTTCTCGCCGTTGGATTTCTCACCTTCCACCACCAGTTTTGCCGCCAGTCCCGCCTCAGCGAAGGTGAGCGTCTTATTTTCCGCATCCCACAGATAGGGCATATTCCGAACCTGCTCAAAGTCCGCTGTCAGCTTCCCGTAGGATTCGTCTTTTTCAAACTCCACGATAACCAACACCTCTTCATTCGGCATCAAGAACGTAAAGGTCTGGCTCTTATTGGTCGATGTCTTCAGATTGGTAATCGGGGTTCCATTATATGTGAATGAAGAAGCTTTCAGCCGGTATCCCGTTTTGGGAGTCACGGTCACTTCAATGACCTCGCCGCCCCGCGCCGTCTCTTTGGAGACAGAAGCCTCACCGTAGGACTTGTTCTTGACATCCACCGTTACCGTATTGGTAGTAAATAAGGTTCGGAAGGTATATCCCTTCAAGGCTGCATAAGTTTCCACCGTTCCGTCATATCCGCGCATGGTCAGCTTCATGACGGGAAATGCGTCTTCCGCGATCGAAATGGTACTCTCACCCTGCTCGCCCTGCTGATGGATGGTCACCATAATCAAGCTCTTGCAATTCGCAAAAGCCTTCGAGCCGATCGTACTCACCTTGGCCGGAATATTGACCGTCACCAGCGCACTACAGCCGGAAAACGCCTGCTGGGAAATCGTCTTACAAGCACACTTTTCCGGCAGCGTCAGCGTAGTCAGCGCCGTACAATCTTTGAACATATTTGCGGGGATCGTTGTCATGTTTTCGGGAAGCGTCACCGTCCGCAGCGCGGTACACTTTTCAAACACGCCGCTTCCCCATGTGACGCTCTTCTCGCTTTTATCCAACTCCGTCAAATTCAGAGAGGTAATCGGGCATCCCAAGAACGCCTCGCTTCCGACAGAAACCAGACTAGAACCCCACTGTATCGTACTCAGCTTGTCGCATCCCTCAAACGCGGACGCACCGATGCTTTTCACCGCGCGCAGGGAGATCGTCTCCAAACTGCTGCAGCGGTCAAATGCTCCGTCCCCGATTTCGATGGGAATCGGCTTTTCCTTTTTCGTGCTTTCGGAATTGTGATCGGTATCTTGATCAGAATCCTGATTCATGTCATGATCTTGCGTCGGATTCTGATCCGCAACTGTGTCCTGACCGGTATTCTGATCCGGATCCTGCTCCTCCTGCCCGCCCTCCGAATGGACAAGCGTATAGGGCAGCTCTAATTTTTTCAGGCTGCTTCCGCTGAACGCATCCTTGCCGATCCGCTCCAAAAGGCTGCCCTCTCTAAATGTGACGGTCTCGATCTTGGCATTTCGGAATGTGTCGTCTTGAATCTCCTTCACGTTTTGGGGAATCACGAGCGATTTGATTCCGGAACGCGTAAATGCCGCCTCATCTATGGTGTTCAAGATACTGTCCTCGGGAACGGTCAACCCGGTGATACCCGCATGATTACTGAAAATACCGGCGGGAATCCTCTTGGCGCTGTGGGGAAGCTCCACGGTCCCCGTAACCTCTGCAAAAGTGGTTTCGTTCTTCACATGCAGAACGCCCTTGCTGTCTACCCGGAAGTAATCGTTTTCTTCAAAAAGCGTGTGAAAGGTATATTGATACTTCTTGTCAGCTGGATCGTCCGGTATGGTAAGCTTGTTCTTGTCCTTCACATATTGCTCGACAGTACCGTCATATCCGTACAGCGTCAGTGTGGGCTGGTCAAATACGTCCTCGCTCTCCTCCGTGTCAAGCACAATCGTACTCACACCGTCTTCGGAATCCGCACACTGATAAATCAAAACTTTCGTAAGACCGCATCCGAAGAAGGCCCGCTTGCCGATCGCTGTCACACTTGCAGGAAGTTCGATCTCCTTCAGTTTTTCACAGCCCGCAAATGCGGAATCACCGATCGTAACCGTCACCTTCGACTGCTCCGACTGCTCCGGCTGTTCGGGAATCGTTACCTGCGCAAGGCTTGTGCAGTCTTGAAACGCAGAGTCGCCAATTAGGCTGCAATTCTGGGGAACTGCAATCTCACTGAGGGATTCGCAGCCCATAAATGCAGAGTTGCCGATCCGGGTGCAGCTTTCCGGAATCGTTATGGCAGAAAGCTTCGTGCATCCCGCGAACATCTGGTCTGATATTTCCTCGAGTTTCGGGGTTCCATCTCCGAACTCAACCGCAGACACGCCGCTCTCTTGAAACGCGCCTTGACCAATGCTCTCCAAAGACGCCCCAAACACAAATTCCAATTTTGCGCCGTCTTCTGCCGCACAATCTGCAAACGCATTTTGTCCGATTGTCTCTATATTGGGGAGTTCAAGCACTCCGGTCAGAGCGGAACAATTTTCAAAAGCAGAGTCGCGAATCGCCGTTAAATTTCTTGTTGTAATCGTCTGCAGTTCGGAGCCTTTAAATGCATTTAACGGAAGTTCCTTCACACCCTCGGGCAGTTCAAGGGAAGTGATCGCAGAATTTTCAAAAGCGCCTTCCGCAATCTCGCCCAGCCGGCTCTGATTCACGTCAATCGCCAGAGCCGTGAAGGAATACTCTGATTCGTCCGACTCATTAAAAATTCCCTTAGGAATCTTCTCTGCATTGTTCGGAAGCTTAGCATCGCTTATTGTTCCGGACAACTCCACATCAGTTCTTAACTGCAGCCTTCCTGCCTGATCCACGATAAAATAATCATTCTCTTCAAACAAGGTCTCAAATTGAAGATATGTCTTACCTTGGGCATACGTTTTCACTGTACCGTTGTATCCGCGCAATATGATCGTCTCTGTAGGGTCCGTTAAATTGCCCGAAACAGTGCCGTCAGGCGTAGTTGCATCCGGTACCGTTTGTGTCCACCCGAAGAGATTCTCCTTCAGCGTAATCGAGCTTACGCCTTCTTGCAAAACGCCCGCTTCATCTGTCTCATTCCCCGAACCGCGCTGTCTGATAATGACTTCCTGCAAAGCTTTGCAATCCACCAAAGCGCGGTCTCCGATCTCTGTCACATTCTTAGGGAAGTCGATTGTTTGAAGATTTTCGCACCCTTCAAACGCCGAAACTCCTACTTTGGTACAGCTCTCGGGAATATCTATTGTTTCCAGATTAAGACAGCCGTTGAACATACCGTCTGTAATCTCTGTCGTATTTTCCGGCAAGATGACCGTCTGCAGTCCATCGCAATCCTCAAAGACATACTCTCCCCAATCAATCGGAGATCCGCTGCCCGATTCTCCGTCGCCATCGGATCCTTCATCGGCAAGCGCCATAATCCGTGCCGCTTTTGCGTCTGCAGATGCGCTGTCCGCCTCAAAGATAATTTCCGTGAGCTTGGATCCTGCGAACGCACGATCGCCGATGGACTGCAGGGGAACGTCAGCGGAAATCGTTAGGGACGTGACCGCAGAGTTCGCAAATGCTTCTGGAGCAATGGTCTCCAACAGGCTTCCCTCGGGGATCACGATCTCGATCCCCGTTGTTATGTCGTCCAGAGCGTCCATACCCAAAACACCCGCAGGAATGCTGGTAGCTTTTGTCGGAATGGTTATGGTCACCGGCTTCCCTTCCTTCGCAGCCTCCTTAATATCTTCTATTTTAAGCTCTAGGTTTCCGTCAGATACCGTACAATAGTCCTCGCCGTCTGCCGTTCCCGCAGTCTCCTGCCCGTCCTGACCGCCTGCAATATCGCTCCCGTCCGCCTGTGCCGGCGATCCCGAAGCGCCGTCCGCAGCATTGGCGAGAACAGCGGCATCCCCGGATCCCATCACCAGAGCCACGCTCAGGATATAAGCTATCATCCGTCTCCCGTACTTTAATCTGCTCAATTTCATTACCTCCTCTATCATGCTGCTGTCATGATTCTATGTATGCTTCTATATATGCTTCTACGTCTACTTCTCTCCTGCTTTTACCCTACTTCTATCACGCTTCTGCCATAGTCTCATGTAGGATACTGCAACGCATCGTAATATAATATTGCTAAACCCGCTTAATTACAGGCTCTATCACATCACGATATCACTATTTTAGCATTCCTCAAATGATATTGCAACCATCTGCACCACTTTTTTCCTTGCCCGAAATAGAAAAAGAAGAAAATCCGTCGATAAAAACCGGAATCCGGAGCAGCTTCGCGCCGCTCCGGATCCCGGTCTGTTGAAATGTTTACTAAGAAGAGTTTTCTGGGGAGCGCTTTCATCAGCGTTTCCCTAGGGAATGTGTTTTTAGTTCAAAACTTTCAGTTTCAACGTAAAGGCCGAACCCTTTGTCTTGGTCATCTGTTTCTCATATCTGGCTTCCAGCTTCACGGTGTATTCCGTGTCGGCAACCAGCAGATCCGGCCGAATCAAAGTAACCGTGGCCGTCTGGGTGTCGCGGTCGAACGCTGTCACCCGCAGCGCTTTCTTGATGTTTTCCGAATTGCTGTCCGCCAAGACAACATTATTCATGACGGCCGATTTCTCCGTAGTCTTGGTGAGCCGGATCTGCTGAGAGCGCTTGGGGCTGTCAATGGACACGCCCGCATACATCGTGGCGGAAGTCACGTCCGCTTTCACCTTCGGCAAGGTCTGCTTGGGTTTGACAGACAGATCTTTCGTCCAGGCAATCTCGCTCTCCTCCGGCGCCGCGCCCTCGAGCTTGATTCCGATGCGCAGCTTATGCGTTCCGTTGGCTACGTTCTTATTGTCGTTGGCCAGAATCTGTACGCTGACGATGCCGTCGTCCTCGTTCCTCTGAATCTCTCCGATCTGGAAGTTCTCCAAATCCACCATATTGTATTTGCCGTTGACTTTATTCAGCTCTTTCACGGTGACATCGGTGATCTGCGCGCTGGTGTTTCCTGTTTTCAGCGTATAGACAATGCCGCTTCCGCTGATCGGATTGATATTGCCGCTCGCCTTCGCCGTCACGGTAGCCGCCTTGTTAATCACCTTCACGGTGATCTTAAACGGCTGGATCTCTACTGCGGCGCCTCCGATTACCACCTTTAATCCGGCAATCTCGTATTTATAACTGCCCGTCTTGCCGACCGTCTGCAGCTGGCTCACGCGGATCTTGGCGGCGTCGCTGTCGAACGTAAAGTCAAAAGCGTTCTTCATATCCTGCGCGGACGCATTCACGCCGCTGATCGTCACATCCTGAGACTGGATGGTGATGGCGCCGTTTCCGGCGGGCATATTCTTGATCGTATAGGAAGTGACAGCCGTCTCTCTGCCCACAAACTTATTATTCAGCGTCACGCTGGTGGGTTTCAAAGTTGCGGTCAGCTGTTTGCCGATCACTTTCACGGTGACGGTGACGCTCTTGAGATCCGCCGTCTGGCCGTTGGTATACTGCACATGCGGCGTCATGCGGAACTTATAGCTTCCGGCCTGCACCGTATCGCTGGCGGATACCGTCAGCGTTTTGTCCTCGGCGGAATAAATGATATTCGGCAGAATCTTCTGCGCGTCATAGGCCAGCGCGTCCTTCCCCGCGAACTCAATTTGATCCATGGAGAGGATCTCCACATCCGCCTGATTTAAGGATACCGTCGTACTCTCTTCCTTGCCCACACACAGATTGTTTAACGTCAGCGTGGTCTTCTTTAGTTTCGCCGAAGGCGCTTTGCTGTTCACGCTCAAATTGAAGGTGAACTTCATCGGCTCGTTCCAGGTATCCATCTCCACGTTGATGATCGCCTTGCCCTTGCTGGCGTCGTTGATCTTCAGCGTAATGGTATCCGTAAGCCTTGCGTCCGCTGCATCCAGCTCCTCAAACAGACCCATGGTCGTTCCGGAGGAGGACTGGTTAAAGCTCAGCTCCGTCAGATGCGCCAGAGAAATCGGCTTCTTAGACTTCTTCTCCAGAATCTGGAGTCCCACCGCATATCCCCTGCTGTTGGCGTTCACCGTCGCCTTGGTCTTAGAAAGCACATAGGCGGGCTTGGTATTCTTGGTCGGAACCGTAATCTTTACATAGACAGGAGCGTATCCCTCATAAGTGATCTCCAGATACCCCTTGGTGACCACCTTGCCTTTGGCGTCCGTCATCAGCTCCTCGTTTGCGCTCCGGGTAATCACGCCGTCCGCACTCACATCAAAATTGTTGGCGAAAGGATCCGGCGTCTCGGAATTGGCAAGCTTATAATTGGCCTCGGAGACCAAACGATAATTCGCCACGTTCAGCGTCTTTAAGCTCTGCGTGATCTTGACCTCGCCTTTGTCCTCCACATCCGCAGCTGCGTTGAAAAACAGGTTGATCTTGCCGCTCAGCTTGACGGTCGGCTTTAAAGCCTTCTTGGTCAGCACCAGAGACTTGATGGGCGTGTGGAACTCCTCCGTCACCGCAGCTCCGCTGTCCGACAAATAGGTATATTCTCCTCTGATATAAGCGTTGGTATAGGTCTTGCTGGACTTGTTCGCCAGCAGTGTCCTGCCCTCCGGCGAGAGTTCAATATAGGGTCTGCCGTTGGAGAGTCCGATAAGCACAGTGTCCAGCGGTTCGTAATCTCTGGTTTTGCTACCGCTGACAAGCAGGTCTACCGAAAGGCTGGACAGATCCACCTCGTATCCGTACACGGACAGCAGATCAAATTCCATACCGGAGTTGACGTCGCAATTGGAATTAACCGTCAGCGTACTCTGGAGCAGTCTGGGCGTCACATCAATCACCCGGATAATGATACTCTCCTCATACTCAATCTTTTTGTTTTTCCCGGTCTTGCCGTTTGTGACGGAGACCGTCACGGACGTCTCGCCCACGACGCCCTGTTTCACGCGGATCACATTGGTGTTATTGTTCACCGATGCGTTGTCCACATAGGCAAATTCCTCGTTGGCCGATTTCCACTCCGAGATCACGTTCAGATTGGCGCTGTCAAGGAACTCCGTCGCCTTCAGGTTGACGGTAAACCACTGTTCCTCTTTGCTCAGCTGGCTCTTGGTATACTGGATGACTTTGTACACCTTGTTTCCGCCCTCTTCCGGAATGGTTTCCGTGGTCTCTTTGGCCTTTTCCAAATCCGCAAAACTGATCTGGATATTGTCGTAATCGATCACCGCTTCCTCTTCCACCGTCACATTAAAGGAAACGCTCTTCGTGTTGTCTTCTTTCAGCGTCGCCGTAATCTTGGCTGTTCCTTTGCCGCGGGCATACAGCACGCCCTGTTCGTTCACGGATACCACGGAGGATTTGCTGCTGCTGAAATCGAGCGCCCAAGTGGAGATCTCATACCAGCTGCTGCCTCTCTTGCCTTCCACCACCAGCCTGCAGGACATACCGGTCTTGTCAAAGATCAGTTTCTTGCCGTCCCAGCTGTAGGACATCTGGGTGTCCGTCTGCTCAAAATCCTTCCGCAGGGACGCATAGGCAAGCGCCACCCGCTCGAAAGGCACATACACTTCCACATCCTCGTCCGGCATCACAAAGCTGAACACCTGACTGCCGGCCTTCTCCTCTTTCAGATTCGTCACCAGCTCGTCGTTGTATTTAAATCCATAGGAACGCAGACGGTAATCCGCGGAAGCGGGCGTGACCGTCACTTCAATAATGTCTCCCTCGCGCGCCTTCTTCGCAGACAGCGTCGCCTTTCCGTAATCGGAATTGTTTACTTTTACGGTGACGGCATGGGAAGCATAGAGCGTTGTGAAGGTATAGCCCTTCTCTGTCGCATAGTCCTCGACCGTTCCGTCGTATCCCTTCATGGTCAGCTTCTTCTGGTTAAACGCATCTTCCGCCAATTTGATACTGCTGTCGCCGTTTGCGCTGCCACGCTGATTGACCGTGACCTCGGTCAGGCTCTGGCAGTCCGCAAAAGCTCCTGATTCAATAGCGTCCACATTCGCCGGAACCGTAACTTTCTTCACGGCGCAGCCAAAGAACGCTTCCCGCTTAATGACCTTGCATCCCACGGGAATGTCGATCGTGGCCAGACTCGTACAATTTTTAAACATGGCTTCGGGTATGAGCGTCATACCGGCGGGAAGCTTCACCGCTGTCAGAGCGGCACAGCCCTCGAACACGGAACTTCCCCATCCGTCTTGGGAAACGTTGGCGAAGGCTTTGCTCAGGTCGAGCGTTCTGCTGACGCCGGTTCCCGCAAACGCATAATTCCCGATCTTCGTCAGCTTCTCGCCCCAGCCGATGGAAGTCAGCTTCGCACTGTTACGGAACACATGGTTGCCGAGCTGCTCCACATTGTGCAGCGTAATGCTGTTTAACTCCGTACAGTCGCGGAATGCGGATTCCTCCACGCGAACCACCGTGACCGGAAATTCCATCGTCGTCAGCTTACATCCCAAAAACGCCTCCTCGCCGACGGAAACCAGTCTGCTGGTGGAGCGGAACTCAATGCTCCTAAGCGCGGAGTTTTTGAACGTCTCCTTCTTGATCTCCGTCACGGCGTCCGGCAGGGAAATGGCGGTGATCCCCGAACCTTTGAACGCGCCCTCGTCGATCGCCTCAAGAAGGCTGTCCGCCGGGATGGTCAGCGCCGTGATATTTGTATTATTGCTGAAGATTCCCGCAGGAATCCGCTTTGCCTCTTTGGGAAGCGCCACCGTGCCTCTGAGTCCGCTGATGGGCGTTCCTTCCTTCTCGCACAGCTTCCCGCTCTCCGTCACGGCGAAATAATCGTTCCACGCAACGATCAAGTCGTCTCCGCCTTGGCTTCCGCCTTCCGCCGCCAAGGCCTGATCGGCGCCCGCTTCTCCCGTCTCCGCGGAATCGGCGTCCGCCGCGTCGCTCCCGTCCCCCAGATTCTCTCCGGACGATTCCTCATCCGATCCGGGGTCTGTCTGTTCCGTGCCGACGACGGGCGTATCGCCCCCGTCCCACGTCGCAGAGACGTCCAGCGTAAAATTCCCCGAGGTGACGACCAGCGCCACGCTCAGTATGGTTGCCAGTATTCTCTTCGCTTTCAAAATAATTCCTCCCAATGATCTAAAAAGCTTAGACTATTTACATTTACACCGTTATTTTATCATCCCAAGATTATGATTGCAACCGCGACGCGGCGGAAAATTCTTAAGATTCTATATATTTTTCCGGTACCGCCACATACCAATCCCTAAACGGAACCAGCTCAAATTCCTCTTCGAACAGTTCCCTGTCAATATAATATAGAATGTAAATGCTGTCCGTATCGATCCGTTCCTTGTCGATCCGGGTGCGGATCAGAATATCCCCCGCCTTGAAACTGGCGGGCGCGGGCGCGACGTCATAGACCACGGACCCCAGATATGCGGAGGGCAGCGTCTCGGTATATAGGAGCAGTCTGGGCCACTGAGCCGCCTGTTCCGCCGTGACGGTGCGGATCCCTGTCCGTCCGCACGCCTCCAGCGCATACTCCACGCACTCCTCGACGCCCGCCCCGAAATAGGCGTCCGCCACCTTGCGGTAACTCGTATAATAATCTCTCTGAAAGCCCGCCAAACAAAGCAGATATACTGCAGCCAAAAGGCATCCGCACACACGCCCCCAAACGGCGGCATGTCTCCGGATCCCCTCCAGCAGGCGGAACACGCCGTATCCCTCGCAGATGACAAGGGGAATATAGAGAGCGTTGATCTGATGCAGCACGGCGGTCACAAGCAGGCAGACCACGCCGCCCCCGGCCAGCTGGATCAGCAGAAGCGTCTCTTCCGCATATTCCCGCCGCCACAATCCGCGCGCCGTCCGAATCACCAGCAGAACCGCCCCGATCAGGATGAATACCCTGCCCACATCGTAAAACAATCCCCACGGCAGCAGCACGTCATAGGGCGCTCCCGTGTTCTGATGCCACAGAAGAGAGAGGGCTGTCCGGACATTGGACCACATCCTCGCAAGATCAAAAGCCACCTCCCCGCCCCGGTAGCCTCCCATGCGGGGAATCGTCAAAAAAGGCAGTTCTATCTGCGGCAGGATCCCGGAATTGACCAGAAGGAACAAGAGCAGCGGCATCGCCATAATCAATAACACAAACGCCGAGAGCAGGCTCCATCTGTCGATGCAAAGCTTTCGATGCCACAGCCCATAGAGAATCTGCAGCATCAGCATCAACGGCACGATGGGCCAGATCACCGCATAGGAATACAGCGCCAGCCCGTAAAAAAACGCCGAGAGCAGCAGGAATCTCCCCTTCGCCGGGATTCTTCCCCTCAGAATTCTTCCGTCCGGAATCTTTCCGCCCGGCTTTTCTTGCGTCTCTGCGGACAACGCCCGCACGAAGAAGTACAGCCCGAAGATCAGAAAGCCCGGCGCCAGATTCGCATCCAGCCCCCATCTCGACATCATGACATGCCAGGGGCAGACCGCCAGAAGAAAGCTCGTCCACAGAGCCGCCTCCCTCCCCAGCATCCGCCTGATGACGCCATAGAGCGCCCCAATGGTCAGAATGCCCGTCAGAGCCTGCGGCAGCCTGCTCAAGAAAGGCGTGACATGCCCACCGTTTAAGGCGAGGAGCGGCAGCGTCAGCCACACATACAGCGCGCTGTGGCCGTCCCCCCAGTCCGCCATGTACACAGGCATCACATGCCCTGCGGAATCCATGCCCTCGTGAAAGATCGCAAAAGCGTTCCACGCCACAAAACTTTCGTCCTGATGCAGGCCGCCGGGCATGGAACCCAGACAAACCAGCCGCAGGACGGCGGCAAGCGCCATGACCGCCCCGAAAAGATATTGTTCCGTCCGCAGTTTCTTCATATCCGCGCGCATCCCTCCCATGCCTGTCTCTCAATTCTGTCCCTCATGCCTGTTCCTCACTCCCGTCCCTCATGCCTGTCTCTCATGTCTGTCTCTCATTCCGACCGCTCATTCCGATTGCTCATTCCCATTTCTCTACGGCTCTTATGCCGCCTCCAGATATTCCCGGTAATCTTCCTCGCTGGCAAACAGAATGTATCTGCCCTCCACAAGACCCATATAACCGTTCGCCGTGATATATCCTTTCATATCCGATACCTCCTTCTCAAACTTTGTCGTTTGTTTTGACTTGTTCTGATCAGAAGATATCAAATATAGAGTCCAATAAAACTATCTTAATTTTTCCGACATTTGTGTCAGAAGTTCCTGCGTCCGTTCCAGCAGAAGCTCCGCATCCTTTTCCACCAGCCCGCTCTTCCGGTATTTATAGGTAAAATACGGATTTCCGTAGGAGGTGAACGACAGATCTGCTCCCACCTCCGTCAGAAGAGCCGGAATACCCGCGGGATTCACATCCGCATCCGGCCGGAACGTGAATGTGATGCGCTCGTTCTTGCCCTTCACTTCCGTCATGTACAGGCTGTGCGCCGCCACCCGGATCAATGCGATGCGCAGCAGATTGTCCACGGATTGCGGGATTTCTCCGAAACGGTCCAGCAGTTCGTCCCGCATATCGTCCCGCTCCCGCTCGTTCTCGATGCCCGCGATGCGCTTGTAGATATCCAGCTTCTGCACCTCGTTCACGATATAGGCGGGCGGAATGAATGCGTCCACGTCCAAGTCGATCACCGTGGCAAACGAATCCGCGTCCGGCCCTGCGGCTCCGCCCTTGATACGCTGCACCGCCTCGTTGAGCATCTTGCAGTACAGATCATATCCCACGGCCTCCATGTGGCCGTGCTGGCGCATCCCCAGAAGATTCCCGGCTCCCCGGATCTCCAAATCCCGCATGGCGATCTTAAACCCGCTCCCCAGATCCGTAAATTCCCGGATGGCCTCCAGCCGTTTCTCCGCCACTTCCTTCAACATCTTATCCCGCCTGTACATCAGGAACGCATAGGCGTTACGGCTGGAGCGCCCCACGCGTCCCCTGAGCTGATAGAGCTGCGCCAGTCCCATATTGTCGGAATCATGAATAATCATGGTGTTGACGTTGGGGATGTCCAACCCCGTCTCGATGATGGTAGTCGTCACCAACACATCGATCTCCCCGTTCACAAAATCGAACATGACGCGCTCCAGCTCCTGCTCTTTCATCTGCCCGTGGGCAAAAGCCACCGTCGCCTCCGGCGCAAGCGCGGCGATCTGCGCCGTCACGTCAGCTATATTATGCACGCGGTTGTAAACATAATATACCTGTCCGCCTCTGGCCAGTTCCCGGGAGAGCGCCTCCCGCACCAGCTCCTCATTGTATTCGCACACGAAAGTCTGAATGGGCTGGCGGTCTCCGGGAGCCTCCTCCAGCACGCTCATATCCCGGATGCCGATCAGGCTCATGTGGAGGGTACGCGGAATCGGCGTGGCCGTCAGCGTCAGCACATCCACGTTCTCCTTCAGCTTCTTGATTTTCTCCTTGTGCGCCACGCCAAAACGCTGTTCCTCATCCACGATCAGAAGCCCCAGATCCTTAAACTGCACGTCCGCGGACAATACCCGGTGAGTGCCGATGACGATATCCACCAAGCCTTTCTGCAGGTCCCGCACCGTCTTTCTCTGCTCGGCAGGGGAGCGGAAGCGGCTGAGCAGATCGATGCGCACGGGAAACTCCTTCATGCGCTGTACGAAAGTATTATAATGCTGTCCCGCGAGAATCGTGGTGGGAGCCAGATAAACCACCTGCCGCCCCTCCTGCACCGCCTTGAACGCCGCCCGGATGGCGATCTCCGTCTTGCCGTACCCCACGTCCCCGCAGATCAGGCGGTCCATGATCTTGCGGCTCTCCATGTCCGCCTTCGTATCCGCGATGGCGGCCAGCTGATCCTCCGTCTCCTCAAAGGGGAACATCTCCTCGAATTCCCGCTGCCAGACGGTGTCCTTCCCGTATTGATAGCCCTCCGACTGCTGCCGTACAGCATACAGCTCCACCAGATCTTTCGCCACCTCGTCCACCGCGGCGCGGACTTTGGTCTTGGTGCGCTCCCACTCTTTGCCGCCCAATTTGTTGAGCTTGGGCGTCTTGGCGTCGGCGGACGCATATTTCTGGATCACGTCCAGACCGGTGGCAAGCACATAGAGATTGCCGCCGTCCCGGTACTCAATCTTGATATAGTCCTTGACCACATGCTCCACTTCCACTTTCTCGATACCTTTATAGATACCCAGTCCATGGCTCTCATGAACCACATAGTCTCCCACTTTCAACTCGTTAAAATCATTGATCTTCTGCCCCTGATAAACCCGGCGCTTCTTTTTCTTCTTTTTCTCCGCGCCGAAAATGTCCGTTTCCGAGAGTACCACGAACTTTAGCAGCGGATACTCGAATCCCCTGCTCACATGCCCGTAATAGGTCACAATCTCCCCCGGCTGCACCTCGCGCATGGGATCTTCCGTATACACCGCCGACAGCTCCTGATCCCGCAGATCCTCCGCCAGACGCTTCGCCCTCGTGCGGGAACCCGACAGCAGAAGCACGCGGTATCCCTTCTTGCGGTAGCCTTTCAAATCTTTCACCAAGGCTTCAAAGCTATTGTTGTAGGGAGCCACATTTCTGACATGAATGTCAAATTTGGATTCCGGTTTGAAAAAACCCCCCTGTCCGTCCAGCGTGGCCAGCGTGAACACCATACTCCGCTGCAGAGCCGCCGCCACCTGTTCGCCGCTGTAGAGAATATGCATCTGGCCGGGCAGAATATATCCCTTCAGGGCGCGCTGTTCCATGCTCTCCCGAAACTCCAGCTCCACCGCCTCCGCCTGTTCCTTCACCCGGACCGGCTCGTCGATAAAATACACGGGATCCGCCCCCGCGCCATACAGAAGCTCCGGAAGCGTCACCGTATCCTCATAAAAATAGCGGATATAACTTTCCAGATTCACCTTGTTCTTCCATTCCAGAAGCTGCTCCTGCAGATCCTTGACCTGCATGGCGATCCGGTGGGCTTCCTCCGGCTGGTGTCTGTCCCGGAAATACTGCTCCCGCTCCGCCGCCTCCCGCTCCACCTTCTCCAACCCGGCTCGCATCCGCTCCTTAGACAGGACAAACTCCGTGGCGGGATAAATGCAGATACTCTCCAGCTTCTCCACGGAACGCTGGCTCAGGATGTCAAAACTTCTGACGGAATCCACCTCGTCCCCCCAGAGTTCTATCCGGTAAGGATTCTCCTCCGTGAGGTCGAACACGTCCACGATGCCGCCCCGGACGCAAAACTGCCCCGGACTGTCCACCTGCGCGCTCTTCTCATATCCCATCTCCACCAGACGATCCGCCAGTTTCCCCTCGTCCAGGCTGCCGCCCCGGTCGATCCAGATCACGTCCCGCTCCTTGTCCCAAAGCACCTGCGGCGTCATAAGCGCGGCAAAGGTGGTGATGACGGTCAAAGGTTTCCCCTCCACCAGACGGCGCAGGGTGCGGATCCGCTCCCCGGTGAGCTGGTTGCCGTGAATATCCGCCTGAAAGAAGATCAAATCCTTGGCCGGGTACAACATGACATTCCTGTCATAAAATTTGTACTCCTCGTAAAGCGCCTTCGCCTTCAAATCACTGTAAGTAACGATGACCCTGCACCGAAGGCCATCGCTCAATCCGTATATCATATGAAGTTTCTGGGAATCCACGCAGCCGGACAGGGCGGTCACGCCCCCCGCTTTCCCTGCGCCGCCGGATGTACGGCTCTCCCCTGCTTTCTGCATCCGTTTCCGTATGGCTCCGCGCATGGCGTCATACTCCGCAAGTTCCTGTAAGGGTGCAAGCAATGCCTGCATATTACGCCTCCTTCTTGCCGTTGAACCGGTTCATGGCCGCGTCCGCACCGTCCGTGAGGATCGTCCGGATCGCATCCGCCGCTCTGTCACAGGACTCATCCATCGTCTTGCGCTCCGCACTCGAAAAATGTCCCAACACATAGTCCACCAGATCCCATCCCGCAGGTTTTGCTCCCACGCCCATCTTTACGCGGGTAAATTGGTCATGCCCCAGATGGGCGATAATGTTTTTCAGCCCGTTGTGTCCTCCGGCGCTGCCTTTTTTGCGCACGCGGATCTGTCCCACGTCCAGACTGATGTCGTCGGAAATGACAATGAGCTGCGTGGTCTCGTCCACTTTGTAATAATCCGCCAGCTCCCGCACGCTCTCACCGCTCAGATTCATGTAGGTGACGGGTTTGGCCAGCACACATTTCTCGCCTGCGACCAGTCCCTTTCCGATGACGGCTTTGTGCTTCTTCTCCAAAACGGAAATATGCTCCGCCTCCGCCAGCCGGTCTATCACATCATAACCGATATTATGGCGGGTATTTTGATATTCTCTGCCGGGATTCCCCAGCCCCACAATCAGATACATAACGATTTCTCTCCCGTATTGTCTATTGTCGCATCTTTTCCCGGAAAATACAAGCGGCAAAACCAAAAAGACAGGTTTTGACCCGCCAAAAATTCCCGGACGGGCGGACGCCGCATCCGGGAACTGCCAAAATCTTCTGAATAAAATTTCTACAAGAAACCTTCTGCCTATAACTTTTCCTCGAATCTACAGAACCTCCTCCGGTTCGTCCAGCGCCCTCTCATAGGCGTCCAGAATCGTCTGTTGGATATTCTCTCTGGTACCGGAATTGATCGGATGGGCAATATCCCTGTACTCCCCGTCCGTGGATTTTTTGCTGGGCATGGCGATGAACAATCCCTTCTCGCCCTCGATGACTTTAATGTCATGCACCACAAATTCATCATCCAGAGTGATGGATACGACTGCCTTCATCTTGCCCTCTTTGGTGATTTTGCGAACCCGCACATCCGTAATCTGCATTTTTCTTCAGCCCCCTTTAAAAACTTTTTTATAACATGTATCTCTCATTGTGTTCTACCACAATTTTGATTCCTCCCTCACCTACGAAACGGGAATTGGCTCGTATGGTATCGCGGCTCTCCACGATACAGTTTTCAATGTAGGTGTTGTCGCCGATGTATACGTCGTTCAGAATGATGGAATTCTTAATGACGCAGTTGTTGCCGATATAGCTTTTCTTGAAGATCACCGAATGCTCCACCTCGCCGTTGACGATACAGCCGCTGGAGATCAGGCTGTTGCGGATTCTGGCTCCCACATTGTATTTGGCGGGCGGCAGATCGTCCACCTTGGAATAGATATCGGGATACTGTTTAAAGAAATAATCCCGCACATCCGCTTTCAGGAAATCCATATTGGTACCGAAATAATCTTCGATGGAAGCGATGTTGCGCCAATAGCTTTCCATCTTATATCCGTAGATCCGCTTCAGGTCTTTGTAGCGGATCAGAATATCCCGCACGAAATCGTACCGATCTTCCTCCGCACATTTCTCGATCATCTCGATCAGAAGCCGCCTGCGGATGACATAGATGCCGCAGGAGATGGTGTTGGTCTTGGCCTGAATGGGCTTCTCCTCAAACTCCTCAATGCGGTTCTCCTCGTTCATATGAATCGTCCCGAACCGCTCCACATTGTTCCCCGGTTCCATGTCCCGGCAGACCACCGTGATATCCGCTTTCTTCCGGATATGGTACTCCAGCACCTTATTAAAATCCAGCTTGTACACTCCGTCGCCGGAGGCGATCACCACATACGGCTCATGGCTGTTTTTCAGAAAATGTACATTCTGGAAAATGGCGTCCGCCGTCCCGCGGTACCAGTTGCTGTTGTCCGCCGTCACGGCCGGGGTGAACACATATAGGCCGCCCTGTTTTCTGCCGAAATCCCACCACTTGGAGGAATTGAGATGCTCGTTCAGGCTCCGCGCGTTATACTGGGTGAACACCGCCACTTTCTGAATATGGGAATTGGACATATTGCTCAGGGTAAAGTCGATGCTTCTGTAACTGCCGGCGATGGGCATGGCGCATATGGCCCGCTTCTGGGACAGCTCCTTCATCCTGTGGTTATTCCCGCCCGCTAAAATGATTCCGATCGCTCTCAATGCTGTTCACCTGCCTTAATCAAAGTTTTGCCCGATCCAAGACTCATATCCGCATAGTCCGAAGCGCTTGTCTCACCGAAGACCACCGAATTTTTGCCCACGCAGACCCCTTCCGGAATCACGCTCCGCTCTCCCACGGTCACGATGCCGTGGTTGTAAATATGGGGCGCCGTATCATTGTCCGCCTCCTCGCCGACGCCCAGCCGGACACGGCTGCCGATCCGGACATTCTCCGCCACGATCGCCTTGTTCAGCTCGCAGTCCTCGCCGACTGCCGTCTCGTTCATAATGATGGAATCCCGCACCACGCTGCCTTTTCCGATCGTCACGCCGCAGCCGATCACGGAGTTGTAGACCTCTCCGTATATGTTGGTACCCTCTCCCACGATACTGCGTTCGATCACGCTCTCCTCAGAGAAATACTGGGGCGGCTGGATCTCGCTCTTGGTGTAAATCTTCCAATACTCCTCGTAGAGGTTGAACTCCGGCACGATATCAATCAGCTCCATATTGGCCTCCCAATAAGAGTTCAACGTCCCCACGTCTTTCCAATATCCGGTAAATTCATAGGCGTACAGCGGCGCGCCTTTTTCATGGCAGTAAGGAATCACATGCTTGCCGAAATCCAGCGCGGGCTGCTCGGCCATGGCCACCAGCGCCTCCCGCAGAGTCTTCCAATTAAAAATGTAGATGCCCATACTGGCCAGATTGCTTCTGGGATGTTCCGGTTTCTCCTCAAACTCCGTAATGCGCTTGTTCTCGTCGGCGATCATGATGCCGAAACGGCTCGCCTCCTCCAGCGGAACGGGCATCACCGCAATGGTCACTTCCGCGCCGTTTTTCTTATGAAAATCCAGCATCACCTCATAGTCCATCTTATAGATGTGGTCGCCGGACAAAATCAGCACATAATCCGGATTATAGCTCTCCATATACTCCATATTCTGATAAATCGCATTGGCCGTACCGGTGTACCACTCGCTGTTGACGCTCTTCTCATAGGGCGGCAATACCGCCACTCCGCCGATATTGCGGTCCAGATCCCAGGGAATCCCGATCCCGATATGCGTGTTCAGGCGCAAGGGCTGATACTGGGTCAGCACGCCCACCGTGTCCACGCCGGAATTAATACAGTTGGAGAGGGGAAAGTCGATGATGCGGTATTTTCCCCCGAACGCCACGGCAGGCTTGGCCACCTTTGAAGTCAAAACGCCAAGACGGCTCCCCTGTCCCCCGGCCAGCAGCATGGCTATCATCTCTTTTTTAATCATGTTGTCACCTTTCCGGCCCGCGCGGCCGATTTCTTTCGAGAATCTGGTCATATTATATCACATTCCGTTCTGAAAGTGAATATAAATCACCAAAAATTTTCGATAATTTTCCATTTTTATAGATAAATTTCACAATATTTGCAAGATGCAAATATCCTCTAAAGTATTTGTTTTTTCCCTCCGGAATGTATATAATAATATTGTATCTTATGTAGCGCCCCAAAAACTACATAGCGGAAAGGACATTCCTTATGTATAAAATTGATTTTGCACATCCCTCCTCCATCTATTTTGTGGGCATCGGCGGCATCAGCATGAGCGGGCTTGCCGAGATTCTGGCCGAAGCGGGTTTTCGGGTATCCGGATCCGACCGGAGCCGGAGCGCCCTGACCGAACGGCTCGAACAAAAGGGCGTCCGGGTTCTGTACGGCCAGCGGGAAGCCAACATCACGCCGGATATCGACTGCGTGGTCTTTACCAGCGCAATCCGGCCGGATAATCCCGAGTACGCCGCCACGCATAAGCTCGGGCTTCCCCATCTGACCCGGGCGCAGCTTCTGGGGCAGCTGATGTGCAATTACCGCACTTCCGTCGCCGTGAGCGGCACCCACGGCAAGACGACCACCACCTCCATGATCAGCGAAATCCTGCTGCAGGCGGGCGTGGATCCCACCCTGTCCGTGGGCGGCATCTACAAGAGCATCGGCGGCAATATCCGGGTGGGCGGCTCCGAATGCTTTGTGACGGAGGCCTGTGAGTACACCAACAGTTTCTTAAGCCTGTCTCCCACCGTGGGCATCATCTTAAATATTGAGGAAGACCATCTGGACTTCTTTGAGGATTTGGCAGACATCCGCCGCTCTTTCCGGAAATTCGCACAGCTCCTGCCCCCGGAGGGCGCGTTGATTATCAATGCGGATATTCCGGACTGGCAGGAGATTGCGGAGGGAGCGGCGTGCCGTGTCATTACTTATTCCATGGGGTCTATGGGTTCCATGAGTTCCACTGATTCCATGGATTCCACGGGTTCCATGAGTTCCATGGCTGACGCCCGGGCGGACTATTATCCCTCGGATCTGTCGCATGACGAGTACGGACATCCCGCTTTCCTGATTCACACATCCCCCGCCTGCAACGAGGCGGAACCTGTCCGCTCCGCCAGACTGCGGGTACCCGGCGACCACAATGTGAGCAATGCGCTGGCGGCCGCCGCTCTGGCGGATCTGATGCACATCGACAGCGGCGTCACGCTTCGGGCGCTGGAGGACTTTCAGGGTACCGACCGGCGCTTTGAAATCAAAGGCTCCGTGGGCGGCGTCACTATAATAGATGATTATGCGCATCATCCCACGGAAATTACCGCCACGTTAAAAGCGGCGGCGGCCTGCCCCCACAACACGCTCTGGTGCGTGTTCCAGCCCCACACCTACACGCGCACCAAAGCCTTTCTGGAGGAGTTTGCCAAGGCTCTCTGTCTGGCCGACAAAGTGGTACTGGCCGACATCTACGCGGCCAGAGAAACCGACACGCTGGGCATAGACTCCCGCACGCTGCAGGAACGCATTACAGACGCCGGCGGGGAATGTTACTACTTCCCCACTTTTGATGAGATTGAAAATTTTCTTTTAAAAAATTGCACAAAAGGTGATTTGTTGATAACTATGGGCGCCGGAGACATCATGAAAGTCGGCGAAAATCTGCTGGGAATTTAATTTTCCACAATATCCACAGAAAAGAGCATCCAAAACGTTTTCTTTCTCTGTGGATATTTCATTTTTCCGTGTGGATAGTTTGATTTCCGAATAAGCGCATAAAACGACTCTTTTCTGCCCTCCTGTTTTTTTATGCACATTATCCACCGTTTCCACATTTTGGGACATTTTTTCTGCCAATCGGCGTTTCAGAAATTTGACTATTTTCTTTTTGAAAACCTTATGCTATACTCAAAACTACTTCGAGAAAAATGAGATGGTGCGAAACTCGAATTGCCCAGATTAGAAACGAGGAAGGTTGATACAATGGCGCGTCTGACAATTTATAAGGATTCTCACAAGAATTCCACCGCGGTTTCCAACCGCTTTATCGACGAATATATGGAAGGTGCGAACGAGGCGCAGCTCAAGGTGTATCTGTACCTGCTTCGTATGCTGAACGCCGATCAGGCTACCAGTGTGTCCGATCTTGCGGACAAGTTCAACCACACGGAGCGGGAGATTATCCGCTCTCTCAAATATTGGGAAAAAAAGGATCTTCTGACCTTGGATTACGACGCGCAGGGCGCTCCCGTGGGCATTCACTTCAAAGATCTGACATCAGTGTCAGATGCAGAGTCCAGAGAGGCCTCGTCCCCACAGTCCCTCGCCGTGTTTATGGAAAGCGGAGATTCCCGTCAGGGACAGGCTCAGGCCGCTTCTTATCAAGAACCCGCCTATGAAGCGCCCGCCTGCGAAACGCCTTCGTACAAAAAGCCTTCCTACTCGGCGGATCAGCTCCGCGAGTTCAAGGGCAGACAGGAGACCGCCCAGCTTCTGTTTATCGCAGAAACTTATATGGGGCGCCCCTTGACTCCGGCGGAGATGAAGTCTGTCCTGTTCTTCACGGATGTACTGCACTTCTCCGAAGATTTGATTGACCATCTGATCGCCTACTGCATGGACAGGGGCAAGAAAGACTTTAAATACATCGAAAAAGTGGCGGTGAATTGGGCGGAACACGGCGTGACCACCCCCGCCGAGGCGCGTCGGTTTGCCACGAGATACGACCGGAACGTCTATACGATTATGAACGCATTGGGCAAAAACAGCGCGCCCACCGCCAAGGAAGCGGAATTTATCACCCGCTGGACCGGGGAGTACGGGTTTGATCTGGATATTATTCTGGAGGCCTGCGAGCGCACGGTCATGGCCACGGACCGCCACAGACTGGAGTATGCGGAACGCATTCTGAGCAGCTGGCGGCAGGAAAACGTACAGCACAAAGCCGACATCCACAAGATTGACGAGCTTTACCACCGCAAGAAGAGTGCGCCCAAACCCGCATCCGGCAATAAATTTAATCAGTTCTCACAGAATAATTATGATTTTGACGCGCTGGAGAAGGAACTTCTGCGCAACTGACACGGAAGGAGACCGTCATGGCACTGAGCAACTGGCAATATGAGTCTATCATGAGAGGCTATGAGAGGACCCGGGATTCCAACCGCGATCTGTGGGTAAAACGCAGAGACGCCGTCTATCAGGCGCTTCCGGAATACGAACGGCTGGATCTGTCTAGGGGAAGCCTCTTTCGCAGGAAGGCTCAATGCCTGTTGGACGGGGACAGTGCGGCTGCGGCGTCCCTCCATGCGGATCTGGAAGACATTGACCGCAGGAAAAAGGCGCTCCTTTCGTCCGGGGGCTATCCGCCGGATTATTTAGATCCTATCTACACCTGTGCAGACTGCCGGGACACCGGCTATGTGGATTCACGGGATTTTGGGAAAACCAAATGCCACTGTCTGCGTCAGCAGGAACTCTCCCTTCTCTATGAACAATCCAATATCAGGGACGTGATCGCCAAGGAGAATTTCTCCACGCTCTCCTATGAATATTATCAGGGTGAGGACTTGGAACGATTCCGGGGCGCGGTCCAGATCTGCAAAACTTTTACGGAGAATTTCAAACAGGACTATCGCAATCTCTTTTTTTATGGTACAGTGGGTACAGGGAAAAGTTTTCTCTCGGGCTGTGTCGCGGAGGAACTGCTGAAAAAAGGATGTTCCGTGATTTATTTCAGCAGCGCCGCCCTGTTTGACACCATCGCGCGGTATACGTTCGACGTCAGGGAGAAAGAAAAGCTTTACAATTTTTACGAAGACCTTTACAATTGTGAATTGGTCATCATAGATGATCTAGGCACGGAAATGACCAACACCTTCGTCGCATCTCAACTTTTTTCCTGTTTAAACGAACGGCATTTGCGACAGAAGGCCACCATTATTTCCACAAATTTGAGTTTGGAAGAACTGCGGGACCGCTACTCGGACAGAATTTTTTCCCGGGTTACCAGCAACTACACGATCTGCAAGCTGACCGGACCCGATATCCGCATGTGCAGGAAACTCTCAAACCTACATACGACTGAATAGAAAGCGAGGACATAAAATGGGAAACCGCGAAGAAAAGCGCAATTTGGAGACCATCCCGGTCGGTTCTCTGGGTATCATTGCTCTGGAGGGCTGCAAAAGTCTGGGGGAGATGGTGGACGGCTATCTGGTAAAATGGAGAGCCGAACGCGAGAGCGAACACAAAGAATCGCTGGCTTTCTCCGGCTATATGCGGGAGTCTTATCTGTTGGACAGCAAAGTTCCCCGCTTCGGGTCAGGCGAGGCGAAAGGCGAGATCCTGCAATCCGTCCGCGGCACCGATCTGTATCTGCTGGTGGATGTACTCAATTACTCCAACACCTACTCCCTGTGCGGACATACCAACCATATGTCCCCCGACGACCACTATCAGAATCTCAAGCGCGTCATTGCCGCCGTGGGCGGAAAAGCCAGACGCATCACGGTGATTATGCCGTTTTTGTATGAGAGCCGCCAACACAAGCGGACTTCGAGAGAGTCCTTGGACTGCGCGCTGGCGCTGCAGGAACTGGTGGCGATGGGCGTGGACAATATCATCACTTTCGACGCCCACGACCCGAGAGTCCAAAACGCCATTCCCCTGCACGGTTTCGAGACCGTACAGGCATCCTATCAATTTATCAAGGGACTGCTACGCCATGTAAACGACCTCCAGATCGACTCCAGCCACATGATGGTCATCAGCCCGGACGAGGGCGGTATGAGCCGCGCCATCTACGTCGCCAATGTGCTGGGGCTGGACATGGGCATGTTCTACAAACGCCGGGATTATACGCGCGTGGTGAACGGCCGCAACCCCATTATCGCCCACGAATTTCTGGGCAGCAGCGTGGAAGGCAAGGATATGATTATCATAGACGACATGATCTCCTCCGGGGAGAGCGTATTGGAAGTGGCCAAGGCCTTAAAAGAGCGCAAGGCCAACAAGATTTTCGTATTCGCCACCTTCGGCCTGTTTACCAGAGGTCTGGACCAGTTCGACGACGCCTATGAAAACGGGATTATCGACAGGGTGCTGACCACCAATCTGATCTACCAGCCGCCCGAGCTGTTAAACCGCAGCTGGTACATCAACTGCGATATGAGCAAGTATATCGCCTATATCATTGATACGCTGAACCACGATTCTTCCATCAGCGACCTGCTCAATCCCAACGAGCGCATCCAGAGCATTGTGAGCAGATACAAGGCGCATGAACTGTAAATTGTGGATTCAGGAATCTCTTTTCGGATCTCACAAAAGTTGAACTTTTGTAAAATTTGTACTTTTCTAAAATTTGAACTTTCATAAATGTCAACCTTTACAAAAAAGGTTGACATTTTTCTTCCCATCCTGTATGCTCTTGTTTGTAAACCTGCTTTCATATTGGTTTACAGAAAAGGAGCCAAACGCATGACACACAACACATCCAAAGTAAAGCAAATGGCCGTCATCGGCCTTATGACCGCCATAGTATGTATCATAGCCCCCTTTTCCCTGAACATCCCCGTCAGTCCCGTTCCGATTTCTCTGGGCAGTCTTGCGGTCTATTTCGCCGTGACCGTGCTGGGCATGAAACGCGGCACGATAAGCGTTCTGCTCTATATCCTGCTCGGTCTGGCGGGGCTTCCCGTTTTGTCCAATTTCACCGGGGGTGCTGGAAAGCTGCTTGGACCCACAGGCGGCTATATCATCGGCTATCTCTTCCTCTCCCTGATTCTGGGATTTTTCGTGGATCACTGGAAGAACAGGCCGGCCGCCAATCTGGCGGGCGCGGTGCTGGGTACGCTGGTTCTCTACCTCTTCGGCACGCTGTGGCTCGGTTTTCAACTCCATTTGGATTTCCTGTCCGCGCTCTGGGCCGGTGTGATCCCCTACATACCGGGAGATCTGGTAAAAATTGTCGTCGCTCTGGCGGTGGGGATGCAGCTGCGCAAAAGACTTCTCGCCGCGGATTTGGTATGAGGCGGACTGCCAAACAAGACAGTTGGCACGCCAGACCTTGACTTTCTTCCCATTTGCGCTATAATGTCTCTTGTGAAACACGCCCGGTGTTTTCACACAAGATCCGTGAGTTCGAAACCATCCTCACGTAAAACAAAACTAAGGAGAACAAAAAATGAACAAACATGTCTTATCACTGGTACACGCGGCAGTCATTGCCGCTCTTTATGTTGTGCTGACTCTGTTGGCCAACGCTCTCGGACTGGCCAACTACGCCATTCAAATCCGCTTCTCGGAGGCTCTGACCATCCTCCCCTTTTTTACTCCGGCGGCCATACCCGGCCTGTTTATCGGCTGCCTTCTGGCCAACCTTCTCACCGGAGCCGTCCCTTGGGATATCCTCTTCGGAAGTCTGGCCACGCTTTTAGGCGCTCTGGGTACCTATTATCTCTGCGGCAGAGCCAAACCTGAACGTCAGACCGGAAACCTGAAAGTGTTTCTCGCCCCGCTTCCTCCCATCATCGCCAACACAATCGTCATTCCTTTTGTGCTGGCCTACGCCTACGGACTGCGGGGGGGAATTCCGTATTTCATGCTGACCGTCGGCGCAGGCGAACTGCTCTCCTGCGGCGTACTGGGCATCCCGCTCCTGAAAGCGCTTCAGCAATACCGCAAATATCTTATTGTTCTTCTCGCATGTAAGTGACGAAGAGGTTGCCGTTTTCTTTGAACCATTCGGTGGAATCATTGATTCCCTGTTTGGCTAACGTCCCTTTCAGAGGGTTCATCACCACAATATTGAATTCATTGAATCCGGTGATCACAACCGCCTCGCCGTCGCTTGTGAGCGCCAGAACCGGTATATCCTGATTGACATAATAAAGTACGGCGTCCAGATCGCATCCCGTCAGATCCAAAACCTGAACGTCCTCTAGATTGTCCTGAAGGATTCCCATGACAGTCTGACCCTGTGCCAACAGATAATCGGAATTACGAATAATTCCCTCGTACTTCAAGATGGTATCCAGACACACGGCCAGACTGTTCTTCTCTTCCGACACCTTGTCCTCCGTGATGGCCATGATCTGATTGCGCAGCGCGCGGTTTCCCCGAAGCCAAACCGTATTCCCCCTCTGGTTCACCACCACGCCGGAGATATTGTTGGCCAGAGTGACCGCCTTGGCCGGAGAGCTGTAGATTCCCTCCACCCCGTAAGCGCCATAGACAAAATATTTGGCGGTATCGCTTTCCGCATTCAGGATCAGCTCCCTTCCACCCTCGAACACCACTTCCTTGGGCGTCAGGATCTGCATGGTTTTGCTGTCGATATTCACCTTGGTCTGTATCTGGACATACCGCTCGTAGACGTCGATGACCGGCGCCACGATCTGATACTTTCCGGTTATGATTTCCACACTATTCATGATCTGATCCGGCGGCGCTTCCGCATAACTGCCGTCCGCGCGCCGCTGTACGCGCTCCAATGTGATCTGATTGTCCTCCACGCTGCAGTCGGTGACATACATATTTTCCTGACCGTATTCCTTTAAAATCTCGCCGTCCGAATCGCAGATGCAGACCTTATACATGGGGAAAAAGATCCTTCCCGAATTTTCCCGGTAGACGTCTTCCGCCTTTGCCGCCCCATAAATGATATCCTCTCCCATGAATCCCAGCGGCCGGATAAATTCTCCTGTCCCGGCCACGATGACTTTCTGCACCCCCGTATTGAGGTTGCGCACGTTCAGGCGGTTGCTGTGATAACCGTCGTCCCCCTCCTGCCAGATGATAATGCGGTGATTGTCCGAGACCCGGATCTTGTCGTCCTGCGCAATCTCCACCATGGGATAATACGTTTTTTCCTCCAAATCAATACCGTAGATCACATCCTCCAGCATCAGATAGAGCTGCTGATCCCTGTTCAAGTAGAGCAGCTGATCCATCTGGGGTTTCAGCACGGCATAGTTCTTGCCATACGGAATATAAACATTCTCCTCCAGCGTGTTCAGCGCACTGTCATAGGTATAGATCTGGATTCCCACTTCCCCCTCGTGACGCCCCCTGTTCATATAGCCGTACACGGCGAAACTCACATTGCCGCCCTCCGTCACGTCCAGCATCTTGATAGAGTGGCTGTCATACATGGTGCGCGCGTCCATGTGATCGGCGTCATAAAAACTGAAAATCACCGTGAGCTGGTTTTTGTCCGTATTATAGCTGTAGAGCTGATTGTCCACCTCAAAGACCACATTGCTGCCGTCCTCGCTCTCCATCATGGGAACGTCCGTCCCCACAATGCCCAGCACGATCTTGTCGTTGGTACACATATCCTCCACATCCGGAATCTGAACCATCGTGCGCTCATAATTCAAGAGATACATGCGCTCTGTGGTGTAGCGCACACGGTAATGTTCCTGCACCCGGTAATAAGTGACATTCCTGTCACCGCTTTCGACAAAGTAATCCACCAGCAGGGAAGCCGTCTGTTCCCCGATCTCCGTGAGCCGGATCACCGGCTCCCCGATCTCCCGCACACTCAGGCTGCCCCAAGTGATCTGCTTGAAACTGCTGTGGATATTTACCTTGTGAAAAGAACTGTTGTCTTCAAGCCTTCCGTTGGTCTCCAGATACTTGGTCAGCTCTCTGGCCGCCTCCCTGTCGTAGAGTTTCTCGTGAAAGTCTTTCACGAAGCCAAGCTTCTCGTCCGCATATACCGTTTCGCTCCAGACCACGCGGGTATAATAGTAGACGGGTTTGTCCTCATCCAGCGTCAAGATCAAAACCAGCGCATACTCCTTGTCCCGGTCGATCAGATCCTTCAAGGAAAAATGGGCGGAGAGCCTCCCTTCCTCCTCCACCGCGTAATCCGTAATCTCCCGTTTCTCCACAAGCCGTCCGCCATCAATACTGCGCACCTCCATGGCCATTCCGGACACAATCCTCCCATAGGTGTCCACCCGAAGCGAAAGACTCCTGCCCTCGCCCAGCACCGTCACCGTTCCCCGCTCAAATGCGGTGTCCATCGGCACGCTATACCCGTGTAACGCATTATAGCGCACACCGCCCCGCTCCATCGAAACAATGGGCAGAGAGGCGTCCGCCATCTCCATGGTCATATTATTATGCCCTTTATTCATCACCCGGCTCGCCACCACCATTGCGGCCAGAAAGACCGACAGAAAAACTGCCAGTTTAATCAGCGTTTTCTTCATTCAACAATTGCTCCAATGTGGGATGGATCTGCAGAAAATCCGTCAGCTCCCGCAGATCCGACCTATCTCCTCTGCGTTTCATGCCCGCGTCCTTCCGCTTGACCGCCCGGATCAGGACGTTCTTGGGCGTATGCTCCATCTCGATAAACTCCAGAATCTGCGTGTCATATCCTTTTTGCTCCAGCAGGTTCGCACGCAATGCATCGGTCACCAGCGCCGCCATGCGTTCCTTTATCAAACCGTATTTCAACAGCGGCTGCAGCGTTTTGCAACGCATCTGCCCGTTGATCTCATGTTGACAGCAGGGTACCGCAAAGATCACTCCGGCTCCCCATTTTACCGCCTTTTCCAGCGCATAATCCGTGGCGGTGTCACAGGCGTGGAGACTCACCACCATGTCCGCCTCCGCAGCGCCCCCGTAAGTGCTGATGTCCCCTCTCTCGAAATGCAGGCCACCGTAATGCAGCCTCTGCGCCAATTCATTGCAGCGGGCAATGACGTCGGCTTTCAGATCCAGTCCGACAACCTGAAGATCCCGCCCCTGCAGTTCATGCAGGTAATAATACATGGCAAACGTGAGATAGGACTTGCCGCATCCGAAATCCACAATCCGGATCGCCCGGTCTCTGGGAAGCTCGTCCAGCACATCTTCTATAAACTCCAGATAACGGTTGATCTGGCGGAACTTATCATATTTTGCCTTGACCACTTTTCCGTCCGGCGTCTGTACGCCCAGCCCCACCAGAAAGTCCACCGGCTCGCCGTCCGCGAGAAGATACCGCTTGGCACGGTTGTGGGCAAGGGCTGCGCTCCCCGCCGCGCCGGACGGCTTGTCCGCCTCCTTTGTCCTGCGCATCTTGACGGTCATCTTTCCCTTCCTGCTCACAAGCACCGTCCCCTCCAAAGACGCTCCCTGAAACTCTCCCTGCCGAAACAGCGTCTCCAGATACGTTCCGATGCGCTCCCGCATCTCTTCCCCCGTCAGATTCTCATGAAATACCTGCGTTCCCCTGTACAGGGTCTCCTGAAAAAACAATTCGCCCTTTAGCAGCACAGGGCGCACCTTTACTTTGGTGCCCTGTGCTTCATCCCTTGTGTTGCTCAGCACAATCTGCCGTAAATCTATATTCAGAATTTCTTCTAACAGTCCGTTTAATTCATCCAAAAATTTTTCCTCTTCTGCCCCCGTGCCTGCGCTTGTAGATCTCCTCACACAAAAGCACCTGAATCATATCCGCCAGCCAGCTCCACTGTTCCGCCGGCAGCCGCTGCTCTTCGGGCAGCTCCCGGTCCTCGTTCTGCAATATCTTTATCATGCTCTCCGTCAGTCTGCGCATACTGGTGAAATCAGGGTACTCGTCGTAAATCATACTGCCTTCATAATCCGTTTTGTCCAGTATTTCCGCCACTCTGCGCTGATAACGCTTCACTTCTCCCGGATAGGCCTGCTGCAGATATTCCATGTCCCGCAGAAGCGCCCGCTCCTGTTCCGCTCCCTGATAGCCGGGATAAGTCATATAGAAAGGCAGAGGAACATGGCCGGGAAAGCTGTGGAGTATTTTGGGTTTGAAATCCATATGGATGCCTCGCCGCCGCTTTTTAATAAGATATGCGCCGCCCGCTCTTTTTGTGTCATTCTATTTGTGCTGTCCTATCTGTGCTATCCTATCTGTACTGTCCTATCTGTACTATCCTATCTGTGCTGTCCTATCTGTACTATCCTATCTGTGCTGTCCTATCTGCCACCCTGTTGTTCCACCCACAATAGAAAAGGACGGACAGCACGCTCCGCATGTGTCCTCCCCTATACAGCGCTCCCGGAAATGCCATGCAGGATGTCCGTTCAACGCATCTTTTGCATAGCTTTCCGGGAGCTGCCGTCTGTTCTTTTACTTCAAGATCTCGATTCTGGCCATTGCCCTAAGAAGCGCGGTCTCCGCACGGGCAACGTCCGTCTCGGGCGTCTTGCTTGCGAGACGCTCCTTTGCGCGGCTCATAGCCTCCTCTGCGCGATGCATGTCGATCTCCTCCGGCCATTCCACAATCTCGGCCAATATGGTGATACCTTCCGGCAGAATCTCCGCAAATCCGGCATGAAGCGCGGCTTCCCGCTCCCCGTCCTTCTCGGTGATCGCCAGAATTCCCGGCTTCACAATGACGGTCAGGGGAATATGTCCCGGCAGCACGCCTATTTCACCTTCCGTGGTGTTGAATTCCACCATCTCCACATCCCCTTCGTAGAACAGCCTGTCCGGAGTGATGATGCGCAGATAAAAATTTTGATTCTCTGCCATGTTATCGATCCTTTCCCTATTACTTCTGTACCTTGGCTAATACATCGTCGATGCCGCCGGCATTCAGGAAATAGCTCTCGGGGATGTCATCATGCCTGCCTTCCAAAATCTCTTTGAATCCGCGGATGGTCTCATTGATGGGTACATATTTTCCCTCGAGTCCGGTGAACTGTCCTGCCACAAAGAAAGGCTGTGAGAGGAATCTCTGCACTTTACGCGCGCGGGAAACCACCAGTTTGTCCTCCTCGGAAAGCTCGTCCATACCCAGAATGGCAATGATATCCTGCAGTTCCTTATAGCGCTGCAAAATCTCCTGCACACCGCGGGCCGTGTGATAATGCTCCTCGCCCAGAATTCTGGGATCCAGAATGCGGGACGTGGACTCCAGCGGGTCAACCGCCGGATAAATGCCCAGCTCCACGATGGAACGGGACAGCACGGTGGTCGCGTCCAGATGCGCAAACGTGGTTGCGGGCGCCGGGTCTGTCAAGTCATCCGCCGGCACATAAACTGCCTGAACGGAGGTGATGGAACCGCTCTTGGTGGAGGTAATGCGCTCCTGCAGCGCGCCCATCTCCGTCTGCAGCGTAGGCTGATATCCCACTGCCGAAGGCATACGTCCCAGCAGGGCGGAAACCTCGCTGCCCGCCTGTGTGAAACGGAAGATATTGTCGATGAACAGCAGCACATCCTTGCCGCCCTTATCGCGGAAATACTCCGCCATGGTGAGTCCCGTCAGCCCCACTCTCATTCTTGCTCCGGGCGGCTCGTTCATCTGACCGAATACCATGGTCGTCTTGTCGATAACGCCCGACTCCATCATTTCATGATACAGATCGTTTCCCTCACGGGTACGCTCGCCCACACCTGTGAACACAGAGTAGCCGCCATGCTCGGTGGCAATGTTGCGGATCAGCTCCTGAATCAACACGGTCTTGCCCACGCCCGCGCCGCCGAACAGTCCGATCTTTCCGCCCTTCTGATAAGGACAGAGCAGATCTACGACCTTGATACCCGTCTCCAGCAGTTCCGTCTCGGTAGACTGCTCCGCGAACTCCGGAGCGGGTCTGTGGATCGGCTCATAAGTCACCCCTTCCGGAGCAGGCTTATTGTCGATGGGCTGGCCCAATACATTGAAGATTCTTCCCAGAGTGTTCTCACCTACCGGCACGGTGATCGGCGCTCCGGTGGCGATTGCCTCCATCCCGCGCACCAGACCGTCGGTGGTACCCATGGCGATACATCTCACGGTATCGTCACCCAGATGCTGGGATACTTCCACAGTCAGCTCGGCGTCCGCCCCGGTAGGGATTCTGACCGCCTCGTTGATTTCCGGCAGCTTTCCCTCATCGAAACGCACATCCAGCACCGCGCCGATGACCTGAGTGACTTTACCTCTATTCTCTCCTGCCATTCTTACCTCTTTCCTGCACAAAAAACATGCATATTTCTTTTTGTCTTAACCCAATGCTTCCGCACCGGCAATAATTTCTGTCAGCTCCTGTGTGATGGAGCCTTGTCTTGCTCTGTTATACTTCAGCGACAGATCGTCTATCATTTCCTCCGCATTGCTGGTAGCGCTGTCCATGGCCTGCATACGGGCGCCGTTCTCACTGGCTACGGCTTCCACCATAGCGCCGTAGATGAGACTGGTGACGTACTTGGGGATGATCATATCCAGAGCCTCCACATCTTCAGGCTCGAAGTTCATGATCGCATCCGCTTCCTTCCCGCTGCCTTCCAGCTCTTCCCTGTCCACAGGCAGGAGCCGCAAAATCTTTGGCTCATGGCTCACCGTATTTTTGAAGGAAGTATAGGCGAGATAAATCTCCCCGACCTCCCCTGCGGCAAAAGCCTCCAAAAGCCTTTTCGTCAACAGCATCGCATCCGCATAAGTGGGATCGTCGATGATCTCGGGAATCGTTTCCCGGATGGTATAGCCGTTTCTGGCAAGAGCCTCCCGGCCCTTATTTCCCAGCGCATAGATCTCCAGATCTTCCTTCTTCCAAGTCTCATGCCGGGTGATGAGCTTCACCACATTGGAGTTGTATCCTCCGGCCAGACCGCGGTTGGAAGTAATCACGATCACCGCTTTTTTCTGAGACTGCCCCGGCATAAGATACGGATGTTCCACATGTCCCACCCGGGATAAAATGCTGTTTACCGTCTCAAACATGTTCTCAAAGTATATTTTGGAGCGCTCTGCATTTGCTTTGGCGCGCTGCAGTTTTACGGTGGACACCAGCTTCATCGCCTTTGTGATCTGCTGTGTCCCCTGAATACTGCTTCTCCGGCGCTTTATATCACGCATCGATGCCATAACTTACTCCTATCTGCCTCCTGCGGCAAAGGGATCACTGTTGGAATCCCTGCTTAAACTCTTCGATCGCCTTCTTCAGCGCTTCCTCCGTCTTGTCGGAAATCGACTTCTCGTCCGCAATGCTGCGGGGTACCTCGGGATATTTGGTATCCAGAAATGCGAAGAATTCTTCCTCGAACCGGGTGATGTCTTCCACGGCCACATCCAGCAGATACTTGCGGGTCACGGCGTAGATGATGATAACCTGATACTGCACGGGCATAGGGCGGTACTGAGGCTGTTTTAATACCTCTTTGATCCGCTCGCCCTGCGCAAGCTTCTCCTTGGTATCGGCATCCAGCTCGGAACCAAACTGCGCGAAAGCTGCCAGCTCTCTGTACTGGGCAAGCTCCGTGCGGATAGGCGCCGCAATCTTCTTCATCGCCTTAATCTGTGCCGCGCCGCCTACACGGGACACGGACAGTCCGGCATTTACGGCAGGACGGAAACCGGCGTTGAACATCTCCGTCTCCAGATAGATCTGCCCGTCGGTGATCGAAATGACATTGGTCGGAATATATGCCGACACGTCCCCGGCCTGCGTCTCGATAATGGGCAGGGCGGTAAGGGAGCCTCCGCCATACTCGTCGCTCATTCTCGCCGCGCGCTCCAACAATCTGGAATGCAAATAGAATACGTCGCCGGGATATGCCTCACGCCCGGGCGGACGACGAAGCAGCAAAGAGAGTGTGCGGTATGCGGTCGCATGTTTGCTCAAATCGTCATAGATCACCAGCACATCCTCGCCGTTCTCCATCCACTCCTCGCCGATGGCACAGCCGGAGTAGGGAGCGATGTATTGCAGAGGAGCCAGATCGCTGGCCGTAGATACCACGATGGTGGTATAGCTCATGGCCCCGAACTCCTCCAAAGTCTTCACGATATTGGCAACGGTAGACGCTTTCTGGCCGATTGCCACATAGATACATTTTACGTTCTGTCCTTTTTGATTGATAATGGTATCAATGGCGATGGCCGTCTTGCCAGTCTGGCGGTCGCCGATAATCAATTCACGCTGTCCTCTTCCGATGGGAACCATGGAATCGATCGCCTTGATACCGGTCTGTAAAGGAGTGTCCACGCTCTTTCTTGTGATAACGCCGCTTGCCACGCGCTCAATCTTGCGGTATTTATCCGTCTGTACGGGGCCTTTGCCGTCAATGGGCTGCCCCAGCGAATTTACCACGCGGCCCAACAGGGCGTCGCCCACGGGAACTTCCACCACGCGGCCTGTGGTCTTCACGATATCGCCTTCGTTGATATTGTGCGCGCTGCCCAGAAGAACCGCACCTACATTGTCCTCCTCAAGGTTCAGCACCATGCCGTACACCTCGCCGGGGAACAACAGAAGCTCTCCCTGCATGGCATTTTCCAATCCATGCACACGAGCAATACCGTCCGCAACCTGAATTACCGTGCCCACATCGGACACGTCCAGCGTGGAAGCGTATCTCTGAATCTGCTCCTTAATTACAGAACTTATTTCTTCCGGTTTCAAATTCATGTTCTGTAGCACCTTTCCTCCAGCCCTCTATGCGAGCCGGATTTGTAATAATTGTCTTGTCAAATCGTCTAATTTTGAGCGGACGCTGCTGTCCACCACTCTGTCGTTCATACGGATGACCATTCCCCCGATCAGGGATTCGTCCACAGCAAACTGTGATTCGATGCTCCGATAGGACGTGGTCTCTAAAAGCTTTGCCACGGTATCCGCCTTCTGCTTGTCGCTGAGTTCCACCGCCGTGGTGATATACGCCACGCCGATTCCCCGCACCGCCTTCACTTTGTCGATGAAGTAGCCGAAGATCTCCTGCAGATCGCCATACCGCTCCTTGCGGATGACCACATCCATCAATCCCGTGAGCGCATCGCTCACACGGCCTTTGAAGACAGCCTCCATAGCCGCCACCTTCTCCTGCTTGGGGACGCCGGGATGCATCATCAGTTTGTCAAAGTCCGGATTGTCCTGCAAGATGGCGCTGACCTGCTGTACCTGCGCAAACAGATCGTCCGCCGCGCCGGATCCGCTCTCTGCGGCGCCTTCCGCGCGGGCTTCCATGGCTATCTGAAACAGGGCTTCACCGTATGTTTTGGAAACTAACTTAGCCATGTATTTTTACCCATCTCCTTCAGCGTCTCGTCGATCAGCTGATCCTGAACCTTCGTGTCGATGGATGCGGCTACGACCTTAGCCGCCATCAGGGAAGCGACGGCGATGATCTCCCGTTTCACCTCATCGGACACTTTCTGTTTCTCCAGTTCGGCTTCCACGCGCGCTCTCTCCATAATACGAGCGGCCTCTTCCTTCGCCTCGGCGACAATCCGGTTCTCGCTGGCAAGCGCCTTTTTGCGGGCCTCGCTTAAGATGCTCTCCGCCTCCTTGTCGATGTCACGAAGCTTTGCCTCGTACTCCTCGCGCAAGCGGTCCGCCTCCTCCATGCCGCTCTTGGCGGCGTCCAGCTCACCCTTGATCTTGGCCTGACGATCCGACAGCATTTTGCGGGCGGGATTGAACAGGAAGTAGCTCATTATGGCAAACAGAACAAAGACGGCTATGATGGAGAGCGTGGAATCGGCCAAAAGCTGCCAGTCGATGCCGAACATTCTCTCATAGGTCTCTCCTGCGGTTAATAGTATCATTTCTGCCTCCTTTCCGGTAATTTTTTACCGTGTCTTATGGTAACAGAGGCTTTACGAACAATAACAGAATTGCAATCAGCAAACCGTACAGACCGGTGGTCTCGGCAACTGCCTGTCCGAGCAGCATGGTCGAAGTGATGGCGGATTTGGCGCCGGGATTACGTCCTACTGCGGCTGCCGCATGTCCGGCGGCGATACCCTGTCCTACACCGGGTCCGATACCGGCGATTACTGCCAGACCTGCGCCGATTGCAGAACATCCTAAGATAAAATACTCGTTAAATTCCATTTTGTTTTCCTCCTGATTTTGACTTTTGGTTTCGTTGACTATGTCTCTTCACCGATGGCATTATTGATGTAGGTCATCGTCAACATACAGAATACATAGGTCTGAATTGCTCCGGAGAACAAATCAAAATACACATGCAGCGCCGCGGGCCAAGCCGTCGCGATCACGCCTAACAGTCCGTAGATCAAAGCCATCATGATCGTACCCGACAAAACGTTTGCGAACAGACGAAGCGACAGCGATATGGGTACCGCAATCTCGCTGATGACGTTGATCGGAAACCAGATCGGCAGCCACGGCGGAAGCGGTGAACACATATCCGTCCAGATATCCTTGGGTTTCTGATATTTAAACTGATTGAAATGAATCAGGATAAACGTCAGCACACCCAGCGGAAACGTCACGCCGTAATCTGCCGTGGGGGGCCTTAAGCCCAAAAGTCCCGATATGTTGCTGAACAGAATAAAGATGAAAACCGTTCCAATATAATTGTAGAACTTGGTCGCATTCTTTCCCATGGTAGAATTTACCATGCCGTCCAGCTTCTCCACAATCAGCTCGATCACATTCTGAAAACCACCCGGCACTTCCGTCCCTTTTTTCATGACCCGTCCCGCCACTATGGAAAAACCGCATAGAATCAGGACTACCAACAGCAGGCTGACATGTGTGGTTGTTATCCAGACAGTATGTCCAAAGAACTGGTACGATACCAGACCATGTACCATAACATCCACGTCCGTGGAGCCGGATAACAAAATGCCATGAACCATATTCTCACCTCCCTCTTTTCTTTTTGTACAGCTTTAAAATTGCTTCCTAAAGCTCGTCCCCGGCCGGTTCCGAATCCGGCTCCGTCTCGTGGAACAGCTTATTGTAAAGCTTATGGGTAAACGGCTGTGAATAAACCGCTACTTTCATAATCAACAAATACCCCAGACACAGAATCAGCGGGTTTAAGATTTCCGTGAGTACGGCAGCAATCAAAACAGCTCCCACGGACACATAACGGATCAAGTATCCCCTGACAATCAGTTTGGAGGCGGTACCCTCGTCAAAATCAAGCGCCCTGTCCAGACAGCGCTGCATATGCAGTACGGAAATCATGACAAGCGCCGCCGCAGTCCACAGCGCCGCGCACCAGTCCTGTCTGCCGATCCCCAGCGAACGCAGGGGAGGTGCAAATCCCGCCGCACTGGCCGCCAACGTCCAGAACAGCACTCCGGTATCCAGCTCCAGCAGCGTTCTGTTTCTGTTTTTCAGCCATGCGATCATTTTACGCTACCTTCCACATCCTGTCTGTCCGCATCCGCTCCGCCGTCCCTTCTGCGGACGTCTCCTTGGCGGACATCCCCTTGACGGACGTTCCCTTGGCGAACGTTCCCTCGGCGGGAATCTCCGGCATTGCGAACCTCTTCCTGTAAATCAGCCGCATCCGCATTGTCCGCGTCATAAATCTTTCTGGCCATCCGGTAGGTGTTCTGCGCCCCGGCTGCCGCCCCCGCAAAGAACAGCAGAATCGTCCAGAAGGAAGTATGGTATCGGTTGTCCAGCCAGACGCCGAGCGCCGACATCATACAGATCGGCACCAGCATATTGATGCCAAACTGTGTGATTAACACCAGACTGCGGTACACGCTCTTATCATATTCAGGATTGCTCTTGCGCCTGCGGCTCATCCGATTCCCCCGAAAAATTGATTCCGACATAGTAGATTATACCCATTTTTCCATAAAATGTCTACCCAAAACAATACAGAATCACCAAAAATCTACCAATTTCCGTTCGCAGGTTCAAATCTTTGCCCTTTTACGGCGGATTTCTCATTGACTTGTCTGTTGAACGGGTTTAGAATTTTACAAAAGAGTTTACAAGGAGGCTCCGCCATGAATACACCGTCCCGGATCTCCATCCGATATGCCGTGCCGGAAGACGCTCCGGAACTGTTGGCCGTCTATGCGCCCTATGTGGAACATACCGTTGTCACCTTTGAGTACGAAATCCCCTCCGCGGCGGAATTTGCATCCCGCATCCGACGGACATTGGAGCGGTATCCCTATCTGGCCGCCGTCAAGGACGGGAAGATCGCCGGATTCGCCTACGCTTCCCCCTTTAAGGGCAGGGCCGCCTACGACTGGTCCGTGGAGACCTCCGTCTATGTGCGGGAGGACTGCACGGGGGAGGGAATCGGAAGCCTGCTCTATCAGGCTTTGGAGGAGTGCCTGCGCAGACAGCACGTCTGCAATCTCTGCGCCTGTATCGCCTATCCCCATCCGGTGAGCGAGGCTTTCCACACGCGCTTCGGCTATCAGACGGTGGCGCATTTCCATCAGTCGGGGTACAAGAGCGGCCAATGGCTGGACATGATCTGGATGGAAAAGACGCTCTGCCCCCACGATACGCCGCCCCTGCCCTTCCTGCCCTTTCCGCAGGTGGCCGGGGAAGTCCGCAAGGCACTTAATACGGAACAATAATACAGGATAGGCAATTGCAAAACTCCAATTTAGGTAATCCGAATTGTGCAGATTGTATATT
>JAMPGV010000016.1 GCA_023663735.1 Muribaculum sp. | reverse complement strand
TTGATAAGGAGCTGCAGAAGGAGTATGTATTTTGTTCGTATCTGATTGGATTGCTGCCGAAGGATGCCGAGGAGCCGATTGATTTAGACGGCAAGCTGAAACTGGAATATTATAAGCTGCAAAAAACATTCCAAGGGGAAATTACTCTGGAGGAAGCAAGGACGGTATATGTTCCGGCAAAGCACAAGGGCGTCAAGGGAATGGACGAAAAAACACCCTTGGACGAGGTGATCGCGAAAATCAATGAAAAGTTCAAGGGCAATTTCACAGAAGGGGATAAGGTGATTTTATCGGCACTCAGGGATAAGCTGCTTTCTGATAAAAAATTGAAAAAAATGGCGCAGTCCTCTGATCCGCAGATTTTTGTGGAAAGCATCTTTCCCAAGGCGTTTGGCATGGCGGCTCAAGATGGGTATGTAGAAGCACAGGAGTCGTATCAGAGCTTGTTTGAGGATACGGCGAAATATAATGCGGTTATGAGTGCGTTGGCAGAGGTTGTGTACCGGGAGATGAGGAAGAAAGGGATTAAGAGGACGGAAGGGTCTGAGGCTTATACATATGAGATGCCGCAAGGATTGTCTATGGCGGCGGAAGATCCAGTGCCATATGGAGATGGGAAAGGACACGAATAGCGTAATTCGGAACGAGTCTCAAAAGAAATCTGAAACAGGGTTTAACTTTTTCGAGACAGAATTACAGCAAGCCACACTTGGTGAAGCAAAGAGACTGTAGACAGAAAAAGTGGTAATAAAAAGCGGCGATAAAGGCGCAAATGCAGTATGGCACAATTCTTACATTTATGGAATAATGAAAAGATTGTGGAATGGTGGGAAGAAAAATAAGGAGGGATAGCCTTATGCCAGTCAGGGTAGATAATTTGTTAAAACAGTACGTGAGCAAAATAAAAGAAATTTATGGTCAGCATCTAAAAACAGTTATATTGTATGGTTCTTATGCAAGGGGGGATTATAGGGAAGATTCGGATATTGATATTATGATCTTGCTTAATATAACAGATATAGAAATTGAGCGCTATAGACACCAGTTATCAGATATGACATATGATTTTAATATGGACAATGACGTAGATATTAAACCTCTTGCAAAATATGAGGAACATTTTAAATATTGGTTAAAAGCTTATCCGTTTTATGCGAACATTGAGAGAGAGGGGATCAAACTGTATGGAGCAGCGTAGTGAGGGGAATGCAATTGATTTGATGAAATAAGGTTGGAAACAGCTAAAAGTGACTTAAAAGCAGCAAAAATATTGTCGGACGCAAAAGAATACAGGGCATCAAATAACAGGGCTTACTATGCTATCTTTCATGCAATATCAGCTATCCATGCTCTTGACCAAAAGGCGTATAAAAAACATAAAGATGCGATAGGCGGTTTCAACAGAGATTATATAAAAACAGAGATTTTCTCCAGAGAAATAGGGAGAAAAATCTCTCGAGCAGAGGAGATTCGTCATGCGAGTGATTATGATGATTTTTATGTTGCCACAAGAGAAAGAACGCAGGAACAAGTTGAAACAGCAGAAGAATTAATTAAAAAAGTTGAGGAATATTGTAAAAACAGGTTGTCGCAAAAATGATAAACTAAGTGCAGATAAAAGTCCGAAACATAAAGATTATGCAACAGGAATCCCGATTCAAGAATGCAGGAAAGTAAACGCGCCGCTTCCGCTTATAGATGCTGAAAACGGAGGCGTTTCGATTAATGCATCAGGATGTGAGAAATATATGTCTATACTAAGATATGGGCAGTATGGACAAGTGGGTGCAGATGGTATTTGGCGGAGTAAGGAAAATGTAGACAGAAAAAGCGGCGATAAAAAAGCGGCGATAAAATTTCATGAGGAATTTGAATATGGAAAAGAAAACTTCGGTCAAAAAAATGACCGAAGTTTGACCGAAGTTTTGACCGAAGTTTTAACAAAGAAAAATTACGAAAAGGTTTTACCTATTATTAAATATTTGGATAAAAATAAGGAGATAACGCCACAAATTGCTGAGGCAGTACTCAAAAAATCGAAATCAACTACATATAGATACTTATCTATGCTTGTAGGAACAGGATATGTTGAAGTAAGTGGGAATACAAATAACGCTGTTTACAAGGTAGTGCTAAAGTAAAGCTGCTAAAGAGGATGGGAAATTGTGCGAGGCTACAAAATCCACTTAGGTTTTTCCATCGGGCATGGTATCAATTATATTTGCCGGATAAAAAGGAACTTCAGAAGAAATTAAAAGAATGGATAGAAAAAGGAACAGTATATTAGAAACAGGAGGGATAGCCCTATGCCAGTCAAGGTAGATAATTTGTTAAAACAGTACGGCTTGCAATCCAGTCTTGTAATCCAAGGGAAAAGATGCTAGAATAACAAGAATAGAGCGGAATGAGCGGAGTATGGGAAAACAGGATGAGAGAGGGCCGAATGGAGAGAGCGCAGGGAAAAGCCGGAGGCGGCTATAGGGAAAACGGGGACGGGATGGCAGGGAAGAAACGGCTGGTTCTGTTCTGGACGATTCTGCTTGGCGCTCTATTGTTGCGGCTGATTCGGTTTGGTTCGCTCCCCTTTGGCGTCAATCAGGACGAGGCCATGGGGGCGGTGGACGCATGGGCGCTGTCCTTGTATGGGACGGATCGGTTCGGCGTGCGCCTTCCCGTACACTTTGCCGCATGGCAGGTGAGCCAGATGAGCGTGCTGCTGTCTTATCTGATGATTCCGTTTATCCGTATTTTGGGATTTCACACTTGGGTGATCCGTCTGCCCATGCTGCTTGCCAGCGTGGGAGGAATCGCGCTGGTATATCTGATCGGAAAGCGCATGTTCGGCGTTCGGTTTGCTTTCGTGGCAATGGCGCTCACTGCGGTCAATCCCTGGCATTTTATGCAGAGCCGCTGGTCCATTGACTGCAATCTGTTTCCTCATGTCTTTTTGCTGGCCTTTTATCTCCTGCTTCTGGGCATTGAAAAAAAGAGGTATCTGTATTTGTCCATGTTTTTCTTCGGGCTGACTTTTTATTGCTACGGGATTGCGGTGTATTCCGTGACGCCGTTTCTGGCCGTTTTTGCCCTGTGGGGATTGCGGAAGAAGCTGTTTTCATGGAGGGAGGCGCTTGTCTGTGTTTTGATCTTCGGAGCGGTGGCCTTGCCGGAGGTCTTGGTGCTGGCTATCAATCTGTTCCACTGGGATACCATCGAAACCGGGTGGATTACCATGAGCCGTTTTCCGGAGACGGTCCGTGGGAACGATATCTTGTTTTTGAATTTTTCTTTTTCCCAACTCTGGAAGAATATCTGCGCGCTGTTTAAGAGCAGTTTTTTGCAGTTCCCGGACTATTGGTTCAATGCAATTCCGGCCTTCGGGCCGCTGTATCATATCAGCATTCCCTTTATGGCGGGTGGGACGGCGCTTCTCACCAAGGATTTGTTCGGGGAGAAGGATGTGAAAGCGCAGGCGCACAAGCTGGCGCTGTGGGGATTTTTGGCCACGGGCGTCTGGACGGGCGTCATCACCTATGAAGTGAATGTGAACCGCATCAATATCATCTTTTATCCGCTGATTCTGGTCTGCGCGTATGGAATCTGCCGTCTGGCGGAGCGGAGCGGAAAGTGGCTGGCCGCGGCGGGAGCAGTCTATGGCGTGTGCGCCCTGTTGTTTGTGGGGGCTTATTTTACGGTGTATCCGGAAAAGTCGGCACAGTATTATAACGGGGCGTTTCTGGAGGCCGTGCGGACAGCGGACGAGGCGGCGGAATGCGAGAGGCTCTATATCACGGGCAATATGGGCTGGCAGTACAATCTGTCCATGGCGGAGATCTTGACTCAGTATGCCTGTCGGATCGACGCACGGTATTATCAGGAGCAGACGGACGTCACGGGAGGCAGGGAGCTTCTGCCCTATTCCGAGAGATATCATTATATCAATGTGCAGAATTATGATTGGACAGGCTGTGACCGGGAGGGGCTGTATCTGTTGCAGGAGGGGGATCTGGAAGCGGTGGCCGCGCCTTATGAGGTGGTATGGGAGCAGGGCGGGTTTCTGATCTTGGAGATATTATGATAATTTTTGAGGATTTCAATAAAGACAAATCAGAAAACGGAATATATAGTTGCATTTTAATGCGGCGGATTCGGAGAGATTCCACATTGGATCATGAAGGGAATTGATCAAAAGGAAATCAATCCAAAAGGAAATCAATCCAAAAGGAATCAATCAAAAGGGAATCAATCAAAAGGGAATTGATCAAAGGGGAATCGTTCAAAAGGAATCAATCAAACAGGAAGCAGTCAAATAGGAATCAATCAAACTAGGTAAGCAGAACAGAAACGGAGGTAGGACGCGTGCCGGAGACAGCCCGGTCCAATGGACAGAGAAGCGGACAGGAACAATCGAAGAGACTGGTGCTGGGGATTCTTGCCCATGTGGATGCGGGCAAGACCACGCTGGCGGAGAGTATGCTCTATCTGGGCGGCCGGATCAGAAAGCTGGGCAGGGTAGACCACGGGGATGCCTTTCTGGATAATTTTGCGCTGGAGCGGGAGCGGGGGATCACGATTTTCTCCAAGCAGGCGCAGACGGTGTGGAAAGATCTGGAGTTGACGCTTCTGGATACGCCGGGGCATGTGGATTTCTCCGCGGAGACGGAGCGGACGCTGCAAGTGCTGGATTATGCGGTGCTGGTCATCAACGGAGCGGACGGCGTACAGGGACATACCCGGACGCTGTGGAAGCTTTTGGAGCGGTATGAAATACCGGTTTTTTTGTTTGTAAACAAGATGGATCAGCCGCAGGCGGACGGCGCGCGGCTGATGGCGTCTTTAAAAAAGCAGCTGGATGCAAATTGCGTGGCGTTCTCGGCGACGGACTATGCAGAAATCGTGCGGCGCACGGAGGGACAGGCATATAGCCAAGGGACGGACGGGGGGCGTCCGGAGGTGCGGCTTGGCGGCCATGTCATGGAGGAGATTGCCACTTGCGGGGAAGCGTTGATGAACGCCTATCTGGAGCGGGGGGAGCTGACCAGAGAGGAGATTGCGGAGGCGGTCTGGGAGCGCAGGGTATTCCCGTGCTATTTTGGCGCGGCGCTTCGGCTGGAAGGCGTGGAGGCGCTTCTGGACGGCGTCGGGCAGTATGGCTTGCAGCCCCTTTATCCGGAGGAGTTCGGTGCGCGGGTGTTTAAGATTTCCCGAGATCCAAGCGGCGTCCGGCTCACTCATCTGAAAGTGACGGGCGGGAGTCTGCGGGTGAAAATGTGGGTGGAGAACCGGGCGGGTGCGGCGTCTGGGAGCGCATCTTTTCAGGAGAAGGCGGATCAGCTCCGGATTTACAGCGGAGCCGGTTTTGTGACGGCGGAGGAGGTATCGGCGGGCGGCGTCTGTGCGGTGGCGGGGCTGACCAAGACCTTTGCGGGACAGGGGCTTGGCGCGGAGGAGGAGAACGGGCCTCCTGTGCTGGAGCCTGTGCTGAGCTATCGTGTGGAACTGCCGGACGGGGCGGATGCGGTGCAGGCGCTGGGACAACTCCGGCAGCTGGAGGAGGAAGAACCGCTTTTGCATATCCTGTGGCAGGAGGAGAGCCGTGAGATTCATGCTCAGGTCATGGGAGAGGTGCAGATCGAGGTTTTGGAGAAGCTGATTGCAGAGCGGTTCGGGCTTTCGGTGCGTTTTGGCGAGGGAAGCATTTTATACAAAGAGACGATCGCTAAGGGGGCGGTGGGCATCGGCCACTTTGAGCCGCTCCGGCATTATGCGGAGGTAGCGCTTCTCTTGGAGCCGGGGGAGCGGGGCAGCGGACTGCAGTTTGCCAGCTTGTGCGGCGAGGACATGCTGGACAGGAATTGGCAGCGGCTGATCCGCACTCATCTGGAGGAGCGGGAGCATGTGGGCGTGTTGACCGGGTCTCCCGTGACGGATCTGCGGGTTCTTCTGGTGGCGGGCAGATCCCATGTGAAGCACACGGAGGGCGGCGATTTCAGGCAGGCGACCTACCGGGCGCTTAGGCAGGGGCTGATGAACTGTGAGAATGTGCTGTTAGAGCCGATGTTTTCCTTTGTGCTGGAGCTACCGGCGGAATGTCTGGGGCGAGCCATGGCGGATGTGCAGCGGATGTGCGGGAGCTTTGAATCCCCCGTGACGGAGGGCGGCCGCAGTACGCTTGTGGGCAGGGCGCCCGTGGCGGCGATGGGCGCTTATCAGCGGCAGGTCAACGCCTACACGCACGGGGAAGGGCATCTGAGCTGTGTCCTGGACGGCTATGCGCCCTGTCACAATGCGGAGGAAGTGATCGCAGCGCGCGGGTATGACCCGGAGGCGGATGTGGAGAATCCCACGGGGTCGGTGTTCTGCGCCCATGGGGCGGGATTTGTGGTGAGCTGGGATCGGGTGCCGGAGTATGCCCATACGGAGATTCCGGAATCCGTGAAGCGGCTGGCGGAGGCTGGGCTGACACAGGATGCGGAGGGCGGTGAGGCGGCTGTGCCGCTAAGCTATGGGGAGGATTGTCCGGAGGCTGCGGGCGGCGGAGACGCAGGCGCCGGGAATGCGGGATATGGCCGCAGGGTTCCTGCGTCCGGCCAGCGTGCGGAGCGTGTGATCACGCAGGAGGAGATCGAGACGATTTTCCGGCAGACATACGGGGGACATGAGCGGGACGAACGGCGCAGGAGACGGTATCATGTCAGCCGCCGGGACGCCTATGAGAGCGGGAGGCGCAAAACCGCACAGGAGGTGGGGAACGCCCGCGGGGAGACCGGCGGGACACGGAAGGAAGCCTGTCTTTTGGTGGACGGCTATAATATCATTTTTGCATGGGAAGAACTGCGGGAACTGGCGCGAGCCAACATCGACAGCGCCAGAGACCGGCTCATGGATATTTTGAGCAATTATCAGGGAACCGCGGGAGGCGCGCTGGTTCTGGTGTTCGACGCTTATAAAGTCAAGGGCAATCCGGGGCGCTCAATGCGTTATCACAATATCGACGTGGTTTACACGAAAGAAGCGGAGACGGCGGATCAGTATATCGAGCGGTCGGTGCATGAGCTGGGGAGCCGGTATCAGGTGACGGTGGCCACGTCCGATGCGCTGGAGCAGACCGTTGTCTGGGGAGCCGGCGCCTTGCGCATGTCCGCGGCGGATTTGTATCAGACTGTGGAGAAAGCGGCGGAAGAACTGCGGGAGGTTTACACGGAGCGCGACAGCCGGATTGCGTTCAGGCCTTTTTTGTGATAAGATACACACATTCAGACGTTTGCGAATCGCCAATTTGCACAATGACGCTTTCCGAAGTGAGCGTTTCGCAATCGTCTGGATACACACATCGAAGGGGAGGTGTCGTTATGATTTATCAGTTTTGGCCTGCGGGCGGCAGCAGTCTTTATGTGTTTGCGGGAATTTTGTGCGGATTTGCGGCGACGGTGCTGGCCACCGGGAAATTGAGCGTCTATCTGCCCAAGGACGGCGGCCGGGAATTTGCCCATGACGGGAAGCTGTCTGCTGGAAAACCCAGAGGGGCGGGCATCATCTTTGTGCTGGTGTTCGTGGCGACGGCGCTGCTCTTTATTCCGCTGCAGGCGGAGATGACCATCTATTTGATCCTTCTTACGATTTGTATGCTCACGGGCTATCTGGACGATGCGTCGGAGACGCCGTGGAACGAATACAAGAAGGGATTTCTGGATCTGTGCGTGGCGGCGCTGGTGTCCATGACGTTTTTGAAATACAATTCCAATGTGGTGGAGTTGGCGCTTTTTCATGTGAAATTCGTGCTGCATCCGGTGGTGTTTGCCCTGTTGGCGGTGGCGCTGGTGTGGGGATCCGTGAACGTGACAAACTGCGCCGACGGAGTGGACGGGCTGTCGGGGACGCTGGGCATCATCACGCTGATGACGATTTATCTGGTGGACCGCATCAAAGGCAGGCCCGAGAATTTCTCTTTTGCGATTCTGCTCTTCTCGGTCTGCATTCTGGGATATTTGTGGTATAACGCCACGCCCAGCAAGCTGATGATGGGAGATGCGGGAAGCCGCGCCATGGGATTGTTCATCAGCATTGCCATCTTGAAGACGGGCTGTCCCGTGCTGTATCTTCCGGTGGCCGTTGTGCTGATGCTCGACGGCGGTCTGGGGCTGGTGAAAGTGGCGCTTCTGCGGTTTTGCAAAATTCATATCCTCACCCACACGAGGACGCCGCTGCACGACCATGTGCGCAAGGTGTGGGGGTGGTCTAACACCCAGACGGTGTATCGGTTTGCCATCATCCAGATCATTGTGTCCGCGGCGGTGGTTTTGGGGATTCAGGGATAAAGGAGAGAGGGAGCGCTTATGTATGACGAATTGACGCCCAGCGATATCAAGAAAATGGAAGAGGAGATCGAGTACCGCAGGCTGGTGGTGCGGCCGAAGGCCTTGGAGGATGTGAAAGAGGCTCGGGCGCACGGGGATTTGAGTGAGAATTTTGAGTATCATGCGGCCAAGAAAGTGAAGAATCAGAACGAGAGCCGCATCCGGTATCTGGAGCGGATGATCCGGACGGCGCGGGTGATCTCCGAGGATTCCGCGGCGGACGAAGTGGGCATCAACAATACGGTGACGGTGGCTTTTCTGGACGACGGAAGCGAGGAAACTTACAAGATCGTCACCACGGTGCGGGGCAATTCTCTGGAGGGGCTGATCAGCAACGAGTCACCGCTTGGCAAAGCGCTGCTGGGCAGGAAGGCGGGTGAGACGGCTCATGTGCAGGTGAGCGAGTCCGTGGGATATGACGTGCGCATTGTCAAGATTGAAAATACCGTGGATGACGGAGATAAAATAAGGAGTTTTTAGATGAAAAAATATCTGTTGTTTGATTTGGACGGAACATTGACCGACCCCGGGGTGGGAATTACCACCTGCGTACAGTATGCGTTGCAGTCGTTCGGGATTGAGGAGGAAGACCGCGCCAAGCTGGAGCAGTTTATCGGTCCGCCCCTGCGGGACAGCTTCATGAATTTCTACGGTTTCGACGCGGGTCAGGCGGAGGAGGCGGTGGCGAAGTACCGGGAGCGTTTTCAGGACACGGGAATCTTTGAGAACGAGGTGTATGAAGGGATTCCGAAGATGCTTCATACGCTGCAGTCCAAGGGCTTTTTTCTGGCTGTGGCTTCCTCCAAGCCGCAGGTGTTCGTGGAGCGGATCTTGGATCACTTTGACCTGCGCAAGTATTTTAAGGTGGTCGTGGGAAGCGAGCTGGACGGCAGCAGGGAGAACAAGGACGAGGTGGTGCAGGAGGCGTTAAACCGCCTGTTTGCGTACAAGCCCATCCAAAAGGGACAGGTCTATATGATCGGCGACAGGAGCTTTGATGTGGAGGGCGCGAAGGCGCTGGGAATCGAGAGCGTGGGCGTGGCCTACGGATACGGCAGCATGGAGGAGCTGAAAGCGGCCAAGGCGGATTATATCGTGCGCAGCGTGGAGGAGCTGGAGCGTTTTCTGATGCGCGGCGTGGAGGAAGAGAAGGCGGCGAATGAGCCGAAGGGTCTGACCTTCCAGCGGATCTGGGTGATGCTCTATTCTTTTCTGTTGTTCATGCTGGTGCGCAGCGTTGTCATGTATGCGGTGGAACTGGCCTGTGTCAAGCTGTGGGACATGAATCTACCGGCGGCGCTGGACGCCTTTTTGTTCGTGCGGGACAAGGCGGCGATGGGGGACGCAGATTTTGCTTTTACCGGCAATCAGGGCGTGCTGAAATCGGCGCTGGGGTTTGTGGGCGGCGCAGTGGCGGTATGGTCCAATGCGAAGCTTTTGATCCAAAAGACGGCGGAGGAAAATAAACTCAGATACCTGCGGCGCGAGGGCAGGTCAAGTTATCTTCTGCTGGCAGGGGCGGCCGTGGGAGCGGTGCTTGGGCTGAACCTGCTGCTGGAGCTTCTGGGAATCGTGGACAAGTCGGGGGCGTATCAGGCGGTGCGGGAGGATCAGTATTCCGCCTCGTTTCTGCTGGGATTGATTACCTTCGGCGTGATCTCGCCCGTGGCGGAGGAATTGTTGTTCCGCGGGATCATACACAATTATCTGCGCAGATTCATCAATCCCAAGATGGCGCTCTTTGTCTCCTCCGCGCTCTTTGGCGTGTACCACATGAATTCCGTGCAGGGGGTATACGGTTTCATCATGGGATGCCTGATCGCGTATGCCTATGAGTATTTCGGGGACTTTAAGATGGCGCTGGCCGTTCATGCGGTATCGAATCTGCTGGTGTATTGTCTGACCTATACGCCGATAGCCGCCTCGTTTTTGGTGAGCTGGCCCGTGTGCATTGTGTGCGCGGCGCTGGCGGTGGGCTGTTTGAGCGCGCTGAATAAAAGAAAAATTGTATTTTAAAACAGGAGCGGGAATCAATGAAGTTTTCCATTATCGTGGTGGCGCTGAATCCGGGGGAGAAGCTCAAGCGGACGATCGACAGCGTCCTGTCCCAGACCTATGATGATTATGAGATTGTGGTGAAGGACGGGGGCAGTACGGACGGCTCCGTGGAGGGGCTTGAAAAGAATCCGCATATGCGCGTTTTCACGGAACCGGACAAGGGAATTTATGACGCCATGAATCAGGCGTCGGCCAGAGCGCAGGGGGAGTATTTTCTCTTCCTAAACTGCGGGGACGTCTTTTATGACGACAAGGTGCTGGAGCGCACGGCGGCGCGCATTGCGGCGGAAGCGGGGAAGGAGCGGGGGGAGCGTCCGCTTCTTCTGTATGGGGACACTTACGGCGCAAAGAACGGTGTGATGATCGCCGCGCCGCACAGGATAGACGGTTTTGCCTGTTACCGCAACATCCCCTGTCATCAGTCCTGTTTCTATGCGGCCAAGCTGTGCAGGGAGAAGCCCTATGATCCCGCATACCGAATCCGGGCGGATTATGACCATTTCTTGTGGTGTGTTTACCGGGCGGGTGCGGAGACCGTGTATCTGGAAGATCCGGTGGCTGCCTATGAGGGCGGCGGTTATTCGGAGAGCCGGGAGAACCGCAAGCGTGACAAGGCGGAACACAGGCGGATCACAGAGGAGTATCTGTCTGCGTGGGAGCTTCGTAGATACCGCATGGCCATGGCGTTCACGCTGGCGCCGTTGCGGAGCTTTTTGGCGGAGAACCGGTTTACCTCGGGGATCTATCACTGGCTGAAGGAGCGCTTGTATCGGTAGAAACTGCGGATTTTGCCGGGGAGCGTGTGGTTGGCTTTGAAACGGTGGGGTTCGGGACAGACAGTGTATTGATGCACATTTTGCGAATGCGGTATTTATAAGTCTGAAAATAGGACGCAGAAACTTAAATAGACAAATTATCTGACAATTTTGTAAAAAAAGTTGTTTACAGACGGGGAAAAAAGTTGTATAGTAAATAAAGTCGCAAGGGAGCGAAACGAGGTCTTCCTGCGGCTTTTTTTGTGTGAATGGGAGAGAAATTTACAATAAAATGCCGGATACGGCCGGATCGGGAAAGGAGAAATACGATGTTTGATGTAAAAAGGGAGGAGCCGCAGTCGCCGCTCTACCGGGAAGAATTTGAACATGACAACTGCGGAATCGGCGCGTGTGTCAATATCAACGGCAGGAAGAGCAGAGCCACGGTGGAGAACGCCCTGAAGATTGTGGAGAATCTGGAACACAGGGCGGGCAAGGACGCCGAGGGCAAGACCGGAGACGGCGTGGGGATTCTCACCCAGATTCCCCATAAATTTTTCGCGCGGGTGACGAAAGCGCTGGGCATTGCGCTTGGCGGTGAGCGGGAATACGGCGTGGGCATGTTCTTTTTCCCGCAGGAGGAGCTTCGACGCAATCAGGCCAAGAAGATGTTTGAGATCATTGTGGAGAAAGAGGGAATGGAGTTCTTAGGCTGGCGCGAGGTTCCCACGTTCCCCAATGTGCTGGGTCACAAGGCGGTGGAGTGTATGCCCTGCATCATGCAGGGATTTGTGAAAAAGCCTGCGGATGTGGAGCGGGGGATTGCTTTTGACCGCAGACTCTATATGGCGCGGCGCGTGTTTGAACAGTCCACCGACGACACCTATGTGGTTTCTTTCTCCAGCAGGACGATCGTCTACAAGGGTATGTTTCTGGTGGGACAGCTGCGCACGTTCTTCGCAGATCTGCAGTGCGCGGATTTTGAGTCCGCCATCGCCATGGTGCATTCCCGTTTCTCCACCAACACCAATCCCAGCTGGGAGCGGGCGCATCCCAACCGCCTGATGGTACATAACGGCGAGATCAATACCATCCGGGGCAATGCGGACAAGATGCTGGCCAGAGAGGAAAATATGGAGTCGGAGTATTTAAAGGGACAGCTTCACAAGGTGCTGCCCGCCATCAATAAGACCGGTTCCGACTCCGCCATGCTGGACAACACGCTGGAATTTCTGGTGATGAGCGGCATGGATCTGCCTCTTGCGGTGATGATCGCCATTCCGGAACCCTGGGCGAACAATAAAGCCATGTCCCAGAGCAGACGGGATTTTTACCAATATTATGCCACCATGATGGAGCCTTGGGACGGTCCTGCCTCCATCCTCTTCTCCGACGGGGACATCATGGGCGCCGTGCTGGACAGAAACGGGCTTAGACCCTCCCGGTATATGATCACGACGGACGATACGCTGATTCTCTCCTCCGAGGTGGGGGTGCTGGATATCGAGCCTGAGAAGATTAAGCTGAAAGAGAGGCTCCGCCCCGGCAAGATGCTGCTGGTGGACACGGTGCAGGGCAGGGTGATCGACGACGAGGAGTTAAAGGAGCGCTATGCGTCGGCGCAGCCCTACGGCGAGTGGCTCGACAGCAATCTGGTGGAACTAAAAGACCTGCACATTCCCAACCAGCGCGTGCCGGAGTATGGGAAAGAGGAGCGTCAGCGGATGCAGAAGGCGTTCGGTTATACCTATGACGAGTTGAAAAGCACGATCCTGCCCATGGCTAAAAACGGCGGCGAGGCCATTGCGGCAATGGGTGTGGATACGCCGATTCCGGTTCTGTCAAAGACCTATCATCCGCTGTCCCATTCGTTTAAGCAGTTGTTTGCGCAGGTGACGAATCCGCCCATCGACGCCATCCGGGAGGAAATCGTGACTTCCACCACGGTGTATATCGGGCCGGAGGGGAATCTCTTGGAGGAGAAACCCGCCAACTGCAATGTATTGAAGGTGAACAATCCCATTCTCACCAACACGGATCTCTTGAAGATTAAGTACATGAAGGCGGAGGGGTTCAAGGTGGAGGTGGTACCGATCACCTATTATAAAAACACCAGCTTGGAGCGGGCCATCGACAGGCTGTTCGTGGAGGTGGACAGAGCCTACCGGGACGGCGTGAACATCCTGATTCTCTCTGATCGGGGCGTGGACGAGAACCATGTGGCCATCCCTTCTCTGCTGGCGGTGTCCGCTTTGAACCAATATCTGGTGCGCACGAAGAAGCGCACCCGCGTGGCGTTGATCGTGGAGACCGGGGAGCCGAGAGAGGTGCATGATTTTGCCACGCTTCTGGGCTACGGCGCCTGTGCGGTGAATCCCTATCTGGCGCAGGAATCCATCAAGGAGCTGATCGAGAATCACATGCTGGACAAAGATTACTATGCGGCGGTGAACGACTATAATTATGCGGTGCTGCACGGAATCGTGAAAATCGCGTCCAAGATGGGCATCAGCACCATTCAGTCCTATCAGGGGGCGCGGATTTTTGAGGCCATCGGGATTGACGCAGACGTGATCGGCAGGTATTTCAGCAATACGGTCTGCCGGGTGGGCGGCATGAGTTTAAAAGATATCGAGAAACAGGTGGATACGCTGCACTCTCAGGCCTTCGATCCGCTGGGGCTGCAGACGGATCTGACGCTGGACAGCCCGGGGCATCACAAGGCCAGAAGCGGCGGCGACGAACATCTCTACAATCCCGCCACCATCCATATGCTGCAGGAATCCACCAGACGGGGGGATTACGGTATGTTCAAGCAGTATACCGCCATGGTGAACGACGAGCATTCCATCCGGAATCTGCGGGGACTGATGGATTTCAATTTCCCGAAAAAGGGCGTTGCCATCGAGGAGGTGGAGCCGGTGGAGTCCATTGTGACCCGCTTTAAGACCGGAGCCATGTCCTACGGATCCATCTCCAAGGAGGCGCATGAGACCATGGCGATCGCCATGAACCGTCTGCACGGGAAATCCAATTCCGGCGAGGGCGGCGAGGATCTGGAGCGGCTGACCGTGGGTCCGGACGGGCTGGACCGCTGTTCCGCCATCAAGCAGGTGGCCAGCGGGCGGTTCGGCGTCACCAGCAGGTATCTGGTGAGCGCCAAGGAGCTGCAGATCAAGATGGCGCAGGGAGCAAAACCCGGCGAGGGCGGGCATCTTCCCGGAGGCAAGGTCTATCCCTGGATTGCCAAGACCAGACATTCCACGCCGGGCGTGTCCCTGATTTCGCCGCCGCCTCATCACGATATCTATTCCATCGAGGATCTGGCGCAGCTGATTTATGATCTGAAAAATGCCAACAAGGACGCCCGCATCTCCGTGAAGCTGGTGTCGGAGGCCGGCGTTGGGACGGTGGCGGCCGGTGTGGCCAAAGCCGGAGCGCAGGTGATTTTGGTATCGGGCTATGACGGCGGCACCGGGGCGGCTCCCGCAAGTTCCATCCACAACGCGGGGCTTCCGTGGGAGCTGGGGCTTGCCGAGACGCACCAGACTTTGATTATGAACGGACTGCGCAGCAAAGTCCGTGTGGAGACGGACGGAAAGCTGATGAGCGGCAGGGACGTGGCGATCGCCGCCATTTTGGGAGCCGAGGAATTCGGTTTTGCCACCGCGCCGTTAGTGACCATGGGATGCGTGATGATGCGCGTCTGCAATCTGGACACCTGTCCTGTGGGCGTGGCCACCCAGAATCCGGAATTGAGAAAAAAGTTCAAGGGCAAACCCGAGTATGTGGAGAACTTCATGAAATTTATCGCGCAGGAACTGCGGGAGTACATGGCGAAGCTGGGCGTGCGCACCGTGGACGAGCTGGTGGGCCGCACGGAGTTTCTGAAGGTGAAGGAGAATCTGGAAAATCCTTACGGCAGGGTGGACCTGAGCGCGATTCTATCCAATCCCTATGAGGGCGGCAGACAGAAAGTGACGTTCGACCCGAAACAGATCTATGATTTCGAGCTGGAGAAGACCGTGGACGAGAGAGTGCTGTTAAAACAGCTGGGGAAAGCCATCGCCGCGGGACAGAAGCGCAGCATTGAGGTGGAGGCCGCCAACACGGATCGTGCTTTCGGCACGATTCTGGGAAGCGAGATCACGAGAAAGCTGGGGGACGACGTGGAGGAGGACAGCTACCGCGTGCTGTGCAAAGGAGCGGGCGGCCAATCCTTCGGAGCCTTTATCCCCAAGGGACTTACGCTGGAGCTGGCGGGGGAATCCAACGATTACTTCGGAAAAGGACTCTCCGGCGGGAAACTTGTGGTATATCCGCCCAAGGGCAGCGGTTTTAAGGCGGAGGAGAATATCATCATCGGAAACGTGGCGCTCTACGGCGCAACCGGCGGCAAGGCGTTTATCAACGGCGTGGCCGGGGAGCGCTTCTGCGTGAGAAATTCCGGCGCCCATGCGGTAGTGGAGGGCGTGGGAGACCACGGCTGCGAATATATGACCGGGGGACGCGTGGTTGTTCTGGGCGGCACGGGCAAGAACTTTGCCGCGGGAATGAGCGGCGGAATCGCCTATGTGCTGGACGAGAACAATGACTTATACAAGCGTCTGAACAAGGAGATGGTCTCTTCCCACGAGATCACTTCCAAATATGACGTGCTGGAATTGAAAGCCATGATTCAGGAGCATGTGGCGCTGACCAATTCGGCGAAGGGAAAAGAGGTGCTGGATCATTTCGGCGACTATCTGCCCAAGTTTAAGAAGATTATTCCCCATGACTACGAGCGGGTCTTGAAGACCATCGTGCAGATGGAGGAGAAGGGACTCAGCGCGGAACAGGCGCAGATCGAAGCGTTTTATGCCAACACAAGAAAATAGTGTTTTTGGTCTGCGGCAGGCAGGAGGCAGACAGGAAGCGGGGGCGTTCATAGGGGTGCATACGCGGGAAAACGTGCGGTAGATAGGAGGACATGGAGAGATGGGCAAACCGACAGGGTTTATGGAATATGAGCGGGAGGTCAGCGAGGCTGAACTGCCCGAGGAGAGGATCAAACATTTTAACGAGTTTCACAGGCATATGCCCAAGGAGAGGCAGCAGCTTCAGGGGGCGCGCTGTATGGAGTGCGGAGTGCCGTTTTGTCAGGCAGGCATGATGATCTGCGGTATGGCCAGCGGTTGTCCGCTTCACAATCTGGTGCCGGAGTGGAACGATCTGGTGTATACCGGGAATTGGGAACAGGCCTATAACCGCCTGAAAAAGACCAATAATTTCCCGGAGTTTACGTCCAGAGTCTGTCCCGCGCTGTGTGAGGCGGCCTGTACCTGCGGCCTGAACGGCGATCCCGTCTCCACCAAGGAGAACGAGTACGCCATCATCGAGAACGCCTATGCGGAGGGCTATGCGGCCGCCAATCCGCCCAAGGTGCGCACCGGGAAGCGGGTTGCGGTGGTGGGAAGCGGTCCTTCGGGACTGGCCGCCGCAGACCAGCTCAACAAAAGAGGGCATGAGGTGACCGTGTTCGAGCGCTCCGACAGAATCGGCGGGCTTTTGATGTACGGCATTCCCAATATGAAGCTGGAGAAGCAGATCGTGGAGCGCAAGGTGAAAATTATGCAGGAGGAGGGCGTGACCTTCGTCACCGGGGCAGATGTGGGCAGGGACGTCAAGGCGGATAAACTGCTCCATGATTTTGACCGGGTGGTGCTGGCCTGCGGCGCTTCCAATCCCAGAGATATCAAGGCTCCCGGGAGAGATGCAAAGGGAATTTATTTTGCGGTGGATTTCTTAAAGGCGAACACGAAGAGTCTGTTGGATTCCGATTTTGCGGATAAGGCTTATGTGGACACGAAGGGGAAGCATGTGGTCATCATCGGGGGCGGGGACACCGGAAACGACTGCGTGGGTACCTCCATCCGCCACGGCGCAAAGAGCGTGACGCAGATCGAGATGATGCCCAAGGCGCCGGACCGCCGGGCAGAGAACAATCCTTGGCCCGAGTGGCCCAAGGTGTGCAAGACCGACTACGGTCAGGAGGAGGCGATCGCCCTGTATGGCCATGATCCCCGCATCTATGAATCCACGGTGAAGGAGTTTGTGAAAGATAAAGACGGCAGTCTGAAAGCCGTGAGAATCGTCAAGCTCGACTGGGTGAAGGACGAAAAGACCGGGCGTATGAACATGCGGGAGGTTGAGGGCAGTGAGCAGCTTTTGGACGCGGATATCGTGCTGATCGCCGCCGGATTTCTCGGCGCGCAGAGCTATGTGGCGGAGGCCTTCGGCGTGGAGTTGAACGAGCGCACCAATGTCAAGACCGAAGCCGGGGCCTATCAGACGAATGTGGAGCAAGTGTTCGCCACGGGCGATATGCATAGGGGACAGTCCCTTGTGGTGTGGGCGATCCGCGAGGGCAGGGAGGCTGCCCGCGCCGTGGATGAGAGTCTGATGGGATATTCTAATTTGTTTGTGCAGTAAAGTTTATAAGCTTGCGGAAGTGTCACCGGAATTGGAAGTGACAGCCGATATGGCATTGCGGATCTCTTCACACGCCCTGAGCAGGATTTGTCCTTTTAGATCCTGCCCGGGGCGTCTTTCGCTGTAATCCAGCGTGTATTCCCCATAATAAATGAGTTCCCGGTATTCGATGGGATGCGCGTCAATGTAGCTCTGCACGTCGGAGGCGGGGGAGGGAGTGCAGACAGTCTCCAGAAGGGACGCCAGAATCCCGTCCACCTGCTCTGGCGTCAGACCCCCTGCAATGACGGCCTGACGGTAACAGCTCTGGATCTGGGGCAGAATATATTTCTGTGGGTCCAGCGCCTCCGCCTGAATATGGGACGGAAAGCGGCTCCGGATGTCCTCCGCATAATAGCTGCCTTCCCGGGGCGTCCAGAATTCTTTCAGGACATAACCGGGGTCTTGTCTGTAGACTCCGAGCGGGACGGATTGATACGCCAGCCATTCGTGGTGGTCGTTGGCCAGCTCGAAGGTAAGCTCCACGGGGATGTGGGTGCCGCCCTCGTCGCGGATGCCGGTTTCGGTGACGGTGTATTCCTGATAGAGCGCCCAGCCATAGTAGGTGATCCGGTGGGTGGTGCTTTCGGCAGCGGGGGAGGCGTACTGGACGGCCAGCGGGACAAAGCTGCAGCAGGATAGGACGTTCTGCGGCGAGGAATTGCGTCGGTTGTGGGTGAGGATGGCGTCCGTCACTGCGGCGGCCTCCTCCCGTGAGAGACCCATGGCAGCCGGGACGCCGTCGGAGACAGGCGGGACGCCGGAGACAGCGGGGCTTGGGTCTTCGGACGCAGGGACTGAATCTTCGGATTCCTTGGGATCCATATCGGGGGACTCTGACTCTGTCGTGTCGGGGGAGGGATGTTCCAAAGTGGTGCGGCTACCGTCGGGATGCTCGGACGCCTCCCGACTGGCGGGAGTGGTCAATAGGCAGCACAGAGCCGCCGCACAGGCCAGAGCCGCGGCAAGCACAAGCCCCAGCTTGGGATTGCGGTAGGATTTGATGCGCAGGATGCGCTTTTTCACGCCCAGCTCACCGAAGGCGAGAGGACAGACGCCGAACCTGCGGCGGCTTGCAGCGTCTTCCTGCGCACAGTGCAGAAGCGCCAGAGAATAGGATCTGCGCCCGGCGTCGTCCAGACTGCGGATGACCCGCTCGTCGCAGGCCAGTTCCAAATCTTGGCAGAAGAGGAAGAACGCGGCCCAGACAAGAGGGTGGAACCAATAGATCGAGAGGATCACAAAGGCAAGGGGTTTGAGCAGATGATCCTTTCTGGCAAGATGCGCCCGCTCGTGAGCCAGCACATGCTCCAGATCTCCGGCGTCCAGCCCATAAGGCACATAGATCTGCGGCCGTACAATCCCCAGAATAAAGGGCGAGTCCACAAATTCGCTCCTGCGGATATTGTCCCGGAGCAGGGTTGCGGTGCAAAGCCTCCGGTGGAGACGCAGATAACTTCCCAGCAGAAACAAGAGCATGGCGGCTATGCCGGCCAGCCAGACGAGAGAGGCAATCATGAGGAAAACCTGCAGCGGATTGACGCTGTCGCCGGGTGCGGGGGCAAAGGACGCCGAGAGAATCGGATTGACTCCGCGGTCGAGCGGCGCAATCCCGCTGGAGATTGCGGGATCGGGACTGTACGCAATGGACTGCGGGATGGTTTCCGCGCTGGGGAGCAGGCCGATGGGGCTTGTGAAGGTAAAGGGGCAGAGCAGCCGAAGCCCTGCCGCAATCCAAAGCAGGCAGATCAGCTGGCGGGGCGTTTTCTTCAAAAAATACCGCAATACAATGACGGCAAGTATCAGCCCGCCCGCGCTGATGCTCAGATTAATACATTGGATAAAGATAGACATGGTTGTTCCTCCTATTCTTCGATGATTCTGCGGATCTCTTCCACTTCCGCCTCGGACAGCTTTTTATGTCTGCCGAAGGCGGCGATAAAGGCGGGAAGGGAACCTTGAAATTTCTTCTGCACCAGCTCTTCGATCTCAGCCTCCTGCACTTCGTCCTTGGAGACGAGGGAGGTGACGACGGTGTTCTCATTGCGGAGGACGCCCCGCTCGGAGAGACGTTTGATGACGGTGTAGGTGGTGGTGGATTTCCAGCCCAGCTGTTCTTTGCAGAGCGTTACAAGCTCCTTGCTCTTGATCGGCTCATGCTCCCAGAGAATCAGGCAGAAGCGGTATTCGCTCTCGAATATTTTGGGTGTGTTCATAAGATGCCTCCGATGCTCTAATCTCTAATACTCTAATGTGTTCGAGCTTAAGGTTAGTCTAATTCATTAGAGTGGATTTGTCAAGGGAAATCGGGAGGAAATGATAAAATGAAGAAAAGGATACGAATCGGGCTATCCTATTCTGTATGGATTGTGGTATAATGTTCGCGAAGGGCAGAGCGAAGCGAATCCGGAAAGCAGGAGGTTTTGCGGGTTCTGCCCGTGGGCAGCGGGAACAGTAAAGCGGCGGGGGTACCTTGCGGCGCGGATGGGAGGAAGGATGATGTACGATACCATAAACCATGTTGTAGAGATAGCGACTCTGTTGATCTTGATTCTGGGAGTCGTGGGATATCTTACGAACGGCAGGGGAAACGGCGGGCAGAAATGAATGTTAAATGGGGATTTGATAAATGATGCGACGGGTGGACGGTAGAAAAAAGAATCTGGAGGAACTGCGCTGTCTGGCTATGATGATGGTGGTCGTACTGCATTTTCTGGGCAAAGGGGAACTTTTGGGGGATGTGACCGCGCCGGAAATGAGCGCGGCGGGGCTTGCCGCATGGGTGCTGGAGGCGTTCTGCATCGTCGCTGTGGATGTGTATATGCTCATCAGCGGTTATCTGCTCTGCGAGTCCTCTTTTAAGCCGAGCCGCTTGATCCGGCTCTACCTGCAGGTCTGGATGTACTCTGTAGGAATCGGTCTGGCTGCGGGGCTTGGAGGCCTGACGGCGGGGTGGGATACACATGATTTTTTGACGCTGCTGTTCCCGGTGTCCATGGGGCATTATTGGTTTATGACGGCGTATGTATTCCTGTATCTGTTCCTGCCTTTTGTGGGTGCGGCCGTCAGACAGATGACGAAGGAACAGTTAAAACTTGCTTTAATCATTCTTTTGCTGGCATTCTGCGTGCTGAAGTCGGTTCTCCCCTTCCGGCTGGAGGAAGACCGGATGGGGTATGACTGCCTGTGGTATCTGTGCGTCTTTCTGGCGGCGGCTTATATCCGGAAGTTCGGCGTCCTGTTTCTGGAAAAGCGGTGGCGGTGCGGGCTGCTCTATGCGGTGGGATGTGCGGCGCTTTTGGCTGAACTTCTGGCTCTGCGGACGGTCTATCTGCACACGGGCAGTCTGGGGCTGATCCTGAAGATCAGCATGGAGTACAATCATGTGTTTGTGTTTCTGGCGGCAGTAGGGCTGTTCGGGTGGTTTTTACACGGAAAAGGAGCGGGCGTTGTTGGGCGTATAGCGGCACAGGCGGGTCCTTATGTGCTGGGTGTCTATCTGTTTCATGAACACATGGCGCTGCGCTATGAATGGATGGGATGGTTTGGCGCGGGGAATGTTAGGACGGTGCCGGAGCTTTTGGCGAAAACAGCGGCTGCGGTGGTCTGCATGTTTGTAACAGGTGTTATTATTGAGTGGCTGCGCAGCTTTCTCATGGTGTGTCTGGGGCGGCTGTTCTCAGGAGCCAAGTGGTGGAAGATTTGGATGGAAAAGCTGGCTCAATGGGATTGTTTGTTTGCCCAAACAGAAGAATAATGAGAGATAAAACAAGATTTAATATGTAAATTACCTGATCTTGGGAGGATTGGAGATCCTATGGAGAATAAAAATCACAGAGTGGGGGAACCGCAGCGGCGGAGGGCTTCCGGAGTGTGGTGGGAGCCGCTGCTTGTACTCATCCTGTTCTGGTATCCTCTGCGGCATATTCACTGGGGTGTGGATCTGTGGGACACGGGATACAATTATGCCAATTTTGTCTATATGGGAACGGAACATATGGATCCGATGTGGCTGTTTTCCACTTATCTGGCCAATGCGGTGGGGCATCTTCTGACCATACTGCCCGGAGCGGACGGGCTGGCGGGCATGAATCTGTATACGGGACTCTTTGCGGCTGCGCTGGCCATCATGGGCTATCTGTTTTGCACGAGAATGCTGGAGATTCCGCGGGCGATTGCGTTTGTGGGGGAGATGACGGCGCTGAGCCTGTGCTGGTGTCCCACGGCGCTGCTCTATAATTATTTGACCTACATTCTCTTTCTGGCCGGGGTTATTTTGCTGTACGCTGGGCTGACGAGGGAGCGGATGGGATATCTTTTTGCGGCGGGGATTTGTCTGGCGGCGAATCTGTTTGTGCGCTTTTCCAATCTTCCGGAGGCGGCTTTGATTGTGGCCGTGTGGGGTTATGCGCTGCTTGGGGCGCGGGAAAAGGGAATGCGGGGCAGTCTGGCGTTGGCGGCGCGGTATACCGGATTTTGTCTGGGGGGATATCTGACGGCGTTGGCGGCGGGGCTTGTCTATCTGCAGATCCGCTACGGGCTGGATGCGTACATAAGCGGCATTCTGCGCCTGTTTGCCATGACGGAGGACGCCACGGACTATAAACCCACGTCCATGTTGAGCGGACTGATCGATCCTTATCGGGAAAACCTGTACTGGCTGGCGCGCATCGCTGTGATTGTGCTGGCGGGAACCGCCGGATTTGCCCTGCTCAGATGTCTGTGGCGCTGTTTGGTTCGTATTTTCCCGAGGGCGGGCGCTGCGGAGGAATCCGTTGGAAGGAAGATTGTGTGGAGTCTCGCGAAGATTGGCGCCTGTGGTCTGGCGGTTCTGATGCTGATGTGGCTTTATGAAAGGGGATTCTGTTCGCTGGAGTTTTATTCATACGGTTCGATCTTGCGGCCCGGCGTCTTGTTCCTGATGCTTTCCATGGGGATCGCATTCTTTCGCACAGTGCATTCGGGCAGCCCGCCGCAGGAGCGGTTGATCAGCGGTTTGGTGCTGCTGGTGGTGCCTTTGACGGCGCTGGGGAGCAATAACAATGTGTATCCGAGCTTGAACAATCTCTTTGTGGCGGCTCCGTATACCCTGTGGCAGATTGGCAGACTGATCTGTTATGTGGGGGATGAGGACTGGAAGGGAGGCCGGTTCATCAGCCTGTTTCCGCTCAAGGCGGTACTGGCGGCGTTTCTGGCGATGTTCTTATCGCAGACGGGGCAGTTTGGTATGGGATTCGTGTTTGCGGAAGCCACGGGAATCCAAAACGCAACATGTGTTATTGAAAACAATGAGGTGCTGTCCGGCATCCGGATGAGTCCCGAGCGGGCGGAGTGGATGAGCGGTATCAGCGCCTATGTGGCGGAAGAGGGATTGGAGGGGCAGGAAGTGATCCTCTACGGCTCTATTCCGGCGCTGTCCTATTATTTACAGATGCCTTCGGCCTTTAATCCATGGAGTGATCTGGCTTCCTATCAGTATGAGGTGATGGCGCAGGATCTGCGGGAGTTGGAAGAAGAGATTGCCGCGCGGGAGAGCGGCTGTCCGGTGGTTATTCTGGAGAGAAACTGTGGCCTGTATCTGCGGGGAGGCACGGAACTGCTGGCGGAGAATGGTTTGTCGGAGGCGGCTTGGGAGAAGATGAATCTTAAGAAATTAGATTTGATTGCGGACTTTATGGAGATGTTTTCTTATGATTTAACTTATGAAAATGAGAAATTTATGCTGTATCAGGCGCGGCGGTAGGAGGGGCGGTTCTGACCGGGACGGCGGGGATGCGGCGCAGGAAAACAAAAGGTCTGCGGCTTATAAAAGCTGCAGACCTTTTGCTTTGGCTTCCGCCATGACCTTGTCGGGCCACAGGGAACATTGTACCTCTCCGATATGCGCCTTGCGCAGGAAAAACATACAGATGCGGGATTGGCCGATGCCGCCTCCGATGGTGAAGGGCAGCTCTTCTTTGAGGATTGCCTGATGAAAGGGGAGGCTGGCGCGCTCGGTGCAGCCCGCTTTCTCAAGCTGTTCCTCCATGGCTTTTTTGTCCACGCGGATCCCCATGCTGGAGAGTTCCAGAGCGATGTCCAGCACGGGATAATAGACGATGATGTCGGCGTTCAGCGCCCAGTCGTCATAGTCCGGTGCGCGCCCGTCATGGGGTTCTCCGTTCTCCAACTTGTCGCCGATCTGCATCACGCAGACAGCGCCCTTGGCCTTGGCAATGTAGTATTCACGCTCTTTGGGCGTGTAGTCCGGGAACATTTCCTCCAGCTCTCGGGTCGTCACAAAAAAGATCTCGGGAGGAAGAATCTCGTTGATGTAGTCGTAATGGATGGACATATATTTCTCGGTCTTGCGCAGGACTTTGTACACGGTGCGGACGGTCTCTTTGAGCGTGTCCAGATTGCGGTCCTCTCTGGCGATAATTTTCTCCCAGTCCCATTGATCCACATAGATGGAATGGATGTTGTCGGTCACTTCGTCCCTGCGGATGGCGCTCATATCGGTATAGAGGCCTTCTCCCACGGAGAATCCGTATTTTTGCAAGGCATAGCGCTTCCATTTGGCGAGGGACTGGACGATCTCGCCCACAGCGCCCTCCTGTTCGCCGATGTCGAAGCTGACCGGGCGTTCCACACCGTTTAAATTGTCATTTAATCCCGACGCCGGTTCCACGAAAAGCGGTGCGGACACCCGCAGAAGATGCAGCCGCTCGGCGAGGAGCGTCTGGAAGAAATCCTTTACGGTCTTGATGGCAATCTGTGTGTCGTACAGATTAAGCTCGGACTGATAGTCCTTGGGAATCACTAATTTTGACATGGCAAATCCTGCTTTCCTGATATCGATTTTATCAATTTTGCGCGGGGCAGTTTTGCCCGCTCCGCCTCCTCTATTATTTAAACGCTTTTTGCAGGATTTTGCAATAGTTTTTTGTGCAAACTTTGGCGGAAAGAGATTGCCGCCTGCGGGCGGTTATGTTAAGATAAAAGCATCACGGCCGATTCCGCCTCAAAGCGAAGGAGTCGGTTGGAGGAGATTCTATGGAAGAAAAAAGAGAAGTGCAGCAGCCGGATAAGCTGCGGTTCAGGCTTTTTATCATTTTTCACGTCATCTTGTGCGCATCCGCATTCTGGTATGCCTATGGATTGGTGTATGCGCCGCCCGCTGCAGTTACGGTGTCGGATATTTATGTGGACGGCGAAAATTTTACCTACATTGCAAACACGGCAGTCCATGGGCTGAATGGCGTACTCTCGGTGATAACGGGCGTTATATATTTTGCGGTGCTATTTGCGCAGACAGCGTCCATGATGATACCGCTCTTGGTGATTGCACTGGTGAGGTCTGCTCAGGTTACGGGCTTTGAACTCAAAGCATCGTTGACGGCGGCGCTGGCGGGAGCCGTCCTGACGATGGCGATGGGGGTACTCTTTCTGGGGATAGGGAACTGGTGGCTGCCGGGGATTCTGTTTCTCCCGGTTCTGCTCTTTGAGATTCCCTATTTGATCGGTTTGTGGGCGAAAAAACGATCGGACAAAAGGCGCAGCAGACTCTTTAGTCCAGCTCCGCCTCAAAACTGAGGATTTCCCCGGTGTAAGCGTCCACGTCGCAGGTGTATTCCGTCTCTCCCACATGCCATTCGACTTCATATTCTGCCCGCCCGTCGTCATAATCCAATTCGATTGTCAGGGACTGCGCATCGCTTTCGGAGATTCCCGCATGTTGCAGCGCCAGCCGTTTGGCCTCGGCTTCGGTAATTCGTCCGCCGGCCGTTTGGGTTTCGGCGGCAGAGACCGTTTTCTTATAATCGGTATCGTGATCGTAGGACAGAATCTCTCCCGTCACCGCATCGATATCGTAATCATACTCTTCTTGTCCCTGATGAAATTCCACATCATATTGCCAGCGTCCGTCGTCAAATTCCAAATGTACATGGGTGAAATTCACGCTGTCCGCATCAAACCCCGCATGTTGCAGCGCGGCCTGTTTGGCCGCCTCCCGGCCAATGTACTCATCCTTTACAGGCGCAGAGCCGCCGTTTTGGGCGCTCTGTGTCTGTGCGTTTCCCGGTAGACCCTGTGTCTGTGCGTTTCCCGGTGCGCCTTGTGTCTGTGCGTTTCCCGGTACACCCTGTGTCTGTGCGTTCCCAGATGCGCCTTGTGTTTGCGTGCTTTCCGGCACCGTTTCCTGTGCGGCCTCCGCAAGCGGCAGATTGACCGCTTCGCAGTTCATGGCCAAGATTTCTCCCGTTGCCGCATCAAGCAGATAGTCATACTCCTCCGTCTCGCTTATAAATTCAATTTCATAGCTTGCGCCATCGCCGTCCGTATTCAGGTGGAAGCGCACAAACCGGATCTGTTCTTCCGAAAATCCCGCGTTTTCCAGCACGATATTCTTCGCTTCCGAAGTGGTAATATAATCTGTTCCGCCAGACAGATCCGCCTGTCCGTCCCCGGCGGCAGAAGGATTTCCGCAGCCGCACAGCATTGCCAAAACAAATGCAGAGGCGATGCATCTGAAATCGGTCTTTTTGCGCAGTTTTCTTTCCTTTTGTCTCATGATTTTCTACTCCTTATCAATAGAATTATCAGCCGGACGATTACGAAACCGCTCATTTTGCAATCTGAGTTGGGCAGAATCCGAATTCCCGTATTGTTTTTACACAAATACAGTACGGATAGATCTCGTGCAAAGTGCTTTTGATATAGAAATTATAAGCAATCCGCGCTGATTTAGCAACTGATAATTGAGGGATTCATTTATGTTTTGATCCTCGCGGCATTCGTCAACTGTCCATGCAGTCATTGGAGCAAAGTCAATTGCATTGACTTTGCTCATTATTCGCGGAAATAAACAGGAAATACTTGCGTATCCAGAACATATGTGCTAATATAGATACAAACAAATGTTCGGAGGTGCGCAGGTGGAATACATGGTAACGGGACAGGCTCAGTCTCTTATGACAAAATTGGGAATCCTGACGGATGCCGCCAAATATGATGTTTCCTGCACTTCCAGCGGCGTGGACAGAAGCGGGAGCGACAGGCCTTGGGACGGTATGGGAGGCGGCGCGGGGCGGGATAGGACGCTGCCCGGCGGAGCGTGCGGCGCGGGGCGTGCCAAAGCCATGGGAAACTGCATTGCGGCGGGCATCTGCCACAGTTTTTCCGGCGACGGGCGATGCATCTCGCTGTTGAAGATTCTGATGACCAACGAATGTATTTACGACTGTAAATATTGCTTGAACCGCCGTTCCAACGATGTACCCAGAGCCACTTTCACGCCGGAGGAAATCTGCGCGCTCACCATTGAATTTTATCGGCGCAATTATATAGAAGGGTTGTTCTTAAGTTCCGGGATTATCAACAGTCCGGATTTCACCATGGAACAGATCTGCCGCACCGTCTATCTCCTGCGGGTCAAGTACCGCTTCAACGGTTACGTCCATGTGAAGGCAATCCCGGGGGCGGATGCGGAGCTGATTCGGCGGACGGGATTCTTAGTTGACAGGATGAGCGTCAATTTAGAGCTTCCGACGGCGGAAGGGCTGCGCACGCTGGCGCCCAACAAACACCGCAGGAACATTCTAACGCCTATGCGCCAGATTCAAAACGGCATTACGGAGAATAAGAATGAACTGGCGCTCTATCGCCATGCGCCGCGCTTCGTGGCGGGAGGCCAGTCCACGCAGATGATTATCGGAGCGACCCCGGAGAACGATTATCAGATCTTGCATGTGGCGGAGAGCCTGTATCGGAAGTTTGACTTGAAGAGAGTTTTCTATTCCGCCTATGTGCAGGTCAATCAGGACAAGAGTCTCCCGGCTCTGCCGGACGGGCCGCCGCTGCTTCGGGAACACAGGCTGTATCAGGCGGACTGGCTGCTGCGGTTTTACGGGTTCGAGGCACAGGAACTTCTGGATGAGAAGAGGCCGTTTTTTAATGTGATGCTGGATCCCAAAGAGGATTGGGCGGTGCGGCATCTGGAGGAATTCCCCGTGGAGATCAACCGGGCGCCCTACGAGAAGCTGCTGCGGATCCCGGGGGTGGGAGTCAAGAGCGCAAGGCGCATCATAGCGGCGCGTAGAAGCTGCAATCTGACCTTTGCGGATTTGAAAAAGCTGGGCGTAGTGTTGAAACGGGCGTTATATTTTGTCACCTGCAGCGGACGCATGATGTATCCCACGAAGCTGGAGGAGGATTATATCGTGCGCAATCTCACAAGCGAGCAGGAGCGGATCCGTTTCGGAAGCGACGGGATGAGCTATCGGCAGATGTCGCTGTTCGACGACGGTGTTTTTCAACGGCCTGTGACCTCCGAGGAGGCGCTGCAGGCTGCGGTAGGGGAACTGTGAGAAGGGAATGAGGGGACATGTATATTTATCGGTGTGAGGATACGTTGGAGGGCATTTTTACGGCGATTTACCGGGTTTATGAGGAGCGGCGCAGCCGGGAGGAGGTAAGGCTTGCGTTGGAGGACGAGGCGTGGCTCTTCTCCACGGTGGTCGAGGTGGAGGCCGACCCGGAAAAGGCAAAGAAGGTCATCCGCACGTTAAAGCGGCGGTTTGGCGAGAAAGATTATGAGTACCTGTGTCTGGCGCTTGCGGCGCAGGATGTGGAGAAAGCACAGGCGGTCTATGGCACGGTGGCGGCGGGATTGGACGGCGGATGCGGTTTCGGACATTTATTTGACAATCTGACGAACGCATATGTACACAAAGCGTTCCGACTTGCCCTCCATGTGAACAGGGAGAGCGGGCATCTACAGCAGTTCCTGCGCTTTGCCGAGCTGGAGAACGGGCTGCTCTACGGGAAGATTGCGCCGAAGAGCAATGTGTTGAGTTTTCTGATGCCGCATTTTGCAGATCGCTTTCCGGAGGAGAACTTTGTGCTGCACGATGTGGGGCGGGGGTGGTTCGGCGTCCATCCGGCCTCGGAACAATGGTATCTGCTGCGTGGGGCGGAACTGCTTTCGGAGGATCCGGTTCTCTCCGCGGACGAGAACAGATACCGGATGTTGTTTCGGCATTTCTGCAAGAGCATTGCCATTGAAGAGCGGCAAAACGGCAAGCTGCAGACGGGAATGCTGCCGCTGTATTTCAGGGAATATATGCCGGAATTTCAGGAGAATTGAGCGGACGGGACTGAGAAAACGGCGCGGCGGAGACAGGAATGGGGAGCCGGAGCGGATACAATGACGAATAGAATTTGACGCGAAAGCTGCAAGGGGGTACTATAGAAGGGAATAGTATAAGAGAGAGTACTATATAAAGAGAGTAAAACGGCGGGCGGCGTCAGGCGGTGCAGATACAGCTGCGGACGGGCGGAGAGACACGTGGAACAGACACAGATTGAGTTAAAAAAGGCGGATAATGAGAATACCCGGACAGAGCAGACGCCCGGCGAGGTGCGCATTTCTGTGCGGGGATTGGTGGAGTTCGTCCTTCGGCACGGAGATATTGATAACAGGCGGCATGGTTCTCCCGAGAACGCCATGCAGGAGGGCGGACGCATTCACCGCATGATTCAGCGCAGGATGAGAGCGGATTATCAGGCGGAGGTGTCCCTGCGCTATACGCTTCCCACAAAACAGTACACGCTGACGGTGGAAGGACGGGCGGACGGAATCATAGAGAACGCCGAGGGAGTCACCATAGATGAAATCAAGGGAACTTACCGCGATCTTGCCCGCATGAGAGAGCCGGAGATGCTGCATGTGGCGCAGGCCAAATGTTATGCGTACTTTTATTGTCTGCGGAAAGAGCTGAAAGAGATCCGCATCCGTATGACCTATTGCAATCTGGAGACGGAAGCGATCCGCTATTTTTATGAGGATTATACCTTTGGCCAGTTGGAACGGTGGTTTGAAGGGCTGATAGGAGAGTACCGGAAATGGGCGGATTATACTTGGCAGTGGAAGCAGATCCGCCAGCAGTCGATCGGGGATCTGGAATTTCCGTTCCCATACCGGAAGGGGCAGAGGGAGTTGGTGTCCCATGTTTACCGGACGATCTATCATGGGAGGAAGCTTTTTCTGGAGGCGCCCACGGGGGTGGGCAAGACGATTTCCACCCTGTTTCCCGCGGTCAAGGCCATGGGCAGGGGGATGGGGGAGAGAATTTTTTATCTCACAGCCAAAACCATTACGCGCACGGTGGCGGACGATACCGTGCAGCTGCTCAGAGAACGGGGGCTTCGTTTCAAGAGCGTCACGCTCACAGCCAAGGAGAAGATCTGTTTTCTGGAGCGGCCGGACTGCAATCCCCAGAGCTGTCCGTATGCGAAGGGGCATTACGACCGGATCAATGAGGCGGTCTATGACCTGCTCACCTCGGAGGAGCGTTTCAGCCGGGAAGTCATAGAAACGTATGCGGTGAAACATCGGGTGTGTCCGTTTGAGTTTTGTCTGGACATGAGTCTCTTTGCGGACGCGATCATCGGAGACTACAATTATCTTTTTGATCCGCATGTATATCTAAAGCGCTTTTTTGCGGAAAGCGCGGGAGGCGATTATCTCTTTCTGATTGACGAGGCGCACAATCTTTTGGAGCGGGGAAGGGAGATGTACAGCGCCGCGCTTGTGAAGGAGGACTTTCTGTCGTTAAAGCGGGAAATTCAAAAGACGATCATGTCGGAGATGGAAGAGAAAAACCGTAGGAATCAGGTATCCGGCCAGATGACACTGGAAATGACAGGCGTGTCAGTCGGCGGGAAAATCGAGGAAATGACATCAGTGGCGGAACTTGGCGGAACCGGAATTTGTGAAGATCTGTCCGATGAAACAATAGAGGACGATCCGCATATGGAGTCCGCATCCGCCGAGAGAAGCTGCGGCGGACGTCAGGCGGGGCGTTCCGTCCTCCTGCGCCAAGGTTATGGGGAGAAAATCCAGCAGCGTCTGGAGCGCTGCAACAAGGAATTGCTGAAGTTAAAGCGCGAGTGCGAGAGCTATCGGTTGGTGGAAAGTATCGAGGATTTCGTAAACGCCTTGGCGCGCCTCTATAGCGCCATGTCGGATTATCTGGAGGAGCAGGAGGAGGGTGTGCTGCCCGTGCGGGAGAGCATACTGGATTTCTATTTTGAAATTTCGCATTTTCTGACGATTTATGAACGGGTGGACGATCATTATGTGAAGTATACGCAGATGCAGGAGGACGGGGAATTCCTGCTCAAACTCTTCTGCGTCAATCCCAGAGAGAATCTCAAGGAATGTATGGGGCGGGGGCGCAGCAGCATTTTGTTTTCGGCGACGCTTCTTCCGATTCAATATTATAAAGAACTGCTGGGCGGGGATGCGGAGGACTATGAAGTCTATGCGGAGTCGGTTTTCCGGCATGAAAAGCGTGCGTTATTTATCGCAAATGACGTGACCAGCAAGTATTCGCGGCGTTCCGACGAGGAGTATGACCGGATCGTGCGCTATATCGACGAGATCGTGCGGAACCGCCACGGTAATTATATGGTATTCTGCCCTTCCTACAGCTTTATGCAGAGGCTCTATACGTTGTATGAGGAGCGCTATGCCGACGAGGAGAAAGAGTGTATCCTACAGCAGGAATTCATGAGCGAGGAGGAGCGGGAGGCCTTTCTGGGGCGTTTCCGCGGGGAAGGCGGGCCGGATCTGCAGCAGATGATCCACATGGAGATTGAGGAGCTGGATCATACGTTGATCGCATTCTGTGTGCTGGGCGGGATTTTCGGGGAGGGGATCGACCTGAAAAAGGACAGCCTGATCGGCGTGGTGATTGTGGGAACCGGACTTCCGCAGGTCTGCGTCGAGCGGGAGATCCTGAAGAACTATTTTGACGGCAAGAGCCAGAACGGTTTTGATTACGCGTACCGCTATCCGGGGATGAATAAGGTGCTGCAGGCCGCGGGGCGGGTGATCCGCACGGAGGAGGACGTGGGAATTGTGGCGCTTCTGGACGAGCGGTTCCTGCAGATGTCCAATCGGCGGCTCTTTCCCAGAGGATGGGAAGATTTCGAGAGGGTGGATGTGGACAGCGTTGCAAAACGGGTGGAACATTTTTGGAACGATTGGCTCTAATTTTGACGGAAACGACATCAAAATAGTGGAAATGACATGAAAAACATGGTAAAATGACATGGGTGTTAGGCTGTGGATAACTATGTGGATTCTGTGGATTCCGTGCAAATCCCCAGTAAAAATGTAACAGAAACGCCCCGGTAAGCATGTCGGTAATTTTTGCAGGATTTTTGCAAGACGGAAAAACCGAATGCCGAAAAACAGTACATCGGAGGGAAACCGAAAAAGAAGAAAATAGGCATTTGCGAAATTCTTGTTTCTGTAAAGAGTCATTGTGCAAATTATAGTTTCGCAAACGCCTGAAAGAAAAAATGGGAGGAAAATAAAATGTGGGCTTATGAAAGTGTGTTCTATCAGATCTATCCGCTGGGCTTTTGCGGCGCTCCTTTTGAAAATGACGGGGTGCCTGCGCATCGGATTTTGAAGGTGAAGGAGTGGATTCCCCATATGCGGAAGCTGGGAATTGACGCGGTGTACTTTTCCCCGGTCTTTGAATCGGATACCCACGGCTACAACACCCGAGATTACCGCAAGTTGGATGTGCGTTTGGGGACGAACGAGGATTTCCGCGAAGTGTGCGGCGCGCTGCATGAGACCGGGATCCGGGTGGTGCTGGATGGTGTGTTCAACCATGTGGGCAGAGGATTCGGACCGTTTATGGACGTGGTGCAGAACCGGGAGCATTCCCGTTATACCGGCTGGTTTTACCGCATTGATTTCGGCGGAAATTCCAATTATAACGATGGACTCTGGTACGAAGGCTGGGAGGGGAACTATGATCTGGTGAAACTCAATCTGCGCAACGAAGAGGTGGTCAATTATCTTCTGGAGAGCGTGAAATATTGGGTGGAGGAGTTCGATATCGACGGGCTGCGGCTGGACGTGGCCTACAGTCTGGACGAGGGATTTGTGAGAAGGCTGCGGGAGTACACGGCGGGGCTTAAGGAGGACTTTTATCTGCTGGGAGAGATGCTGCATGGAGATTACAACCGGCTGGTCAATGACGCCATGCTGCATTCGGCGACCAATTACGAGTGTTATAAAGGGCTTTACAGCAGTTTTAACAGCATGAACCTGTTTGAGATCGTCCATTCCCTGCTGCGCCAGTTCGGGCCGGAGAACTGGACGCTCTACAAGGGCAAGCACATGCTTTCCTTTGTGGACAACCATGATGTGACCCGCGTGGCCAGCATCCTGACCAATGAAAAGCATCTGCCCTTGATTTATGCGCTGATGTTCGGAATGCCCGGCATTCCCTGCATTTATTATGGAAGCGAATGGGGGGAGAAGGCGGAGAAGCATCAGGGGGATCCGGCGCTGCGGCCCTGTCTGGAAGCGCCTGTCTGGAACGAATTGTGTGGCTGGATCAGCAGGCTTGCGGAGGCCAAGAAGCATTCTGACGCGCTCAATTACGGAAATTTCCGTTCCGTCCTGCTCACCAACAAACAGTGCATTTTTGAACGAAAGACGGATAAAGAGCGGGTTCTGGTGGCGATTAATGCGGATGGTCAGGACTTTACGGCTCATTTTGACGCTGGCTGCGGACAGGCGGAGGATCTGATCACGGGAGAGCTTCATGATTTCGGCGGCGGCAGCGTGCTGCCGGCCTACAGCGCATTCTTCTGGAAGATGGAGCGGTAGTATGACGGGCGGGAGTAAAAAGTGACCAAATTTTTGTATGAAATTTTGGCGTTTATTCCCGCCCGTTTTGCGAAAATAGAGGTTGTTGTCCGCCTTTATTTATTATAAAATGATAATCGGGAGATGTTGGTATTTTACCTACATTCTGACGATGTTTACAGGGTTGCGGGAACCGGGCGGCATGTGTGGAAGCCGATGTCCGGAGGCCTTGTCGGCCCAATCGACTGGTGAAAGAGGGAGAGCAATGAAGAACACAACGAACATGAGTAACAGGCTGACGGCTGTACTCTTGAGTGCGGCCATGCTTTTGTCGCCCGTACTGCAGAGTACGCCGGTGTATGCTGCGGAGGCCGGATGGGGAATTCTGTCGGAAACGGAATCGCCGTCTGACGAGACCGCAGCCGCTGACCAGACGGTCGGAAGCGGATCGGATGAGGCGGCCTTCTGGGGAACGCAGGACGGGGAAAGCATCCCTTCAGAGTACGTTTCGCCCCTCGGCACGGCGGTGCCGCTGGCGGTATCGGATTTCTCCAATGTGGGAGGCTGGAACGAGAGCATCTATGCGGAGATCGCCGGGGTGAAGGACGCCGACGTCACGGCGGTCAGCTATTCGGGTGAGATGAGCGGGAGCCTCACGGGAGACGATCTGACCTATCTGGTGCGCGACAGCGGGGACGGCGTCCGCATTGATATCCCGGGACTTCGGGCGGGTACTTATACCCTTACGGTGAAAGTGGGTGCCAACACCCTCACCAAGGAAGGGATCAAGGTCTATGCGTATGACCGCTCGGGATATGCGCATTTTAACGATCCGAACGGCGGCGTGGGCGCATACAAGAACGACGGCACGCTCAAAGACAATGCGGTGATCCTCTATGTGACGGACGCCAATAAGAACAGCGTGTCGCTCACCTGCGGCGGCATCACCGTAAGAGGAATCGGCAACATCTTAAATTCCGTGGGTCAGGAGGCGAGCGGCGGGAAGACCAGTAACGGCGGGACGGCCAACACCAATCAGGGGATCATCAAGGCGCTTGCCAAAGCCGGGAAGCCTCTGGTGGTTCGGTTCGTGGGAACGGTGTCGGAGACGGAATATGATGACAATGGAGTCTGCGATGCTTCTAAGGATGGAAAGATTGACGGCCTTACGGATTATGCGTCTGTGAATAACGGCGGTTCTAAAAAAGATAACGGCCATATGGCCCGCATCCAGTCCGGCAAGGACGTCACGCTGGAGGGAATCGGATATGACGCCACCATTGACGGCTGGGGATTCCACTATATCGCAGAAGGTTCTGCGCCGGAACTCGGGAAAAGTTTTGAGGTGCGCAATCTGACCTTTATCAATACGCCCGAGGATGCCGTCGGCATGGAGGGTCAGCAGTCGGAGGATAAGACCTCTGCAACCATTAATTCCAGCGTGGAGCGGTGCTGGGTTCACCACAACGAGTTTTACGCGCCCGTCATCGGAAGCCCTGCGGAGTCGGATAAGAGCGAGGGAGACGGTTCGGTGGACTTTAAGCGGGGGCAGTATTTTACCTGCAGCTACAACTATTTTGAGGGCTGCCACAAGACGAATCTGGTAGGTGCGAGTGACAAAACGATTCAGTATAATATATCGTATCATCACAATCATTGGAACCGCTGTAAAGCGAGAGGGCCTCTTGCACGCAATGCCAATATCCATATGTACAATAATGTTGTGGATATGCAGACCGACTACGCCCAGAATACCCGGGCGGACGCATATATCTTCTCGGAATACAATCTGTTCTACATGTGCAAAAGCCCGCAGGCTGTGGAGGGCGGCGCAATCAAGAGCTATCACGACTCCATTGCCGGCGTGATCTGGAACAAGGGATCGGCGGGAACCATTGTGATGGATAAATCACAGTATGTACCGAACAACTGCCAGTATCAGGCGGCAGGGATCAAGTATGACAAATTCGACACGGATCCCGCGCTCTCCTATATTCCGGGCAATCATTATCAGCTGGAGACAGACTTTACGGAGCTTAGGAAGGTGATCGCCTCCCAGACCGGGACACAGGCGCGCAGACCCAAGCAGCCCGCGGACGTGACGGCGGGCGAATACTCCGTCATTGCCCAGCGCGGCGCGGAGGTCAACGACATCGATCTTGCAGTGAAGCAGACCCTTGCGCCCGGCAAGATGACCAAAAGTGCATATGCGTTCCGGGTCGGGGGGGCATTCAATCTGGAGGTGTCCTACAGCGGAGAACCCGGCGTGCTGGTAAACGAGGCGGGTGAGAATCTGCTGACCGGAGACGGAAGCGTGGCGGAGCTGCCGGAAGGCACTTATATGATACATGCGGTGAACTTTCAGCCCGGTGACGCGAAGACGCTCGCCACGTTCAAAGACGTCACCATCAGTTCTCTGACCATCGAGCCGGTGGAAGAGGGCAAACATTACCACAAATGGGTTCTGGATCCCTCGAAATGCGTAGCGCCCACCTGTGTGGAGGAGGGAATGAATTACTTCACCTGTGCGGGGACCGTCGGTACCTGCGACCAGCAGTCCAAACAGGAGGCGGTTTCGGCGCTCGGTCATTCTTATGGCAGCTGGACGGTCGATAAGGAGGCCACCGAGGAGGAACCGGGACAGAAGAGCCGTCGCTGCATCCGGTGTGATTCCATCGACGTCGCCGTGATTCCGGCAGGTTCTTCCGGCACAGGCGGAAACACCGGCGACCAGAATATCACGGCGGCGGGCGATTATATCCTCACCTTTGAAGGCTTACAGGAGAACGATGCATCCAATTTCTTCACGGTGACCGGAAGCTATGCCAATTCCAAGGGTTCCACCATGGTCAACGGCGTGAAATATGAAGAATGCCTGAAAATGGAGTCGAAGACGAAGATTGGTTTCTCCTGTAACGACGGAGCCAAGCTGTTCATGGCCTTCGCCTCCACGGAGAGCGGCAAGACGGTGAAGGTGGACGGGAAGAATTATACGACGGGCGCCGGTGGTACGGTGACCGTGGAGCTTGCGGGCGGTTCCCATGAGATCACCAAGGGGGATTCCATCAATCTGTTCTATTTGTCGGTGGCAAACGGGGGGACGGCGGCGGAGGTCTGCACCCTTTCGTTTGAATACAATTATGAAGACGCGCCTGAGGCGATGACCCGGCAGGTGCTGGAGGGGACGTCCTATGCCTCCCCGTCGGCGTTAGCGCCCGTCTCTTTCACGAGAAGCGGCTATGTGTTGAGCGGATTATACAAAGATGCGTCCTGCACGCAGGCGGTGTCGTATCCCTATGTGGTAAACGGCAACGCCACCCTGTATGCGGATTGGGCGGAGGATGATACGGAGGTTGTGACAACCTATCGGCTGATTTTCAATTCCAACGGCGGCAGCGCCGTGGCGACGGTCTGGATCTCGACCAAGCAGATTTATGAGATCACCCAGCGTACCACGCGGGCCGGCTATGCGTTCACGGGCTGGTACGACGCGCTGGAGGGCGGCAATTATATCGACAAGGTGGACGGTTCGCGGATGAACGGCGATTTCACCGTCTATGCACACTGGAATGCGGTGGATGACGTGAAACATTCGCTGGATGTGTCCAAAGATTTCGCCGATTATCTGAACGGCAAGTCGGAGGTGAACATTACGGAGCCGACGCCCGTGGGCGGCTTTACGATTCATGCGCTGGCTGGCGGCGTCGGTTCCGAGGGACAGGAAAACCCGAAATATTATATGACTGTCAAAGCGGATGCCAATAACGGCGATGCCATGGGGCTTTTCACCAACGGCGTGCGCCTGACGGACAAGAACATCGAAGGCAATGAGGACGGACTGCTGAAGACCATTGAGTTCACGGCGGGCGGCCCCGGTATTTTGAAAGCGGAGCTGGCTTTGACCAAAGCGCCGGATCAGAATAAACAATATGATCTGGTGCTTGCCAAGCGGGCGGCGGACGGTTCTCTTGCGGAGGCTGGGCGGATATCGCTGAAAGACATTGGGAAGAAGCGGACCGCTAAGACGTTTGAAGTAAATGAGGCGGGAACGTATTATTTGTACGCCGAGGGAGAAAGAGGCGTCGTATATTTTAATCTGAACTTCACCGAACATCAATACACGGTTCTGTATCGGATTGGCGCAGGAACCGCGGAGGGATCGATCGAGGGCGGAGTCTTCAAGGAGGGAGACGTGGTGGAACTGCCCGTCTGCATGCCTCCGGCAGGATATCTCTTCAAAGGCTGGACGACGGACGGCGGCGCTACGCGCAAGGAAGATTCCTATACCGTCAGCGCTGAGGATGCGCTGGACGGCGTGATTCTGCTCGAGGCGGTCTACGAGGCGATTCCCTACACGCTGAAGTATGATGCAAACGGCGGAACGCTGCCCGCGGGAACGCAGGAGAGCGTCACCGTCACAGCGGGGCAGAACGTGACGCTGGGCGCTTGTACGCCGGCGGCCGGACAGAAGTTCACGGGCTGGAGCATCGGGGGTACGGGCGAGCTGATTACAGCGGTTTACACGGTCAATCCCGCGGATGCGGATCAGAACAATACAATTACGCTGAAAGCGCTGTATGCGGCCGAGGGCGACCAGACGGTTTATTACACCGTGACGCTGGATACGGACGGCGGAACGCTGGTTGACGGCGGCGGAAAAGAGCGGCTGATCGAGTCCGGCAAGACCATTGATCCCGGCGAGTGCGAGAAGTCCGGCTATGTCTTCAAATATTGGAGCGTGAACGGCGAAAAGGTGACGATGCCCTACACGGTGACGCAGGACGTGACCCTGAAAGCAGTCTATGGCGTGACAGGCGTTTTCGCGAGCAAAGAGGGCATTCACATCATCGGGCTGGAGAAGTCCTATGCGTATACGGGAGCCAAGATCTTGCCGAACATCGGCGTGGCGGATTACGATATCGACAATGGGAAACTGCTGACGCAGGGCGTCGATTATACCGTGAGTTATAAAAATAATACCAAGCCCGGGGACGCGACGGTGACCGTGACCGGAAAGGGCAACTATGCGGGCAAAGATCTTTCCAAGACCTTTCAGATTGTGGAAGTGGACACGGTGACGGAGGGACTGTTGAACCTAAAATCCTCCAAGCTTGCCAAGATTGATGCAGTGACCTATACGGGCGAGGCGCAGTATCCCAATTTCACGCTGACCTTAAAGGACAGAACCTCCACGGAGTATCAGTATGATCCGGTATCTAAATGCTACAAGACGGCGGAGGGCGATCCCATCGCGGCCAATGTGGCGCTCTCCAACAATGTGAACAAGGGTACCGCGACGATTCTGATCACAGGTGAGAAGGACGCGAAGGGCAATGCCACCAAGGTGAAGAAGACCTTCAAGATTACGGCGGTGGATCTCTCGAAGAATGCGGAGAAGCTCAAAGTGGAAGTTCAGCCCGGCGTCTATGCCGTAAAGGGTGCGGCTCCGGCGTCCATCACCGTGACCTACGACGGCCGTAAACTCAGAAACGGTACGGATTACACCGCAAAGTACACGCTCAACAAGAAGGTGGCGGGAGAGTCTGCCCCTGCGAAGATTACGATTACCGGAAAAGGCAATTATGCCAAGAAATACACCGGCGCAACGTATACCATCGGACAGCTTGATCTGGCCGGACTGGAGATTCAGGCGGTTAAAGCGTATACGAACTTAAAGGCCGGCAAAGTGACGGCGACAGTGCTTGACAAGGACGGAACCGCGCTCAAGGCCTCACAGTACACGCTGCAGGTCTACAAGGAGGACGGAACAACGCTCTACGACGCCGGGGAAAAGCTGGCTGCGGGCAAGATTTATGTGACGGCGGTGGCCAAAGATACCGTAAATCTCACAGGACAGACTAAGCGGCTGGAGGTTACGGTGGGAACGAACATCGCCGGTGCGAAGGCAGTGCTTGCAAAGGAAGGCAAAAAGGCCATCACCAAGACCTACACCGGCAAGCCCGTTTCGCTGCAGGCAAGCGACTTGACCGTTACCATCAAATTGAAAGATGAGAACAAGAAGCCTTACACCAAGACGCTTGTGCTGGGAACGGATTATGTGATTGCCTCCTACACCAACAATGTCAAAAAAGGCACCGCCACGGCGGTTCTCATGGGCATCAACGATTACAGCGGCACAAAGACCGTGAAATTCAAGATTGTCGGCAAACCCATGCAGATTGTCGGCGAGGGGACTTGGAATGACGCCGCAAGCCTGATCCAGAGTTTTAAGGAAGAGGCGCAGCGCAGACGCGGTTTTTGACTGACACTAGAAGCGGACAGGGAAGATGTGTGGAACGTCTTCCCTGTTTTTCGGAATCCGGATTGTGTAATGATATGCCAATAAGCGTGAAGCTGACGAGGAAACGATATGAACGACAGAAATCAGAAACCGAATAGGAAGATCCTCCCGGTCCTGCTGGCGTTCTGTTTGCTTTTTTGCGCCTGCGCAAAGGCGGGGGACGATCTTGTGGCGGAGGAGAGCGATGGCAAGGAGCAGGAGACGCAATATGTCTATGTTCCGGAATATGTGGAACTCTTTGGCGCCGAGGCTGCCAATGTAGCAGACTCCAGAATCATAGGAGATTTTCTCTATTATACCAAGACAGAAGCGGATTCTTCTGCGGTCAAACGCTTCTTGTGCGAATATTCCCTGACGGAGCAGCGGGAGACAAGAAAAATGCTGCTGAGCGCCGAGGCCGGATTTACCTATGATATCCGGGTGGCGGAAGACGGAAGGGTGTATGTCTCCGATTCGGTTTTATCAGAGCCATATGGCAGGATTCTTGTGTTTGACGGGCAGGGAGAACTACAGATGCAGGTGGACCTTTCCGCATTCGGCGCGAGATTATCCCAGATGTTTGCCGTGGATTGCCAGAACCGGATGTATATCGTGCTGCAAAATAATACGATCGCCTTGATGAACGCGGATGGGACCCTGTCAGGGGAAATTGCGCTGAAGGACAGTCATGTGGACAGCATCGGCGTGGGAAAGGACGGGAGAGTTTATGTGAGTTACCAAAGCGGGCGGCTTCTGGCGGACGGCACATCGCTCGCTTCCGTTGATTTTGAGTCGGGAAAGCTGGACGATCGGATTTATCAAAACGTTCCGGTCAGTATGCAGTATAATCTCATTGCCGGAAGCGACTGTGATTTTCTGCTAAACGACGGAGGCAGCCTGTACGGCTATCAGTTGGCGGCAGAGTCCGCGGAAAAACTTCTGGATTGGGCGGACTGCGGAATCAGCGTAAATCCGATGGGGGCTTTTTTCTGTGATGAAGATGGGACGATCAAAGTGTTCACCAGAAGCGGATTGGGCAGAGCCTCCGCGGAGATGGCGGTTCTTGCGAAGACGGACGCCTCCGCGCTCCCTGAGAAAACGGAGCTTGTGCTGGGGGCCTTAGACGCAGGAGGAGATTTACAAGCAGCGGCAGCTGCGTTTAACAGACAGAGCGATACCTGTCATATCACGATCCGAAATTATACCGACGGCGGAGAGGTCTATCTCTCTGACGAGGAAGCGCTGCAGAATCTGAATCTGGATATCATCTCGGAGGAAAACTGCCCGGATCTCTTGGCTTTATGGAATCTGAATGCAGAGGCTCTTGCGGGAAACGGAGTGTTTGAAGACTTAGACCCTTATCTGGCACAAAGCCCGGTGTTAGACAAAGAGGATTTTCTGGAGAATGTTCTTGCAAATTATACCTTTGACGGTATTTTGACAGCGATCCCGGCCACGGTCAGACTGTCAACGCTGATCGGAAGAACCGATTTTGTGGGTGAGGAGATCGGATGGACTTTTGAGGAAATGGCAGAAATCATAGATCAAAATCCGGATATGCAGCCGGAGTCTTTTCCCAACAATCAGTCCATCTTAAGAACCTGTCTGAAATTCGGATACAGAGATTTCATTGACTGGACAAGCGGCAGAGCGGATTTTGATTGTGACAAATTTAAGAAGATGCTCCTATTTGCCGGCAGGTATCCCTCTCCAGACAGTGTGACATATGATTATTCGACGGTTGACAGCGAGAAGATGCGGGAAGGCGGACTGCTGCTTAGTTTGGTGTCAGTTTCGGCTTATCAGGATATCCAGCTGTATGACGAGCAGTACGGCGGCGTAACTTTTATCGGATATCCGACTGCAGACGGAAGCAACGGCTGTGAACTTGTTACTTTCAATGCCTGTGCAATCGCTTCTAAAAGCAAACATAAAGAAGAAGCCTGGAAGTTCATTGAGTTTTTGGCCAATGCGGAGGACGGGGAATGGCAGAAAGATGGTTTTCCCTGTCGGAAAGAGGCTTTACGGCAAAGAATGACCGCGGTGGAATATCTTAGGGATTCCAACGGCGATATCCTGTCGGATACAAGCGGCAGGTCTTTGCCCAAATACGGCACGGTGATCTATAATGGGAAAGAATATGAATATCATGCGGTGACGGAGGATGAGGCCGCGTTGGTGATTTCTTTGCTGGAGACGGCGCAGTTTGACACTTCCAAAGACGCCGCAATCTCCCGCATCATCTTTGAGGAAGCGGAGGCGTTTTTCCAGAACCGGAAATCGGCTGATGCTGTGGCCGTCATCATCCAAAACCGCGTACAGCTTTATCTGGATGAGAATTGGTAGACAGAATCGAATATGTTCCACTTTTGATGTCAAGGACGTTTTGTCCTTGACATTTTCTATGAGATGCTATATATTATTATTGTCTATAATATTATACAACATATAATATTATAAATTCAAGAGTACAGACGGGATTTTAGGACGGACTGCGGAAAATGCTGCAGTCTATCAGACTGTAGTATCGCAGGTAGACCTGCGATATGCGGGGGTATAAAAATGGTATTTAATACGGGTGCGGCTCTCTTAGATGCGATTGTGCTGGCCGTAGTGTCCAAGGAACCGGAGGGGACTTATGGATACAAGATCACACAGGACGTCCGACGGGTCATTGATCTGTCGGAATCCACGCTCTATCCGGTGCTTCGGAGGCTCCAGAAGGATGAGTGTCTGATCGTGTATGACATGGAGTGCGCGGGGCGCAACAGGCGGTATTATAAGGTGACCAGCAGGGGTTGGGCGCAGCTGCAGCTCTATGAGAGCGAATGGAGACAATATGCGGAAAAGGTGACGAGCTTGTTTGAGGGCAGGACGGAGTCTGCGGGGAAGTGCAAAGATTCAGGAAAGGGTGCCGTATGAACGGCGGAATGAGAGGGAAATATGGACAGAGCGGAGTTTATAAGACAGCTGGAGAGGCTGCTGCAGGGGATTCCACAGGCGGAACGGGATGCGGCCCTGCGGTATTATAACGACTATTTTGAGGATGCGGGAGCTGAGAACGAGCAGGATGTGCTGGAGGCATTGGGAAATCCGGCCAGAGTCGCCGAGAATATCAAGCGGGGGCTGGCCGGGAACGGATACCGGGAGGAGGATTTGCAGAAAAACCGCATGGATCATCCCGTGATCAAATACCAGAACGCCGGGACGCAGGAGCAGGAAAATGCGGGACAATCATCAGGACAATCCGATGAAAAATCACAGGGAAAATTCCGAGAAGACGCGTCGAAGTTCAAAAAACCGGGCGAGATGCCCACTTGGCAGCTGGTACTCTGCATCATAGGGGCGATTTTCCTGATTCCGATCCTTGCCGGGCTGGTGTCCGCGCTGGGGAGTGCGGTGATCGGCGCTCTTGTGGGATGGTTTTCCGTCATTTTGGCCATCGGTCTGGCTTCGTTTGTTCTGCTTGTCGTGTTGGTAGTTTTGATTGTTGTGGGATGTATGTGTCTGATCGAGACGCCGCTTGTGGGGGTTGCGCTGATGGGCGGCGGGCTGGTCTGCGGCGGCTTGGGCATCCTTTTCCTCATGCTGACCGTGGCGCTGGCCGGAATTGTCACACCGGCGATTTTCAGCGGTCTGAGCAGTCTTTGCAAATATTTGGCTTCTAAATTCGGTAGGAGGGCGGCAGCATGAAAAAGTTTATGAAAATCTGTGGAATTCTGGCGCTTGTGATGATCGTGGGCGGAATGGGGATGAGTCTTGCGGCGGGAGCGGTTCAAGGGCCGATTACGTTTTCGCAGCTTAGGAACTCCATCCGTCTGGACGGGGATCTGGAGGAGGATATTCTCTCCAAACTGGGAGATCTGGATCGGCTCGACAGCGGTGTGCGCTTTTCGCTGGAAGATGAATTAAAAGGGAACTTTGCGGCGGGATATGACGTGCTGAGCGGAGATGCGGAACAGGTTTTCGACCCTGACGTGTCGGCGGTCAGAGAACTGGAAATCGAGGCGGGAGGCTGTACTGTGGTCTTGGAGGACTCCGAGGATGAAGACTTCCATGTGAGCGTGAAGAAAGCCAAATCCTATCAGGGCTATGTGAGCGACGGAACGCTTCATTTGAAGTGCATCCGGAAATCACAGGAAACGGGTTCCGACTGTACGCTCCTGCTGGCAATTCCGGCAGGGTATACGTTCGACGAGGTTGAGATGGTGCTGGGAGCCGGAGAACTGCGTGGAAAGAGTACGCTGACGGCGTCCGAGCTGGATATCGAGCTGGGCGCCGGAGCGATTACGCTGGACGATCTGGACGTGGGCAGACTGGACGCCGAGGTCGGAGCGGGTTCTCTGGAGGTCAGCGGCGGCATCCGGGAATTTGCGGATGTGGAGTGCGCCGCGGGCAGTGTGGTGTTCCGGATGGGCGGAGCGGAAACGGACTATAACTATACGGTTTCGGTTGCAATGGGCGATATCCGCATCGGCAGCACTTCCTTCAGCGGTCTGAGCCGGACGAAGGATATCGACAACAATGCCTCTGCCGGGATGGAGCTGGAATGTGCCGCGGGCAGTATCGAGGTGCATTTTGCCGAGTGACGGATGAAGCATCCGGTCTGTTTTACATGGTGGGCTTTTCTGCGTCCAGCTGTATGAACAGGCCGGATTTTTTGAGGGCGGGACGAAGCGCCAGATAGAACACGGAGGCCGCCGCCACCGCTACCACGGCGTTCACAAAGGTGGTCACAGCGCCCATTTTGGACAGCGCTTTGGACAGTTCCTGCGGCACGCCCAGCAGATAGGTCTTGTAAAAATACCCGGTCAGAGGATCGGCCACAACGTTAAATCCCATGCCGCAGACGCTCGCCAGAATCGTGACGCCCATCACATATTTCGGGGAGTGGGTGCGGCTTAATTTGAAAATTTTGTGCGCCACCAGACCGACGATCAAGCCGATGCACAGTTTTAAGAAGAATGTTTTGGGGGCGCTAGTGACGTAGGCGGTGGTCAGATCGCCGATGGTCATGCCTATGGCGCCCGCCAGACCGCCCCAGTAACCGCCCACCAGCAGAGCGGCCAGCACGCAGAACACATTGCCGAAGTGGAAGGAAGTCTTCTCCGTCCCCACGGGAATGTCGATTTTAAAGAAGGCGAAACCGATGTAGCACAGGGCGGCCAAAAGACCCGCCTGTGCCAGACGCCGCAGGTCTGCTTTCCGGGAGGCGGCAGAGCCGACCAGCGTCAGATACAGGCCGCGCAGGGTCAGCATGACGGCCGCAAACAGGGCGATCAGACTGTAGGCATAAGGGCGCTCCTCTCCGGCCTGATATCTCGGATAAGTCCACAAAATCGTGCAGACGATGGAAAGAAGCAGAAGGATCAGTCCTGCGATCAACATGCCATAACTCTTTTTTCTCATTGTATACTCCTCATTTCTGCGCCGCCTTGTCCGGCTCCTAGTTTGCGGTGCGGCGCGGACGCAAACTTCTCTCAGCGGGATATTGACAGTGTATAGGGAAAATGGCTTTATAAAAAGAGCCAAAACAGAACTTTTTTACCATGCCAGTTTGCGTATCCGGTTCTACGGAATGAATTGTTTTGTCTTTAATGCGAATTTTATTGTAAACACGAACATTTTTCTGTATAATTAGGGTGTGACAGGGAGCAATCTATACTATCTTCTGTCACAGATTTTAGGAAACCGAGGTGATAAGGTGCAGGACGATACAAAGCGGACACAGGAAGTCAAGGCAAAGCGTACCGCAAAAAACAGTGTGTTTTTAGACCTTTTCCAAGATAAAAAGAATTTGCTTGCGCTGTATAAGACATTACACCCAGAGGATACGGACGCAACAGAAGATACGCTGGATATTGTAACGATAGACAATGTTCTAACAGATAATTTATATAATGATTTGGGCATCATGGCAG